>NZ_JBWKKU010000029.1:0-102511 GCF_056431445.1 Saccharopolyspora sp. NPDC045941
CCCGCGAGGTCTACCGCGCCCTGACCACCACACCAACCGAACGAACCAGTCAAAACGACCTTGCTCCTGCCGCTTGACATCTATAGGAGCATCCCATGTGCTCACGCGGGCAGGGCCTGGTCGAGGTCGGCCCAGATGTCGTCCGGGTCTTCGATGCCGATCGAGACGCGGATGACGCCTTCGCCGATGCCGACCGCGCGCAGCTGCTCGTCGGTGAGCTGGCGGTGCGAGGTGCTGGCCGGGTGCAGCGCCAGCGTCTCGACGCCGCCCAGCGACGGGCCGAGCGATGCCAGCCGGATCGCCTGCACGAAGGCCAGCCCGGCCGCCCTGCTGCCCAGGTCGAAGGTCAGCACGCCGCCGTTGCCGGTCAGCAGCTTCCGCGCCAGTTCGTGGCTGGGGTGCGACGGCAGGCCCGGGTAGTGCACGGCGCGCACCGCCGGGTGCTCGGCGAGCCGTTCGGCGATGAACTGGGCGCTCGCGCAGTGCTGGCGCATCCGCAGCGCGAGGGTCTGCACGCCGCGCAGCGTCAGCCACGCCGCGAAGGGATCCGCCGACGCGCCGATCTCCACCAGCTCCGGCCACAGCTCGCGGTGCAGGTCGGCGTCCGCGAACACCGCGACCCCGCCCAGCACGTCGGAGTGGCCGCCGAGGTACTTCGTCGTCGAGTGCACGACGACGTCCGCGCCTTGCTCGATCGGGCGGCACAGCAGCGGGGTGGCGAAGGTGTTGTCCACGACGTTGATCAGGCCCGCCTCGCGGCCCACCGCGAACATCCCGGGCAGGTCGGCGACCTCCACCATCGGGTTCGAGATCGTCTCGGCGTAGAGCAGCTTGGTGTTCGGCCGCAGCGCCTGCCGCGCCTCCGCCGGGCCCGACACGTAGCTGACCTCGATTCCCCAGCGGTGCGCGAGGTTCTCGAAGGACGCGAACGTGCCGCCGTAGAGGCTGCGCTGGGCGATCACGTGGTCGCCGCTGCTCAGCAGCGTCAGCAGCACCGAGTTGATCGCGCCCATGCCGGAGCCGGTCGCGAAGCCGGCCTGCCCGCCCTCCAGCTCGGCGACGGTGTCCTCCAGCGCCCGCACGGTCGGGTTGCCCATTCGCGAGTAGACCGGCGTGCCGTCGGGGTTCGCCATGCCGTCGGCGACGACCGCGGGATCGGCGAAGGCGAAGCCGGAGGTCTGGTAGAGCGGCGCGGTCAGCGGCCGCCCCACGGGGGCCTCCGGGGTCTTGACGTGGACGCAGCGGGTGTTCAAGTGGGTCATGGGAACCAGGCTTCCCCCGGCGGCGGTCCGCGGGAAGCGCCAATGCGGGTAGATTGGCTCCCCGATGGAACCAATTTCGCTGGATCGCGTCGTGGGATTGCTCGGCCGCTGGTCCGCGCAGCGCGGCGCGCTGCACGAGCTGCTCGCGGGACGGCTGCGCCAGCTGATCGAAGACGGCAGCCTGCCGCCGGACACCGTGCTGCCGCCCGACCGCGCGCTCGCCGGCGCGCTCGCGGTCGGCCGCAACACCGTCGTGGCCGCCTACCGGACGCTCCGCGAGGAAGGGCGGCTCGAACGCCGCCAGGGCAGCGGAACCCGGGTCACGTCGGCATGGCTCACCGCCGCCCGCACCGCCGCCGTCGAGTCGGTCGGGCCGATGTACCTGCACCTGCTCGAACCCGCCGACGGCGCGATCCAGCTGACGTGCGCGAGCCCGCTGCTGCCGCCACCGGAACTCGCCGAGCTGCTGCCCGCGGTGACCGCCCGGCTCGCCGGCATCGGCCCCGACATGGGCTACCACCCGGCCGGGGTTCCCGAGCTGCGGCAGGCGATCGCCGACCGCTACGCGCAGCGCGGCGTGCCGACCCGCGCCGAGCAGATCCTCGTCGTGAACGGGGCGCAGCAGGCCCTTTCGCTGCTGATCAGGATGCTCGTGGCGCCCGGCGACGAGGTGCTGCTCGCCGCCCCGACCTACCCGGGATCGTTCGAGCTGTCGCAGGAGGCCGGTGCCCGGATCCGCGCGGTCCGCGCCGGCGACGGGCTGGACTTGGCTGGTTACCTGCGCGCGGTGGCGGATCGTCCGGCGCTGGCGTACGTGATCTCCGCCTTCCACAACCCGACCGGCGAACTGCTGCCGTCGTTGCAGCGCCGCCGACTGGCGGAGACCTGCGAGCGGCACGGCGTCCCGCTGGTCGACGACGAGGTGCTGGCCGAGCTCGACCTCGACGACGCGGCCCCGGAGCCGCTGGACGGCGCGGCGGTCATCAACGTGGGATCGCTGAGCAAGCTGGTCTGGGGCGGCCTGCGGGTCGGCTGGGTGCGCGCCCCCGAGCCGCTGATCACGAGGCTGGCGCGGCTCCGGGCGGTGCACGATCTCGGCGGCCCGGTGCTGGACCAGTGGCTGGCCGCCGCGCTGCTGCCGCGGCTGGACGAGGTGCGCGAGCGGCGGGTCGGCGAACTCCGCGCCCGGCGCGACCGACTCTGCACCGAACTCGACGCGAACCTGCCGTGGACGTTCCGGGTTCCTGCGGGCGGGCAGACGCTCTGGGCCACGCTGCCCTACGGCGACGCGAGCGCCTTCGCCCAGCACGCGCTGCGGTTCGGCGTCGCGGTGCTGCCAGGTCAGTCGCTGGATCCGCAGCGGCGCAGCGAACGCTGCCTGCGCATCCCGTTCCACTACCCGCCGGACGAGCTCGCCGAGGCGGTGCGCCGGATGGCGGAGGCGTGGCGTTCCTACGACGGCACGGCCGCGGTCGCCGCGGTGAACGCGCTGGTCGTCTGAGCGCCGGGGAGTTCGGTGCCGCTGCCGGCGGTGCCGTCGAAGATGCCCATGCGCTGGAACTGCGGCCACAGCTCGGCCCACGGCCGCCGCGGCCCGCTGGCGAGCCAGATCGTGGTGCCCTCGTAGTAGGTGTCGAGCCGGGTGTCCACTGTGGTCATCGGGCGGACGTCGCGGAAGGACCGGAGCAGGTCTTCGCGGGTGCCGCCCAGGTAAACCACGTGCTCGGTGTCCTCCGGCGGGCGGCCGAGGTACCAGAATCCCCGGCTTCCGCTGTACACCTCGGGAATCCCGGCCGCGCTCCCGTAGTGGTGCAGCGCGCCGGCCGACCAGTAGTCGTGGGTGATGACGGCGGTCCGCGGGGGAGCGCGGTGGTAGGCGTCGGCCACGGCCGAGGTCAGCTGCGGCCAGCCGATGCTGCCCCGGCCGAACGTGTCGAACCGCTGGATCGACGACACCGGGAGCACCGGCAGCGCGGTCAGCGCCAGGCAAGCGGAGACCGCGAAAGCCGTGCCGGTGAGCCGGCCCGGGAACTTCGGGGCCTCCACTGCGGCAACGGCGTAGAGCAGGCCGAACAGGCCCGCGACGTAGTAGGGGCGGCCGTCCGCGAGCAGGAAGATTGCCGTGGTTCCGATGGCGGCCCAGCCCAGGTAGCGGTACGGGCGCAGGTTCGGCGAGCGCAGGAGCCGCCACGAGCCGTAGCAGGCTGCGGCCCCACCGACGAGGCCCGCGCATGCGACGGCAGTCGGGAGGAACAGCCAGCCGTACCAGTTCTCGGCGGCGATCGCGGCGGGCATGCGCAGCTGCGGCCAGCCGTGGGCGTGCTGCCAGAGCAGCGTGGGAACCGCGGTGAGCGCGGCGAAACCCGCCCCGCACCAGAGCATCGGGCGGCGCAGCAGCTCGCGCGGTCCAGCCGCGAGGGCGGCGACGCCGACGCAGAGCCACCACGCCGGGATCAGGAACTTGACCTGCAGCGCGACCGCGGTGATCACGCCGGCCCACAGCAGCAGGTGATCCCGGCGGCAGCGCGTCCAGCGCACCACCAGCCAGCCGATCACCGTCCACAGGAACGGATCGAACGACCAGGTCGCGAGCAGGTGCCCGGCGCTGGCGAACTGCACGGTGACCGCCCAGGCCCCGGCGGCGAGCACCTGCGCGCGGCGGTCGCCGCCCAGTTCGCGCGCGGTCAGCGCCGTCACGACGACTCCGGCGGCGGTGACCAGCATCGGCGGAATCCGCAGCGCCATCAGCGAATCCGGGAGCAAGATGTCTAAAGTGGACGCTATCAGCGGGATCAGCGGCGGCTGGTCGGCGTAGCCCCAGGCGAGGTGGTGCCCCGCCGCGATGAAGTAGAGCTCGTCGGCGAAGTAGCCGTAACGCGGGCTGGTCAGCAGCAACGCGATCGCGACGGCCGCAGCGATCAGCAGAACCGGCCGCACCGCCGGCGGGAACGCCGGATCCCGGCCGATTCCCTTCGGCTGCACGGCTTTTCCGGGATGGGTCAACGTCACGGATGAGCCCCTTTCCGGGCGCGCGGAGGCACCGGCCGGAATCGGGTGTTTCCGGCCGATCAGAATCGGTTCTTCGTTGGGGTTCGGTTTGCGCTGGTCAGGGCTCGTGCGTGGTTTGGAGTGCCATAGCGATCCAAAACGCGCACGAGTGCCTACCGGCCGGAACGTTCGCTAATTCAGCAGCGCCAGCGTCGCATCGGTGTCGCAATCGGCGCGTGCCGCGAAATAGGCGGTCATCCATTCGCGATCCAGCGAGCGGCCGTTCTCGAGCAGCCGCGACTGCGCGGCCTGGTACACCCGGTAGAAGGGTTCGCCGTCGCAGGTCGGGACCGTGCCGACCAACATGTTCGCCAGCCATTCGCGCTCCTGCACGGGATCCGCGAGCCGCCCGGTGACGGTCGTGTTGTGCAGGTACACGGGCAGGTCCGGGTTCGCCGAGCTGCCGAACCGCAATTCCTCCGGAGCCCCCGGGATGCCGTGGAGCTTCTCCAGCATCGGCTGGCCGAGTTCGGCGAGCTCGCCGAGCACGTGCTCCTCGTAGCGCGCGACGCAGATCGTCGGCCCGCGCGTCGTGCACACCTCCTGCATCGCCACCGGATCAGCGACCACGTGCCGGTTCAGCGGGACCGACGCGATCAGCAGCGTCAGCGCGGCGACCAGTGCCGCCGGCACCAGCACGAGCCACCGTCGACGCGACACGGCCAGGACGAGGAAGCTCGCCGCGATCGCCGCGAACCACATCGCCTGCAGCGCGCTCGACGGCACCGCGTACATCGACCCGGTGGAGACCTGTGCGGAGAAGAGGATCGTGAACAGCGCGTCGTACCCCGACATCCAACTCGCCCAGCTGGCCGCCGTGTACACCAGAAGTGCCAACGCCGGGGTCAGCAGGACGATCAGCCGCCACCGGACGAGCCGCCCCAGCACCATGCCGAATGCGGCTGCCGCGCCGTGTGCGGGGACGCAGACCAGCAGCGCCGCGATCCAGTCGGTACCGCTACCGGTGGCGATCGGGAAGACGAACATTGCCGCGATTCCCCACGTTGTCGCGATGCCGAGCACCGCGCCCAGCACGAGTGCCGCCCACGACACGAGGAACGGCTGCCAACCCGGCCGGGGCAAGGTCGCCAGGAGTTCCTCGGTGCCGCGTCTGTTCTCCCTGCTCGCGGCCCATGCACCGGCAGTCGCCACCAACGGCCAGGTGAAGATCTGACCGCTGCGCACGACCACGGCGAGATCGTTCCAGCTGCCCGCCCACCACGGTTGCACGAACAGCACCGCGACCAGCGACACCAGCATCGCCATCGCGAGCGGGCCCGCGGTTCCGCGGTAGAACTCGTTCCCGAAGATCCTCCTGCTCATGCCGCGCCCGCCCTGCTGCTGCCCAGCACCGCGCGGTAGCCGTCCGCCAGATCGCCGCCGTCGGCCAGCTCCGCCGGCGTCCCCCGGAAGACCGGCCGACCCGCGTCCAGCACCAGCAGCCGATCGCACGCCTCCGCATCGCCCATGATGTGCGTGGCGAGCACGACGCACCGATCCCGCCCGAGCTCGCGCAGCAGCTCGCGGAATTCGTCCTGCTGCTCGGGATCGAGCCCGGTGGTCGGCTCGTCGAGCAGCAGGAGTCCGGGATCGTTGACGATGGCCTGCGCGATGCCGACGCGGCGCCGCATCCCGCCGGAGAGGCGCTTCAGCTTCTCGTCGGCGCGGTCGCCGAGCCCGACGCGCCGCAGCGCCCGGTCCACGGCCGGCATCAGCTCCGCGGCCGGGACCTCCTTCAACCACCCGAAGTGCTCCACGAACTCGCGCGCGGTGAACCTCGGGTACCACCCGAATTCCTGCGGCAGGTAGCCGATTTCGCGCCGCAGCGGGCGCAGGTCGGCGCCGGCCGGCGGGTGGCCGAGCAGCCGGACCGAGCCGCCGGAAGGCGCGGTCAGCGTGGCCAGCACCCGGATCAGCGTCGACTTCCCGGCACCGTTGGGACCGAGCAGGCCGTGCACGCCGGCGCCGAAGTCCGCGGTGATCGCGTCGAGCACGCGGCGGCGGCCGAATCGCACGGCCAGGTCCTGGATCTCGATGGCGGGCATGGTTCAGCTCCTCGACGTGTGCTGGAAGTTCGTGCGGCGGAGGTAGAGCACCGCGGCGGACAGGACGATCAGCGACGACCACAGCAGCGGCAGCGGCCGGTCGAGCAGCACCGGCACCCGGGCGACGACCAGCGGGCCGCCGGCGAGCACCAGCCAGCCGGTGGCGACCGCGGCGGCCACCGGTTCGAGCCGGAACCGCGAACCGAGCGCCAGGGTCAGGCCGGTCAGCGCCAGGCACGGCAGCAGCCAGCCGACGATCGACGTCCGGTCGGTGATCGCGCCGATCACCGCGCTCGCCGGCACGGTGGTGAGCAGGATCGACAGGGTGCGCCAGAGGACCAGCGGCAGCCCGCCGAGCGCGGTGCCCGCGGTGATCTCGTAGGCCGGGTCGCCCAGCCTGCCGAAGCACAGCGCAACGCCGGCGACGGGCAGGATCGGCGCGATCAGCAGCAGCGCGGAGCCGTGCTGCGACCACCAGCCGCCGGGTTCTTCGATGCTGAGCAGGTCCATCCCGACCGCGCAGGCCAGCGCGACGAGCACCGCGAACAGCCAGGCGCCGCGCACCGCGGGGGCGGCGTTGAGCAGCACCCGCAGCCGGCGCCCCCGGCTCGGCCGGGGGAACTGCGGGGGGAGCGTGGCGAGGCCGGCCTGCGCCTGCAGCACCACCGGATCGCCGGACGCCGCGTCGTTGATCAGCCGTCGGCAGGCGGCGCAGTCGAGGGCGTGGTCCTCCACCTCGTCCGCCTCCGGCAGCAGACCCGCTGCGTAGGCACGCAGGGTGGACGCGGGGAAGTGCTCGTGCGTCATGCGAGTGCCTCCTTCAGGATGTGGCGGGCTTTGCGCGCGCGGGTCTTGACCGTGCCCTCGGGAATTCCGAGCAGCTCGGAGGTCTCCCGCACGGTCCGGCCGTCGAGCACGGTGGCCTGCAGGACCGCCCGGAGCTCGGGGGAGAGCCGGTGCAGGGCGCCGGCCAGCTCGGGGCTGAAGGCCCGGGCCAGCACCTCGTCCTCCGCGGATTCCGCGGTGATCGCCGAATCGACCGGCTCTCCGACGGGCTGGATGCGGACGTTGCGGCGGCGGTGCGCGTCGATCAGCCGGCTCGTCGCGATGGTCCACAGCCAGCCGGCGGCGCTGCGCGACGGGTCGAATCCGCCCGCCGAGCGCCACGCCGTCAGGAAGCAGTCCTGCAGCACCTCGGCGGCCAGTTCGGGATCGCCGCAGCGGCGGCGCAGCCGGACCGCCAGCCAGCCCGCGTTGCGCTCGTAGAGCGCGTCGAAGGCGGCCCGGTCGCCGCGTGCGATCCGCCTGAGCAACCGCTCGTCTTCCCGCTCTTGATCGCGCACACACCTCTAGACGCACGGACGGCCGGAACGGTTTTCGGTCGGCGTGTTCACGCAGAGGTCTTCCGCGTCGCCGGATCGCTTGGTACAAGTAATCGATCCGGTGATTTCGGCTGCCCTACGTGACCGGGACCAAGGTCCCGTCCGGGACAGGACTCTCGACCGGGCGAGATAGGGCCCTTGCCTCTGCGCATTCGCACTACGGAGCGGCAGGGTGGAGTCGTGGATCTGCTCGACATCGCCCGATGGCAGTTCGGGATCACTACCGTCTACCACTTCCTGATGGTGCCGCTGACCATCGGGCTGGCGATCCTGGTCGCCGGCATGCAGACCGCTTGGTACCGCACCGGCAAGCAGCGCTACCTGAAGATGACCAAGTTCTGGGGCAAGTTGATGCTGATCAACTTCGCCATGGGCGTGGTCACCGGCATCGTGCAGGAATTCCAGTTCGGCATGGCCTGGAGTTCCTACTCGCGCTTCGTCGGCGACGTCTTCGGCGCGCCGCTGGCCATGGAGGGCCTGCTCGCGTTCTTCGTCGAGTCGACCTTCCTCGGCCTGTGGATCTTCGGCTGGGACCGCCTGTCCAAGGGCGTGCACCTCGCCTGCGCCTGGGCGTTCTCGCTGGCCACCGTGCTGTCCGCGTACTTCATCCTGGCCGCCAACTCGTGGATGCAGCACCCGGTCGGCATCGAGGTGGTCGACGGCCGGCCCCGGCTGACCTCGATCTGGGCGGTGCTGGGCAACAACACCGTGCTCGCCGCGTTCCCGCACACCGTGTTCGGCTGCTTCGCGGTCGCCGGCTCGTTCCTGATCGGCATCGCCGCCTGGCAGATCGCCCGCCACCACCGCAAGTCCGACCCGGACGACGAGGACCGCCGCGCCTGGCACGGCTCGCTGCGGCTGGGCGCGTGGGTCGCGGTGATCGCCTTCGCCGGGCTGGCGATCTCCGGTGACATCCAGGGCAAGCTGATGTTCCAGCAGCAGCCCATGAAGATGGCCTCCGCGGAGGCGCTGTGCCACAGCGAGGCACCCGCCAGCTTCTCGATCTTCGCGATCGGCGACGTCGCCCGCCCCGACTGCGAGAACGTCAAGAGCATCACGGTGCCCTACATCCTGTCCTACCTCGCCGAAGGCGACTTCTCCAGCGAGGTCGAGGGCGTGCAGGCGCTGATCCCGGAGTACCAGGCCAAGTACGGCACGCACTACCCGGACGACCCGCGGCTGGGCTCGTTCGCGGGGCAGCCGATCGACTACACGCCGAACCTGCCGGTGACCTACTGGGGCTTCCGGTTCATGATCGGCTTCGGTGGCCTGGCCGCGCTCGGTGCGGTGTTCGTGCTCTGGTTGACCCGCAAGCGGAAGTTCCCGCCGGGCAAGTGGTGGGCGCCGCTGGCGGTGCTGAGCATCGCGCTGCCGTTCCTCGGCAACATCGCCGGCTGGGTGTTCACCGAGATGGGCCGCCAGCCGTTCGTGGTGGTGCCCAACCCCGATGCGTCCGGCGTCGACGGCGTGTGGATGTTCACCGCGTCGGCCGTGTCCTCGGGGGTGTCCCCCGGCGAGTTGCTGACCTCGGTGATCGCCCTGACCGCGCTGTACGGGGTGCTCGCGATCGTGGAGATCTTCCTGATCGTCCGCTACGTGCGCGGCGGCTTCGACGGGGTGATGCCGCCGAAACCGCCGGAGGGCGAGGAGAAGTCCGACGCCGAAGCCCTGTCCTTCGCGTACTGAGAGGCTGCACCTGCGATGGATCTGCCCACCTTCTGGTTCTGCGTGATCGCCCTGCTGTGGCTGGGCTACCTGTTCCTGGAGGGCTTCGACTTCGGCGTCGGCATGCTGCTGCCGGTGCTGGGCCGCCGCAACGAGGAGCGGCGGGTGCTGATCAACACGATCGGCCCGGTCTGGGACGGCAACGAGGTCTGGTTGATCGTCGCGATCGGCGCGACCTTCGCCGCCTTCCCCGGCTGGTACGCGTCCCTGTTGAGCACGGCCTACCTGCCGCTCCTGGTGCTGCTGCTGGCGCTGATCGGGCGGGGCGTGGCGTTCGAGTACCGCGGCAAGGTGGACACCGCCCGTTGGCGGCGCACCTGGGACGTGGTGATCGTGCTCGCCTCGTGGATCTCGCCGCTGATCGTGGGGCTGGTGCTGTCCGCGAGCGTCTTCGGGCTGCCGCTGGACGCCAACGGCGACCGGATCGGCGGCTGGTGGACGATCTTCACGCTGCCGAACGTGATCGGCGCGCTCGCGGTGTGCGCGTTCTCGCTGCTGCACGGCGCGGTGTTCCTGTCGCTCAAGACCGAGGGCGAGATCCGGGAGCGGGCGAGGCGGTTCGCGCTGCGGGCCGGGCTGCCGCTGCTGCTGCCGGTGATCGCGCTGGTGGTCATCGCGCAGCTCCGGGAGGGCGAAGCCTGGACCTGGGTGCCGCTGGTGATCGCGCTGGTCGCGGCGCTGGCCGGGCTGGCCCGGCTGTACCGGTGGCGGGACGGCCAGGCGTTCGCGCTGCAGGGCGTGGCGCTGGCCGGTGTGGTGGTGACCCTGTTCGGCGCGCTGTGGCCGAACGTGATTCCGTCCACTTTGGACCCGGCGTGGTCGCTGTCCATCGCGGACACCGCGTCCAGCCCGTACACGCTGACGGTGATCACCTGGGTGGCGGCCCTCGGCACCCCGGCGGTGCTGATCTACCAGGGCTGGACGTACTGGGTGTTCCGCAAGCGCATCGGCACCAAGCACATCCCGCCGGTGCACGTACCCGGTGCCTGACGGTTTCCGCTGGTCCGCCAGTTGGTGAAACAATGTTTGATCTTTGTCGTTGAAGCGGCGCAGCCGCTTAGCCCACCTGAGCAACTTGCACCGCCGCGGGTTCTCAGACTGTGCCCACCCCGCCGGGGTTCTCGGCGAGGACAAGCCCCGATGCCGCGTATTGGTCATACACAAATCGGGGATCCCACAGCGAGAAGGCGTCCCGCAGGGGGGCCGCTACCCGCACCGCCACGCAAAACGAGCCTGGAAACAAGTAGGGAGTTCGTGATGGGTCCGCTCGGAGCTCTGCCTCGGCTTTCGGGGTCGGCCCGGCGCGCGCTCGTCGTGGCCGGGCTGCTCTCCGTCGGCAACGCGGCCGCGCTGATCGTGCAGGCCTGGGCGTTGGGCAGCGCGCTCGCGGCCGTGGTGACCAGCGCCGCCTCGCCGGAGGAGATCGGCGACCACCTCGTGGTGCTCGCCGGCGCGGTGGTGGCGCGGGCCGCGCTGGGCTGGGCGACCGAGTCGGTGTCCGCCCGGGCCGCGGCGGGCGCGAAGGAGGAGCTGCGCGGCCTGCTGCTGGATTCCGCGCTGCGGCGGGGCCCGGAGTGGATCCACCGGCGCGGCCCGGCCGAGCTGACCGCGCTCGCCACCAAGGGCCTCGACGCGCTCGACGCGTACTTCACCAAGTACCTGCCCGCGCTGGTGACCGCGGCGGTGGTGCCGCCGCTGGTGGGGGCCTGGATCCTGTTCTCCGACTGGGTCTCCGCGCTGGTCATCGTGATCACCGTGCCGCTGATCCCGCTGTTCGCGTGGCTCGTCGGCAAGTACACCGAGCAGCGCACCTCGCGCGCCGCCGACGCGGTGCAGCGCCTGTCCGGGCAACTGCTGGAGCTGATCCGGGCGCTGCCGGTGCTGATGGCGTTCGGACGGGCGCGGGCGCAGGGCCAGGTCGTCCGCCGCGTCAGCGACTCGCACCGCCGCACCACGATCGCGACGCTGCGCATCGCCTTCCTCTCCGCGCTGGTCCTGGAGCTGCTGTCGTCGCTGTCGGTGGCGATGGTGGCGGTCGGCATCGGCCTGCGGCTGGTCTCCGGCGACCTCGACCTGGCGACGGGCCTGCTGGTGCTGGTCCTCGCGCCGGAGTGCTACCTGCCGCTGCGCGCGGCGGGCGCGGCGCACCACGCGAGCGAAGACGGCGTCGAAGCCGTCCGCCGGGTCGACGAGATCGTGCGGGACGGTCACCCTGCCGGTGCGGGTGGTCCGCAATTTCCATTGAAATCGAACCTTCGATTTCAATGGAAATTGCGGCACCCCGAACCCGGGCGGGACGGTCCTGCGGTGCGGGGGACCGGCGAGCCCGGGGGCTCGGGCGGGACGGTGCGGGTGGCCGGGTTGCGGGTGCGGCGGCGGGACGGGTTCGCGCCGGACGGCCTGAGCTTCGTGGCGCGGCCCGGCGAGATCGTGCGGCTGGAGGGCTTCGATGGGATCGGGCCGAGCGGTAGCGGCAAGTCGACGACGATGTCTGTGCTGCTCGGCTTCGCCGCCCCGGAAAGCGGCACGATCACCTGCGACGACGTGGACATCGCCGAGCTGGACCCGGCCGAGTGGCGCCGCCGCATCGCGTGGGTGCCGCAGCGCCCGACGTTCACCGGCGGCACCGTCGCCGACGAGCTCACCGTCGCCACCGCCGACCAACCCGACCTGACGGCGCACGTCGGCGAAGCGCTCGCCGACGCGGCCGCCGCCCACCTCCGCGACCGCCGCATCGACGAACTGTCCACAGGAGAGCGTCAACGGGTCGCGGTGGCCCGCGCCCTGCTGAGGCTGCGCGGCGACGCGAAGATCCTGCTGCTCGACGAGCCGACCGCGCACCTGGACGCCGCGACGGCCCACCAGGTCAACGAGGCGGTTCGCCGCGCCGCCGAAGAGGGCGCGACGGTCGTGCTCGCCAGCCACCGCCCGGAGACGGCCGAAGCCGAACCCGAAGCGGCCACCGCGGCCCTTCCGGCCGCCCCGCCCGACCTGCCGGCGGCGACCGGTCGCATCCGCGACCTGATCACGCCGCGAACGCTCCTCGGCGTCGGCCTCGGCGCGCTCTCGCTGCTCTCCGGCCTCGCGCTGACCGCGACGTCGGCCTGGCTGATCGCCCGTGCTTCGCAGCAGCCGCCGATCCTCACGCTCTCCGTCGCGGTCGTGGGCGTGCGCACCTTCGCGCTGTCGCGCGCGGTGCTCCGCTACGCGGAGCGGCTCGTCACGCATGACGCCGCCTTCCGGCTCTCCGGCCGCCTCCGGCGGCAGCTGTGGGATGCCCTCGTGCGACTCGGGCCGGTGCGCACCGCCGGGCTCCGCCGCGGCGAGGGCGTCGCGCGCCTCGTCGACGATGTCGACTCCGTCCGCGATCTGGAGCCGCGCGTGATCCTCCCGCCGCTGGTCGCGGCGGTCGTCGTGGTCGCTGCGGTGGTGCTCCAAACGCTGGTGCTCCCCGAAGCGGGCGTGGTGCTCGCAGCTGCGCTGCTCGTCGCCTTCGTCGCGAGTCCGCTCGCTGCGCTCGCCGCGGAGCGCCGCGCGACCGCTGCCGTGGCGGAAGGGCGTCGCCGCGTCGCGGCTCGTGTCCTCGCGCTGCTCGACGGCTCGGCGGAACTGCTCGCCTTCGGCGCGCACGAGGAGCGTCGAGCCGAACTGGCCGCTGCCGACGAGCGCCTCGCCGCTCGTGCCCGCCGAGCGGCCTTCGGCGCGGGTGCCGCGACGGCCGTGAACACGCTCCTCGTCGGGATCGCGGTTCTCGGCGGGGCGTGGTTCGGGGCGGCGGCGGTGGCCGAAGGCTGGTTGGCGCCGGAGCTGGCTCCGCTGCTCGGGCTGGTGCCGCTCGCCGCGGCGGAAGCCGTCGCGTTGCTGCCGCCCGCTGCGCAGCAGTGGAAGTCGTTGCGTGCAGCGCAAGCACGTCTGGCGCCGTTGCTGGCGGTCGCCTCGGGCGGTGGATCCGTTGGTGCTTCTGCTGATCGGGTGGCGTGGTCGGGTGTCGAGCTGGTCGGTGGTGATGTCCAGCGACAGGGCTCGGGTGGTGAATCTGTTGTTCCTGCCGGTTCGGGACGTCAGGTGGCGCCGTCCGGTGGTGATGCCCAGCAGCAGGGCTCGGACGGCGAACTTGCCGATCCGGAGCGCCGCGCAGCTGATCCGGCGGCACGGTCGGGTGTCGAGCTGACCGGCGTCGATGTCCGGTGGCCGGGTTCGGGCGGAATCGCCTTGCGGGGCGCGGACTTGCGGGTGCCCGCCGGGGCGCACGTCGCGGTGGTCGGACCGTCCGGCGGCGGGAAGTCGACGATCTTGGCGCTGCTGCTGGGATTCCTGGAGGCCGAGCGGGGCGACGTGCAGGTGCCGCGGAAGGTCGCGTGGTGTCCGCAGGAGCCGCAGCTGGTGTCGACGACGGTCCGGGAGAACCTGCGGCTCGCCGCGCCGGAGGCGGACGACCGCGAGCTCGGCGAGGCGCTCCGGGTGGCGGGGCTGCCGGGCTGGGAGGACCGGCTGGACGCGATGGTCGGCAGCGGCGGCACGGCGATGTCGGGCGGCGAGGCGCAACGCCTCGCGCTGGCCCGGGCCCTGCTGGCCGCGGACGCGGAGCTGGTGCTGCTCGACGAGCCGACCGCGCACCTGGACGTGCCGACCGCGGAGGCGCTGCTCGCCCGCCTGCGCCATGAGCTGCGCGACCGCACCGTCATCCACGTGACGCACCGCTGGTCGGAGACCGAACACGCGGACATCGTCCTGCGCGTCGAGGCCGGCGAGATCGCGGTCGTCCGCGAGGCCCAGAGCGAAGGCGCCCTCCCGTGACCTCCGCTGTTTACGGGGCCGTGCGTTGCAGGTGCTGTTCGAGATGTGGTGGCGTGGGGTCGTGCTAGGGCGCGTTCGGCTTCGAAGCGGTGCAGCGACCTGTCGACCGGAGCTGGTGAGGCGAACAGTCCGTTCACTCCGCACCGGCAGCGCGCACCGGCGTCGGGTGGAGGAAGCGAACGGCCTGTTCACCTCGTCCATCGGGACGAACGGTCCGTTCACCTCGCCGACCGCGTCCCGGATGGGCTGTGACCTGCGTCGTCCGGACCGGCCTTCGCACTCGCGGGAGCTATAGCCTCGTGCATGACATGGATTCCACCCTCGCCAAGCGCATGCTGGCGGCGTCCACCGAGATCACCCGGCTGGCGCTGTCCGCCGAAGATCCGGAGGCCGTCCTCCCTCTGGTCGTCCGCCGGGCCGCCGAACTCGCAGAGGCCGACCTCGGCGTCGTCACCGTGCGAGCCGACGACGGCCGCCTGACCGTCGAGGCCGCCTACGGCGCGCCCACCGCGACCGGCCCGCTCGGCGACCCGGTCGGCACCGTCCTCTCGTCGCGTTCGGCCGCGGCGCGGGTCGCCCGCAGCGGCGTGCCGGTCGTCGTCGACGACCTGATCGACGACCCGCTCACCGCCCCTTACGTCCCCGCTGCGCTGCGGGTTTACGGCCCGTTCGCGGTCGCGCCGTTCGGCACCCGCGAGCGGCGGCTCGGCGCGCTCGCCGTGTATCGGCGACGCGGTGCCAGCACCTTCACCCGGGTCGCGGTGGACGTGCTGACCTCGTTCGCGGCGCAGGCCGGGCTCGCGCTGGTGCTCGCGGAGGGCTCCACGGCGCGCCAGCGCATCGCCGTCTACCAGGAGCGGGAGCGCATCGCGCGCGACCTGCACGACGTGATCGTCCAGCGGCTCTACGCCACCGGCGTGCAGCTGGAGGTCCTGGAGCGGCGGCTGTCCGGTCGCCTCGACACCGCCGACGCCGCCCGCCTGTCCGAGACGATGGAGCAGATCGACCAGGCGATCGCCGAGGTCCGCGCCACCGCCCGCACGCTGCGCTCGGCGGATCCGGAGGACCCGGCGCACGCGCCCGCGCTCGACGATTCGATGCGTTCCGAGGTGCAGATCGCCGGGGAGCTGCTGGGCTGGCCGCCGCGGCTGGAGATCGAAGGCAATCTCAGCGACGTGCCGGTGCCGGTGGCCGACCATGCCCGGGCCGCGCTCCGCGAGGCGCTGTCCAACGTGGTCCGGCACGCCGGCGCGAAAACCGTGCTGGTGCGGGTGCGGCGCTCGGAATCGGGGCTGTTGCTGCAGGTGGTGGACGACGGCTGCGGAATTCCCCGCGACGTGAGCAAGCGCGGCCTGCGAAACCTCGAAGAGCGCGCGGTCGCGGCGGGCGGCCGCTGCGTGATCACGTCCTCGCCGGACAGCGGCACCACGGTCACCTGGGAGGTGCCGCTGACGGCGGCCACCTGAGGCGTCAGCGCCGCGGCGACTTCAAATCGGCGAGGAGCGCGTCGAGCGCCGCGCTCAGCGCGCCGACGTTCGCCGCGTCGAACCAGGTGGTGCGGATTCGCTGGTTGGTCCCGTTCGGCGTCTCGTGATCGGCCGCGATCCGGGGCAGCGGCCGCGACTCGTCGCCCAGCGCCCGGCCGGCGGCCTGGAACAGGCCGCGGACGTACCGGTCCGCGTCATCCGCCGGAATCCCCTGCCGGGCAGCCCATTCCGCGATCGTGACCAGGTACCGGTAGTGCGAGGTGATGGTCGCCGTCATCGCGGAGAAGACGTTGAACGAATCCTCGTCCGTCGCCGGGAGCGCCCCGCCGAGCCGGTCGAAGAGCGCCGCCGCGGCCGGGTGGGACGGGTAGATGACGGTGACCGATCTCCGCTCGCGCGCGGCGGGCAGCGGGATCGAGCGCACGACCGGCGCTTCGGTGCCGAGGATCCGGCGCACCTCGTCGACGTCCACGCCGGCCATGGCGCTGACCACGATCTTGTCCGCGGCGACCGCCAGCCCGCCGAGGGCCTCATCGCGGTCGGCGGGGCGGACCGCGACGATCACCACCGCGGCGCGGTCGACCACGTCCTGGTTGCCGGCGCACACCCGAACGCGCGAAAAGCGCTGGGCCAGCTCGGCGGCCGCGTCCGCGCCCCTGGGGGAGAGGAAGATCTCCGGCGGGTCGTCCACGCCCGTGCACAGGCCTTCCACGATGGCGCGGGCGATCTCGCCGACGCCGATGATCCCGACGCGATCGGTCATCGCGCGCCTCCGCTTCTGGGTTCGGTCAGGGGAGCAGCAGTCACGCAACCAGGGCCACCGCCGTCACCGCCAGGGCCGCGTACACCGCGACCGCCACCCGCAGGCCGAAGCGCAGCAGGGCGTGCTCCGCGACGCCCGCGCCCTTCACGCGGTCGCCCGCCACGGCCAGGACCAGCATGATCATCGGCAACGAGGTGAAGACGGCGTGACCCGCCGCGCTGTTCTGCAGGGCCGCGAACCACACGTCCAGGCCGCTCGGGGCGAGCTGCTCCTGCAGCGGCATCATCAGCGCGTTGCCGCCGACGTTGGAGCCGGTGAGGAAGCCGCTGAGCATGCCGAGCGCGGGCGCGGCCAGCGCGATGACCAGCGGTGGCGCCGTGGCGACCGCCGCGCCCAGCTGCTCGATCATGCCGCTGTCCGCCATCAGCCGGCCGAGCACGACGAAACCGGTCAGGGCCAGCAGCGGACGTCCGACGCGAGCCAGCGCGGCTCGGGCATCCGGGGCGTGCGGGCGGCCGCGGTCCAGCAGCAGGGCGGCGGCCAGCAGCGGAAGGCACGGCGAGGACAGCAGCGCGAAGCTCGCGGTGCCCGCGTGCAGCTCCAGGAGAGGAACTCCCGCCGCCGTCGCCGCGCGGGTGAGGACGATGCCGCCGAGGACGAGGCCGTAGGCCTGCAGGACCGCCCGCGGCGGCAGCAGCCGACCGCCCGGCTCGGTGCGGCGAACCGCACACACCACCAGCCCGATCGCCGTGGTCAGCAGCCCGGCCAGCACGCCCGCCGGCTGGACCACGCCCGCCAGGTTGAGCCCCAGCAAACCGAGCGAGAGAGACCCACCCGCGAGCACCGCCGCGATGGCGGCGCGGAGCCGTCGCTGCGGGCGGGCCAACAGCGCCGCCCATACGGTGACCAGCGGGAAGACCAGGCAGCTGGTGACCGCGGTGGCGGTGCCCAGGACTGCCGCGTCCGTGCCTGCCAGCGCGGCGCCGATGACGGTCGCGAGCCCGAGGGTGCCCCACGGCATGATGTTCATGCCGAGCATGGCCTGCCGCAGCGCGGTCCCGGGCGGCGCGAGGGCGAGCAGTACCGGCACGGTGACCAGCAGGGACACCCCGAAGCCGGTGAGCGCCTCCACCGTGGGGGCGATGCCCGCCACCACGAGGGCGATCTTCGCCGGGCCGGGCAGCGGCAGCCCGCGCACCCATTCCTGCAGGGATCGGTGCACGCCCCGGCGGGTGAGCACCTGGCTCAGGTAGACGCCGGGCAGCATGACCGCGGCGGCGTTGAGCACCAGCAGGCCGGCCCCGCCGGCCCCGTCGGTCAGCGCGTCGTCCGGCAGCGCGAAGTCCGGCAGCCACCAGGTCAGCAGCGCGGCCAGCACGGCGCCCGCGACCGCCGCCCAGTGCGCCGGCCGGCGCAGCATCGTGATCATTCCCAGCACCATGACGAGCGGGGACACCGCCATCGCCCACACCATCGTTCCGCCTTTCGCTCCGCACCGGCTCGGACCCAGCCTCGCGGCGCGACCGGCGGCGGTCTTGAACGAAAGTTCAGGGGCGGATCGCGCCGGGCGTGACCCCGAAGTACCGCTTGCAGACGCGGGTCAGGTGGGCCTGATCGGCGAAGCCCGTGGCGGCGGCGACCTCCGCGGGCCGCTGCCCGGCCAGCAGCAGCCGGCGGGCGCGGTTGGCGCGCAGCCGCAGCAGGTAGGCGTGCGGCGGCAGCCCGTACTCCCGGCGGAAGGCGGTGATGAGCGAGGCCCGCGGCATGCCGGCGGCGGCGCTGAGCTCCGCCACGGTGACGGGCTCGGTCCACCTGTCGTGCAGCAGCTGCCGGGCAAGCGCCGGGCCGCGGCGCCCGGCGGACGCGGGGGAGGCCGCCCGCCCGGCGCGGGCGTGCCGGTGCAGCACCGCACCCAGGCCGCCGAGCAGCAGGGACTCCGCGGTCAGCGGGTCGCCAGCGTGCTCCTGCTCCCGGTGAACGCGGCGCAGCCGGTCGAACAGCGCGGCGTCCCGCACGGCGGTGTCGGGGAACCAGACGTCACCGGTGCCGAGGTGCTCGCGGGCCAGTTCGGCGACCATCGCGGTGTCGAAGTAGAACATCCGGTACCGCCAGCCGGATTCGTCGGCGGCGAAGCCGGTGTGCACCTGACCCGGGTTCAAGACGACCAGCTGCCCGGCCGGGATCACCACCTTGCCGCCCGCCATGTGCAGCCCCTCCGCGCCCTGCTCGATGACGCCGACGGCGAGTTGCTCGTGGCTGTGCCGGTCGAAGGCGAAGCGCTGGAAGCGGGCGGCCAGCAGCTCCACCTGCGAACCGCCGGGCGCGGCCCACAGCCGCGCGTGCTCGCCTTCCGCGGTCAGCTCTGGCTCTGGCGGCGGGCGACCCAGGCCGCGGCCTGGGTGCGGCGCTCCATGCCGAGCTTCGCCAGCACCGAGGTCACGTAGTTCTTCACCGTCTTCTCCGCCAGGAACAGCCGCTCGGCGATCTGCCGGTTCGTCAGCCCCTCGCCGATCAGCTCCAGCACCTTGCGCTCCCGCTCGGTCAGCGCCGCGAGCTCGTCCGGTTCGGGGCTGGTGGACTTGCGCAGCCTGTCCAGCACCCGGCCGGTGGTGACCGGGTCCAGCAGCGACCGCCCGGCCGCGACCTCGCGCACCGCGTTGACCAGGTCCTGCCCGCGCACCTGCTTCAGCAGGTAGCCGGACGCCCCGGCGTTGATCGCGCCGACCAGCGCGCTCTCGTCGTCGAAGGCGGTGAGCACGAGGCAGTACGGCGGTTCGGGCAGGGCGCGCAGCTTGCGGCACAGCTCCAGGCCGTCGCCGTCGGGCAGCCGCATGTCGATGACCGCGACGTCGGGCCCGGTCGCCTGCGCTCGCACCAGGGCTTCGCCGACGCCGCCGGCCTCCGCCACGATCTCGACGTCGTCCTCGGTGTCCAGCAGGTCGCGGAGCCCGCGCCGGACCACCTCATGATCATCGACTAGCAGGACCCTCACTGGCACGCACCCCACGCTACGTACGTGCTCGGCGAGAGGTGAGCTGAGGGTTGCCTGACAAACCGGGAATTCGCGGCTACTTCTTGCCCTTCTTCGCGCCCTTGATCGCGCCGACGGTCTGGTGGGTGTGCGCGGAGACCTTGCGCGCGCGGCGCTTGGCCCGGTAGCCGACGGACGGCTTGCCGCCGGTGTCGACCGCGGTGATCAGCAGCCCGCCGAGCAGCCCGACGTTCTTGAGGAAGTGGATCTGCTGGTTGGCGCGTTCCTGCGGGTCGTCGATCTCCCAGAACGCGTGCGCGGCCAGCGTCGTGGGCACGGCGCTCCCGGCGAGCAGCAGCGCGGCCAGCCGGGGGAACCTGCCGATCGCCAGCAGGGTCCCGGCGCCGATCTTCACCGCCCCGTCGATGCGCACCAGCGTTTCCGGATCGGTCGGGAAGTGCTCGGGAAGCGAGTCCTTGAGCGGTGCCGTCGTCTTCTCCAACAGCGGCGCGGCGGCCTTCGCGTGGCTCGGCGCATCGCGCAACGCCCCGATCCCGCCGTAGATGAAGATCGCGGCGAGCATCGGCCGGGCCAAACGGCGAATGAGCATCTGGGACCTCCTGGGTGGTCGGCCGGTGCGCCCGACGGTACTCACTCGGATCGCGCTCCGCCTGATCGTCCGCACCGCCGGGCGAATCACTGGGGACCGGCTCGTCAGAGCTGCTCGACGCGGGCGAAGACCTCGTCCCACGCCGCGGCGACCTGCCGCGCGCACAGCTCCGGCGACACCCCGCCGACGCCGGTGCCCAGGCCGGGCATCGCGACGGACCGGGCCACGTGCCGGACCGGCGTGCCGTTCTCCAGCACCGCGCTCGCCCAGAGCCGCAGCACGGCCCGCGCCGCGAGGTACGGGTGCACCGTGTCGGCGGGCAGCCGCTCGCCGGGTTCCCGCATGGTGGGAGCGCTGATCAGCCAGATCGGGTTCGGGGCGCCGGTGGGCACCAGCAACGCCTCGCCGACCGGCAGCTCGCCGCCGTGGTAGGCCAGCACCGCGCTGCGGACCTGCTCCTCCACCTCGGGGAAGGTGCGGGCGTACACCGCGTCGATGCCACCGCGCATCCAGCCGTAAGAGTTCGCCGGGCTCACCACCGCGTCGACCTGCAGGTCGAGGACCGATCCCTGGTGCACGGAGAGGCCGGCTCGGCTGTCGGCGATGTCGTGCCAGGCGGCGGCCAGCGGCTCGTCCAGCGCGCAGAGGACGAGCTGCAGCTCCGGCTTCGCTCCATCCGCTGAGCGCCCCGAATCTGCGGTCACGCCCCACAGCATCGCAGGAATGCACGGCGCGGTGGCATCGGGTAGGTCACACCTGGCGCCGATTCCGGCCGCCGGTCCCTCGGGTGCCGCAGGACGCGGAAGGCCGACGCGATCCAGCCGCGCATCCGGACGATCGTCGGGTACGTCTTCCGGGGGTCTCGGTTGCGCCATCGGAACCTGCCCGCGTGCCGGGGACGTCTCCTCTTAGTCTGGGCGGGTGCCACAAATCGCGTATCTCGGCCCGCCGGGCACCTTCACCGAACAGGCCACCCGGCAGTTGACCGGTGGTTTCGACGCCGAACTCGTGCCCTTCGAGACCGTGCCGCTGGCGCTGGCCGCGGTGCGCGCCGGCGACGTGCTGGCCGCCGGGGTGCCGGTGGAGAACTCGGTCGAAGGCTCGGTGCCGGCCACGCTGGACGCGCTGACCACCGACGATCCGCTGGTCGCGGTGCAGGAGGCCGTGCTGCCGGTGCAGTTCGACCTGCTGGCCCGGCCCGGCATCGCGCTGTCCGAGATCGCCACCGTCGCGAGCCACCCGCACGCGCTCGCGCAGGTCCGCGGCTGGCTGGCCGAGAACCTGCCGGGCGCCAGCGTCCACGCCGCCAGCTCCACCGCCGCCGGGGCGGCCGCGGCGGCGGCCGGCGAGTTCGACGCGGCGATCTCCGCGCCGGTGGCCATCGAGCACTACCCGTCGCTGGTGCGGCTCGCCGGCGGCGTCGCCGACGTGCGCGACGCGGTCACCCGGTTCCTGCTGGTCCGCCGCCCCGGCGCGCTGCCGGAGCCCACCGGCGCGGACCGCACGTCGGTGTGCGCGGTGATCAGCGACGAGGTCGGCACGCTGGCCGACATGCTGGCCGAGCTGTCGCTGCGCGGCATCAACCTCAGCCGCATCGAGTCCCGGCCGCTGCGCGAGCGGTTCGGCGAGTACCGGTTCTTCCTCGACTTCGACGGGCACGTCGCGGACGCCCGGATCGGCGACGCGCTGGCCGCGCTGCACCGCCGCTGCAGCACCGTGTGGTTCCTCGGCTCCTACCCGAAGGCGGACCGCTCGCCGGCCGGCGTCCGCCCGTCGGCCTCGGAGCAGGCGTTCGAAGTCGCGGCGAAGTGGCTCGACGACGTCCGGGCGGGGCGGTTGGCATGACCGAGTTGCTGCTGGAAGCGCCGACCGGATTGCGCCTGATCCTCGCCCGCCACGGGCAAACGCCGGCCAACGTGGCGCACCTGCTCGACACGCTGCCGCCGGGCCCCGGCCTGACCGAGCTCGGCCAGCAGCAGGCGGCCCGGCTCGCCGAGCGGCTGGCCGACGAGAAGATCGTCTCGGTGCACGCGAGCCGCGCGGTGCGCGCGCAGCAGACGGCGCAGCCGCTGGCGCAACGGCACCGGCTGCCGCTTGAGGTCGTCGACGGAACGCACGAGGTCTACGTCGGCGAGCTGGAAGGCCGCGGCGACCAGGAGGCGCTGCAGATCTTCGACGACGTCTACGAGAGCTGGCACGCCGGGCGGCTCGACGTGCCGATGCCCGGCGGGGAAACCGGCCGCGAGGCGGTGACCCGGTTCGTTGAGGGGGCTCGCAACGCCATCGACGGAGCGGGTGACGGCGCGGTGGCGCTGGTCAGCCACGGCGCGATGCTGCGGCTCGCGGCGTGCGCCCTGGCGGCGAACGTCGACGGCGCCCATGCCAACGCGAGGTACCTGCCGAACACGGGCGTGATCGTCCTCGAAGCCGACCCCGACGCCCGGACGGGCTGGCGCTGCCTCTCCTGGGACGGCCTCGACGCGCCCTGATCCCAGTTTCAATTGAAACTGCAGGTCGGAACCCTGGAGGACCCGATGAACCAGTTTCAATTGAAACTGCGGTTTCCGAGGTCTCGGGTGTCCAGTTTCCATTTGGACATACATAAGTCAGGGCACCCACAGACCAGGGAGTCTCTGAGGTCCCGCTACCCGCACCGTCACGCAGAACGAGCCTGGGAACAGGCTTTTCAGCCCCAGCCGAGGGCGTGGAGCTTCTCGTCGTCGATGCCGAAGTGGTGTGCGATCTCATGCACCACCGTCACGGCCACCTCGTCGACCACTTCTTCCTCGTCCGCGCACATGTCCAGCAGGGGTTCGCGGTAGATCGTGATCCGGTCCGGCAGCACGCCGCTGTAGGTGCTGTCCCGCTCCGTCAGCGCGATGCCCTCGTACAGCCCGAGCAGCGATGGGTCCTCGGGGTTGGCGTCCTCCACCAGCACCACGACGTTGTTCATCGCCGCCGCGAACTCCGCGGGCAGCAGGTCGAGGGCGTCGCCCACGAGCTCCTCGAACCGAACGCGGGTCATCTCCACCGGCATGACCCCGTTCTACCGCACCCGGGCGTCAGCGGGGCTCGGTCGCGGGCACGCCCGGTTCGATCGGCGCGGTGTCCTTCTGCGCCGGTTCCCTGCCGACCTGCACCTGGCCCTTGACGCCGCCGGTCACCGGCGCGAGCCCGCTGCCGTCCGGCAGCTGCGCGCTGACCTTGCAGTTGACCTGCCGCGATCCGGCGTCCCAGCTCTCCGGCGCCAGCGTGTCCCAGTAGACGATCAGGCCCTTGTCCTTGGCGACGGTCGGGCCGCCCGCGTACTGGCCGGTCAGCTCCTCGCACCTGGTCGCCAGGAAGTCGTCCTGCGGCTTCTCCTCCGGGTAGCCGCCGGGGAACTGCTCGCCCAGGTCGACGAGGCCGGTGATCTCCACCGCGTGCGGCCGGGCGCAGTCCACCGGGTCCCACACGGCGGTGCCGTTGATGCCCAGGCAGCGGCCGACCGGGTAGGCGTTGGACTGGTCCGTGTTCGCCGCGCTGCCGGTGATCGGGTAGAGCTTGCCGGACGGCCCGGGCTGCTGGATGCCGCAGTGCAGCGTCCGGTCGGCGTTGCCCCAGCCCTCCTCGCTCGGGGTGAACGCGCCCACGTTGAACCTGCCGTGCGGGTCGAACCGGTTCGACAGGAACTGCTTCGACACCTCGGTGCAGTGCTGCTGCTTGAGCTGCTGCCACTGCTCGGTGTCCGGGAACGGGGCGGCGGGGCCGAACTCCTGGCCCAGCTCCGCGCTGCCGGTGACCTGGAAGAGGTGGGGCTCGTTGCAGGTGACCTTGCGGATGTCGGCGGCGTCGGGCTCGGTCCAGTTCAGGCAGTCGCCCGCGGCGGCCTCGAAGACCACCTCCGGCGCCGGTGCCGAGCCGATCCTGCCGGACCCGCCGACACCGGGTCCGCCGCCGGTCGGCCAGTTCAGCGCCGCGCTGACCACCAGGATCAGGAGGGCGCCGATGGCAGCCGAGATCATCACGAGCCGGGTGTTGGGCTTGTTCCGGCCTGGTTTGGGAGGGGAATCGGGGGCTGCCATCGATCACATGATGCCTCGCCGTGTGGCGGCGTGCGCGGCGCCATCGCAGATGTTCGGAACCGATTCGTTGCCGGACACGTCGCCACGGTAGGTAATGTTGCGTTCGGGAGTGGGGCTATGACGGAAGATGGCAAGCCAGTGGCAGACGACGACCGGCAGCAGTGGGGCGGGGGGAACCCGCCGGGCAACCCGGAGCAACCGGAGCAACCGGTGTCGCCCGAGTCGGCGGGGCACGGCCGGATCCGGTACCAGGACGAGAACACGACGCCGCGCGAGCCGACGCTGGCCGAGCAGCGCGCCCGCATCGCTGCGGAGAAGCGCCGCGAGGAGCAGCACAACGCCGAGTTGGCGGCCGCGGAGGCGAAGACGAAGAGGCGGCGCCGCCTCATGATCGGCGGCGGCGCGACGGTCGGCGTCGTGGCGCTGGTGGCCGCGATGTACTCCGCGTCGGAGATCAGCAACGAGGCCAACGCGTCCCAGGAGTACTGCGCCACGGACCAGTCGGGCCAGCCCGGAGTCCGCGACGAGGACCAGTTCTGCGACGAGAACTACGTGAACACGCACCAGGGCTACCACAGCGGCGGCATGTTCTTCATGCCGATCTTCCTGCCTGGTGGTGGGATCGGCGGCTACAACTCCTACCGGTACGCCTACACGCCCGCCGGTGTGTCGGCGCCGCCGGTCGGCTCGCCCGCGTCCGGGTCGTCGTTCACCAAGCCGTCCGGCTCGACGATCAAGGACAGCAGCGGCAAGACCATCCAGCGCGGTGGGTTCGGCATCAACAACAAGAGCGGCAGTAGCGGGAGCTGACGAGTGCGGCGCAGGACCACGGCACGACGACCGGACTGGCAGGCCAAGGTCGAGGAGCTCGGGCTCGTCTTCGGCACGCCCGCGCGCGCGGCCGACGGCTCGGCCCGGCCCTACTGGGACGAGGGCGTGCACTACGAGTTCAGCCTCGACGAGGTGCTCTCGCTGGAGGCCGACGTCGAGCTGCTGCACTCGATGTGCCTGGACGCCGTCGACCACGTCGTCACCACCGAGCGCTACAAGGACTTCGGCATCCCGGAGTGGGTCTGGCCGCACATCGCCGAGTCCTGGAAGCGCCACGACCCGCACCTGTACGGCCGGTTCGACCTGCGCTACGACGGCACCGGCCCGGCGAAGCTGCTGGAGTACAACGCCGACACCCCGACGTCGCTGCTGGAGGCGGCGGTCGTGCAGTGGCACTGGCTGACCGAGTGCCACGAGGGCGACGACCAGTGGAACTCCATCCACGAGAAGCTCGTCGAGCGCTGGGGCGAGATCAAGGAGCAGCTGGCCACCAACGAGGCGCACTTCACCTGGTCGTCCGCCGACGTCACCGGTGAGGACAACATCACCGCGGCCTACCTGCAGGAGACCGCCGCGGAGGCCGGGCTGGACACCGTCGGCCTGCCCATCGAGGAGATCGGCTGGGACAGCCTGCTGGAGCGCTTCGTCGACCTCGAAGAAGCGCCGATGAACTCCGTCGTCAAGATCTACCCCTGGGAGTGGATGGTCGACGACGACTTCGGCAAGCACGCCGTCAAGACGCTGCCGGCCACGCAGTGGGTCGAACCGCTGTGGAAGATGCTGCTGTCCAACAAGGCGCTGCTGGCGATCCTGTGGGAGATGCACCCGGGGCACCCGAACCTGCTGCCGACGTTCCTGGACCAGCCCGGGCTGCTCACGGAGTACGTGCGCAAGCCGCGCCTGGGCCGCGAGGGCAACAACATCCAGGTCGTCGCGCCGGGCTGGGAGACCGAGACCAGCGGCGTGTACGGCGAGGAGGGCTACGTCTACCAGGCGTTCGACCCGCTGCCGGAGTTCGACGGGATGCGCCCCGCGCTCGGTGCCTGGGTGGTCGGCGACTCCTCGGCGGGCCTGGGCATCCGCGAGACGGCGGGCCTGATCACCGACGACGGCGCGGCCTTCGTCCCGCACCGCATCCCCGGCACCGCCTGACACCTACGAGCCTCGCGACCCGCAGGATCGGCTTCCCTGTTTCGCCTGAAATCGGGTGCCTCGCGCCCGTGCGCGCAGGCGACGGCGCTGAGCGCACCCTGCGGGTCGGTACGTCGGCGGTGCGGACTACGCTGACCAGCTGTGATCGACCTGAAGACGCTACGCGATGATCCGGAAGCGGTGCGCGCTTCGCAGCGCGCGCGAGGAGAGGACGCGTCCCTGGTGGATGCGCTGCTGTCCGCCGACGAGCGTCGCAGGTCCGCGGTGTCCCGGGCGGACAACCTGCGTGCGGAGCAGAAGCAGCTCGGCAAGCAGGTCGGCAAGGCCAAGGGCGAGGAGCGCGACGCCCTGCTGGCCCGCGCCAAGGAGCTCGCCGCCCAGGTCAAGGAGGCCGAGGCGGAGCAGTCGGCCGGTGACGAGGAGCTGCTGCGGGCCCAGAAGGCCGTCTCCAACATCGTCGAGCCCGACGTGCCGCCGGGCGGCGAGGACGACTACGCCGTGCTCAAGCACGTCGGCGTCCCGCGGGAGTTCGACTTCGAGATCAAGGACCACGTCGAGCTGGGCACCGCGATCGGCGCCTTCGACATGGAGCGCGGCGCGAAGGTCTCGGGCGCCCGGTTCTACTTCCTGACCGGCATCGGCGCGCAGCTGGAGCTGGCGCTGCTGAACATGGCCGCCGCGCAGGCCGCCGCCGCCGGTTTCACGCTGGTCGTGCCGCCGGTGCTGGTGCGCCCGGAGATCATGGAGGGCACCGGGTTCCTCGGCGCGCACGCCACCGAGGTGTACCGGCTGGAGGAGGACGACCTCTACCTGGTCGGCACCTCCGAGGTCCCGCTGGCCGGCTACCACGCGGGCGAGATCGTGGACTTCTCCGCCGGGCCGCTGCGCTACGCGGGCTGGTCGACGTGCTTCCGCCGGGAGGCCGGGTCCTACGGCCGGGACACCCGCGGCATCATCCGCGTGCACCAGTTCAACAAGCTGGAGATGTTCGTCTACTGCCGGGAGGACGAGGCCCGCGACGAGCACGAGCGGCTGCTGGCGTGGGAAGAGGAGATGCTCGCCAAGATCGAGGTGCCCTACCGGGTGATCGACACGGCGGCGGGGGATCTCGGTGCCAGCGCGGCCCGCAAGTACGACTGCGAGGCGTGGGTGCCGAGCCAGCAGACGTACCGCGAGCTGACCTCGACGTCGAACTGCACCACGTTCCAGGCGCGGCGGCTGAACACCCGCTATCGCGACGAGGACGGCCGCCCGCAGATCGCCGCCACCCTCAACGGCACCCTGGCGACGACCCGCTGGATCGTCGCGATCCTGGAGAACCACCAGCAGCCGGACGGCTCGGTGCGAGTGCCCGAAGCGCTGCGCCCGTTCCTCGGCGGCCGCGAGGTCATCGAACCCAAGTGATCGACCACGGGCAGGGCCGCAGTTTCAATTGAAACCGTGGCCCTGCCCGTGTCCGGTCCACAGTTTCAACTGAAACTGCCGAAAACCGGTGACCAGCGGCGTCATGCCGCCTTGGTGATCTCCGCGGCGAGGCCGCGGTCCAGCGTCGCCCGCACCAAGGCCGCCGCCAGGCGGGCGAGATCGGGCCCCTCGACGAGCTTCGCGAGCTTGTCCGGATGGGTCGGCAGGCCCAGCTTCTCCGCGCCCGCCAACGCCTTCTTGTCGAAGAACGGCCGGAGTTCCGGCCACACCAGCTGCGCTTCGCGGCAGAAAATGTCCGCGCCCACCGGGCCGAGCCTGGGCAGCTCGGTGAGCTTCTCCTGCAGCACGTCGATGTCCCCGTCCGCCTTCGCCCGGATCCGCCGCAGGTCCCCGTGGTACTGGTCGATCAGCAGCTGCGCACCCTTGCCGAGCGCCGTGGCGGTGCTCTCGTCGTACCGCGCGTAGTGCCCGCGGTCGAGCGCGTCGACGCGCTGCTGCCAGGTCGCGTCGCACATCTTCTGCGGCGTCCCGAACTCCGCGAGTTCCCGCGCGGCCGACACCGCCAGCTCGGCCTTGATCCGGGTGGACAACAGCACCGCCAGCACCAGCAGCCGGTACAGCGGGGCCGGCTTGTTCGCCAGCGAGATCCCGGCCTGGGCGGCGTAGGTGGTGCCCGCCTCGTCCAGCAGGCGTTGCACGACGTTCTTGGCCGACATCGTCACCACCTCCTGCCGCGCAAGGCCTACCCGGCGACCGTCGAGGGCACACCTGCCATCACGGCGAACCCGCGGTGCCCGACTTATGGTGGGGGCGTGTCGGACATTCCTTCGCAGGCCCGCGCCCTGGCCGGTCTCGGCGACCGGATCCGCCGGCTGCGGGCGGCGCACGGGCTGGACCAGGCGCACCTGGCGGAGCGGGCCGGCCTGGGCGTGGCTCTGCTGGGGAACGTGGAGCGCGGTGACGCGACGCCGTCCCTGGACGTGCTGGCCCAGCTGGCGACCGCGCTGGGCGTCGGGCTGTCCGAGCTGTTCACCGACAACAAGCCGGGGCCGGCGGTGATGGTGTTGCGCGACGACGAGGCACCGACGGTCGACGCCGACGGCATGGCCTTGCAGGTGCTGACGCCGCGCGCGGTGATCCCCGGGCTCTACGCCGCCCGCTACCGGATTTCGCCGTCCAGCGAGGGAGTGCGGCCGGTCCGGCACGAGGGCCACGACTGGCTCTACGTGCTCAGCGGGCAGCTGCACGTCGAGTTCGACCAGGGGACGACGACCCTGCGGGCCGGCGACAGCGTCAGCTTCAGCTCCCGGGTCCCGCACCGGCTCTCGGCTCTCGGCGACGAGCCCGCGGAGTTCCTCGCGGTCGGGGCGACGCTGCAGACGTCGCCTCGCGGCGAAGCTTGATCACTCCGGGCCCCAGGACTTCCGGTCCTTGATCCCGCCCGGAACCCAGGTCCTCATACGTTGAACTCCAGCATGCCTGACCCAGGACGTGCTCGGGTCGTCACGGGGAGGTCACAGCTCGGGGAGGACCTCCGAGGCGATCTCCTCGACGGTGGACTCCTTGCCCGCGTAGGGCTCGTCGGCCCGCGGCCAATGCGTGATGACGTCGGTGAAGCCGAGCTCGGCGGCCCGGCCGACCACGTCCCGGAAGTGGTCCACACTGGACATCGAGTACACCGGACCGGCGTCCACCTGCAGGTACCGGTCGACCTTCGCCGGGTCCCGGCCCTGCTCGGCGAGCACCTCGGCGAACCGCAGCGACAGCTCCCCGACCGACCGCCACCAGGCCTCCGGGTCGTCGGCCTCCCGCCCGGTGGTCACCCAGCCCTGGCCGTACCGGGCCGCCAGCCGCATCGACCGCGGCCCGTTGGCGGCGATCACGAACGGCATCCGGGGCAGCTGCACGCAGCCGGGCGCCCGGTGGGCCTGGACGGCCGTGTAGTACTCGCCGGAGTGGTCGGTGCAGTCGCGGGTGAGGATCTGGTCGAGCAGCTCGACGAACTCGGTGAACCGGTCGACGCGCTGCCCGGCGGTCAGCTCGGGGTGGCCCAGCACGTGCGCGTCGAAGCCGACGCCACCGGCGCCGATGCCCAGGGTGATGCGGCCGTCGGCGATGTCGTCCAGCGCGGTCAGCTCCCGCGCGAAGTGCGCGGGGTGCCGGAAGTTCGGCGACGCGACCAGGGTGCCCAGCCGGATCGTCGAGGTGACCGTGGCGGCCGCGGTCAGCGTCGGAACCGCGTCGAACCACGGCTTGTCCACAAGGGACCGCCAACCGAGGTGGTCGTAGGTCCACGCGTGGGCGAAGCCGTACTCCTCGGCCATCCGCCACAGCGGCTCGGCGGCCCACCACCGGTGTTCGGGCAAAATCACGATCCCAACTCGCACGCCGTCGACCGTACTGGTACCGCCCCGCCCTTATCGACCCGATCAGGTGATGCGGAAACGTGGCCCGGGTCGCGGCGGCGGGTCCTCGACTCCTGGGCGGCGACCGGGACCAGGCAGGATGGCGGCGTGCGCAAACCTGGCCTGGTGGCATCGGACGTGGACGGAACCCTGCTCGACCCGATGGAGCGGGTGAGCCCGCGAACCGCGCGGACGGTGCAGCGGGTGGTGGCGTCGGGAACGCCGTTCGTCCTGGTCACGGGGCGTCCGCCGCGCTGGGTGCCGATGGTGGTCGAAGGCCTGGGCGTGTCCGGGGTGACGGTGTGCGCGAACGGCGCGGTGCTCTACGACGCGGCCGCCGACCGGGTGCTGCAAAGCCACGTGATCGACCCGGTGCTGCTGCACGACGTGGCCCGCGAGCTCCGGCACGAGCTGCCGAGCTGCGCCTTCGCGGTGGAGCGGACCACCGACAGGGCGCGGGACCGACTGCACGAGCAGTTCCTCGCCGAGGTGGGCTTCCGCCGGGCGTGGCCGAATTCGGACATCCGGGTGGCCGGCACCGACGAGCTGACCGGCAAGCCGGCGGTGAAGCTGCTGGTCCTGCACGAGCACATGACCAGCGCGGAGATGGCCGCGGCGGCGGGCGAGGTGCTGGGCTCGCAGCTGCAGCTGACCTACTCGACCACGGCGGGCCTGATCGAGCTGTCGGCGCCGGGCGTGGACAAGGCGACGGGGCTGGCGGCGGTGGCCGAGGAGCTCGGCGTGGCCCAGGCGGACGTGATCGCCTTCGGCGACATGCCCAACGACGTGCCGATGCTGGAGTGGGCGGGCCACGGCGTGGCGATGCGCAACGCCCACAAGGAGGCCCTGGCGGCGGCCGACGAGGTCACGATCACCAACGCCGAGGACGGCGTCGCGCACGTCCTCGACCGCTGGTGGTGACCGCAGTTTCACTGAGGTTTTTCCAACCTCGTTTTGCGTGGCGGTGCGGGTAGCGGAACCTCAGAGGCTCCCTGGACTGTGGGGGCCCTGACTTATGTATGTCCAATACACGGCGGAGGGGCCGTCCTCGCCGAGGGAACCCCGGAGGGGTGGGCACCGTGAACCCGCGGCGGTGCGAGTGTCGTAGGTGGGTTATGCGCCTGCGGCGCATGCGGCACCTCATCGACGTGCAGCTTTATGGACCCGCGGTTGCGGGCCGACCAGGATGAAAAACGCTCAATTGGAACTGCGGTCACGGGGTCGCGGGGTCACGGCCGGTGGTCGCGTTGCATGGCCGTCGCGCGGGCGCGGATCTCGTCGAGCTGCTCGTAGCCGCGCTGACCCGGGCAGGCCGTCCTGCTGACGTCGCGGTGGCCGAAGATCGTCGGTAGCGGGACCGTCGCACCGGCCGGGAAGTGCGAGTTGTTGGCGGGCCCCGCGATCAGCTCGGTGCGGCCGTCCGCGGCCACCCGCGCCGTGCCCAGCCTCCACGCGCTGATCGCCGCGACCGACTCGACGGTGTCGGGGGACGGCACGACGCGGTCGTAGTTGCCCATCATCGACACGCCGAACGTGCCTTGGTTGAAGCCCCGCGCGTGCCCGCCGACGATGGCGTCGCGCAGCCCGCCCGCGCGGCCCTCGAAGATCGTGCCGCACTTGTCGACCAGCGCGTGGTAGCCGATGTCGCCCCACTTCAGCTCGACGGCGTGGTAGCGGTAGATCGCCCGCACGATGGCGGCCGACTCGCGGCAGCCGTAGTCGTTGGTCCCGGCGGTGTGGTGCACCACCACGGCCTTGGTCTCGGTGCGCTCCGGCGGCCAGGTCATCTGGCCTTCGTCGGCGCCCCACTGCGCGCGGCCGACGACCGGCGGCTGGCCGGGAGCGTTCGATCGAGGCGCCGCGGCCGGTGCCGTGCCCGGGTCGATCGCGACGAGCTCCAGATCACCGGTCACGTCGACGCCGCCCCGGCTGGCCCGCACCTGCGCGGTGTCGGCGCGGCCGGTCCACAGTGGTTCGCTGCCCTGCAGGGTGGCGCGGTCGGGAGCCGAGTCGATCGGCTCCAGCGCCGTCCACGGGGTCCAGCCGGAACCGGTCCGGGTGCGCACCTCGATGTGCTCCGGCGCCGGCCCGCGCCAGGTCAGTCCGACCAGGTCGAAAGCGCGGTCGGCGTGCACCTCCCGCGTCGCGTCGCGGGTCAGCGGCGCGTCGCGCAACGCGATCCGGGTGCTGGTGGTCTCGGGGGGCTCCGCCGAGGCGGGCAGAGCGGTGGAGGCGAGCAGCAGTGCGATCGGAACGCTCAACCGGAGACGCATGGTCGATACCTCGCTTCCGCACGGCGATCTGGGCTGTGCGAGGCGAGTATGCGGTGGGCACCGATCAGCCGCCGCTCCAACTGCTCTGGACGAGTGACCACCCTCCGCGTCCGATGTGGACAACTCCCGCAATTTCAATGGAAATCAGATCTTCGATTTCCATTGAAATTGCGGGACATCGGCGTGTCGGGACACGACACGCCGGAGGATGTGGACAACTTCTACGGTTTCAATGGAAATCGGATCTTCGATTTCAATGGAAGTTGCGGGGCGTCCGGGGGCGGGCGGAAGCGGAGGTAGGCGACCGCGGCGGCGATCAGGAAACCGATGCCGATCAGCGTGTAGGCGTTGCCGACGATCTGCTGCGCGAACGTCCAGTCCAGCTCGCGGTCCTCGGTGTTCGGCAGGTACCACTGCGGACCGACGAGCACCGTCAGCGCGCACAACCCGACCGCGAGCAGCACGCCGTACCAGCGGTGCCGCAGCGACATCGCGAACAGCAGCGCCAGCGCCGGCCCGGCCCAGACCCAGTGGTGCGACCAGGAGATCGGCGAAACCAGCAGCACCAGCACGGCGTTGAGCACCAGCGCCAGCGGCACGTTGTCCATCCGCAGCGCGTACCGCATGCCGAGGACCGCCAGCACGAGCAGCAGCACCGAACCGAGCAGCCACAGCGAGTTCAGCTCGAACCCGGTCAGCGACTGCTTCGCCAGCAGGCTCCGCAGCGTGAGGTTTCCGGCGTAGACGGTGCCGAAGGAGTCCCCCGTGGACAGCATCTTGTCCAGCCACCAGTCGGCCGAGTCCTTCGGCGCGGCGATCCACCCGATCAGCACGGTGGCGGCGAAGGTGGCGCCGGTCACGGCCATCGCCCGGTAGTCCCGGCGCAGCAGGAACAGCAGCAGGAAACCCAGCGGTGTGAGCTTGATCGCCGCCGCGATGCCCACCAGCAGCCCGCGCGGCCACCGGGTGCGCGGCAGCAGGCAGTCGGCCGCGACCAGCGCCATCAGCACCAGGTTGATCTGCCCGTAGTTGATCGTCTCGCGGGACGGCTCGATCAGCGTGAACCACGGCATCAGCACCGCCGTGGCCACCGCGACCTGCCCGGCGCGCGGCGCGAGGTAGCTGGACGAGCGGGCCAGCGAGTAGGCGGTGACGAGGATCGAGATGTGCGACAGCACCGCCACCAGCACCACCGCGCCGTCCACCGACAGCCAGGTCAGCGGGATGAACAGCAGCGCCGCGAACGGCGGGTAGATGAACGGCAACGTGCCGTAGTCCGGCGTCTCCGGCGTCAGGTCGGCGCCGTACACCTGGTAACCGTTCAGCCACGCGCGGGCACCGAGCCGGTAGATCTCGGTGTCCATGTAGCCGCGGGTGTCGATCCAGTGCACGAACCAGATCGCGAGGATCTCGACGATCACCGCCGCGACCAGCAGTACCCGCCCATCACGTGCGCGTGCCAAAACCGATGCTCACCGCCCCCTGGAATGCGGCGCGGCGCACTCGCGTCGCGCCGGGCGCGATGTTATCGAAGGCACGACACGCCGGTCGGGTCGCCTGACGAGTAATAACATTCGGGAATAGCTGCGAACGGTACTGCCGGAATCACCCGCTGTTGTGAAAAATGCCTGATCAAGGGCGAAAATGCGTCCCGCAGAAGCGATATCGACACGCCCTGTAGCCATGCGTAGCCTGGAACGTCAACGCGGTTTCGGGCCGGTGGTTCGTCCCCGCTACCCTCGACGGCTGTGAGCTTCGCAGGCTATGACCTGATCGTTGTTGGTTCCGGATTCTTCGGCCTCACGATCGCAGAGCGCGCCGCCACCCAGCTGGACAAGCGGGTGCTGGTGCTGGACCGACGTGACCACATCGGCGGCAACGCCTACTCGGAGGCGGAGCCCGAAACGGGTATCGAGGTGCACCGCTACGGTGCGCACCTCTTCCACACCTCGAACAAACGCGTGTGGGACTACGTGAACCAGTTCACCGAGTTCACGGACTATCAGCACCGGGTGTTCACCAAGTACCAGGGGCAGATTTACTCGTTCCCGATGAACTTGGGCCTGTTGGGCCAGTTCTTCGGCCGCTCGTTCACCCCGGACGAGGCCAAGGCGCTGGTCGCCGAGCAGGCGTCCGAGATCAACACGGCGGACGCGCAGAACCTGGAGGAGAAGGCCATCTCGCTGATCGGCCGCCCGCTGTACGAGGCGTTCGTGCGCGGGTACACGGCCAAGCAGTGGCAGACCGACCCCAAGGAACTGCCCGCGGCCGTCATCAGCCGCCTGCCGGTCCGCTACAACTTCAACAACCGGTACTTCAACGACAGCTTCGAGGGCCTGCCGGTCGACGGCTACACGGCCTGGCTGCAGAAGATGGCCGACCACCCGAACATCGAGGTCCGGGTGAGCACCGACTTCTTCGACGTGCGCGCCGAGCTGCCCGCCGACGTGCCGGTCGTCTTCACCGGCCCGCTGGACCGCTACTTCGACTACGTCGAGGGTGAGCTGGGCTGGCGCACCCTGGACTTCGAGACCGAGGTCGTGCCGACCGGGGACTTCCAGGGCACGTCGGTGATGAACTACGCCGACCAGGAAGTCCCGTACACCCGGATCCACGAGTTCCGGCACTTCCACCCGGAGCGCGACTACTACCCGAAGGACAAGACGGTCGTCGTCCGCGAGTACTCGCGGGCCGCGGAGAGCGGCGACGAACCGTACTACCCGATCAACACCCCGGAGGACCGGCGCAAGCTGGAGGCCTACCGCGAGCTGGCCAAGAAGGAGGCCAAGGAGCGGAAGGTCGTCTTCGGCGGGCGGCTCGGGACCTACAAGTACCTGGACATGCACATGGCCATCGGTTCGGCGCTGAGCATGTTCGACAACAAGATCGCCCCGTACTTCACCGAGGGGCGCTCGCTGGACGGCTCGCTGGAGGACTGACGTGACCGACCGGACCCCTCGAGAGGACCGTGCCGCCGCCGCGGGCGAGAGCAAGCTCAGCGACGTGACGTCGGTGCGCACCGGGACCGCCGACGTGGCGGCCGAGCAGGTGCTGCAGCGCGTCGTGTTCCCGCGCGGCGAGGACCCGCTGGACGTGCGCCCGCTGTACCTCGACGAGCCCACGGCGCTGAACAGCTCCGCGACCGTCGTGTCGCGCCGCCGCCTGGTGGTGCCCGCGAACAGCAAGATCTCCCTGGCCTCCTACTTCAACGCCTTCCCGGCCAGCTACTGGAAGCGTTGGACCAAGGTCGACGAGGTCGTGCTGCGGCTGAAGGTCAAGGGGGCCGGTCGGCTCGACGTCTACCGCTCGAAGGCCAACGGCGACAGCGTCCACCTGCAGGGCAGCCCGGTCGACAGCCCGGACTGGACCTCGCTGGAGTTCCGGGTGGCGCTGACGCCGTTCGAGGACGGCGGCTGGATCTGGTTCGACCTGTTCACCAACGACGCCGCGCTGGAGATCGACGAGGCGGCGTGGACCACCGACGTGCCGCTGCCCAAGCAGAAGGTGCTGATCGGCACCACCACGATCCGGCCCGCCGACTGCGTGCTCGCCCTGCAGACGCTGGGTGAGGACCCGGACGTGATGGCCGTCGTGGAGCGGGTCGTGGTGGCCGACCAGGGCCCGCAGAAGATTCGCGACACCGAGGGCTTCGACGAGGCAGCCCGCCGGATCGGCGACAAGCTGCACGTCATCGAGCAGGACAACCTCGGCGGCTCCGGCGGCTTCACCCGCGTCATGTACGAGGGCGTGCACAACTCGGACGCCGAGCAGGTCATGGTCATCGACGACGACATCGCGCTGGAGCCCGACGGCGTGCTCCGCGCGAACGCGTTCGCGCGCGCGGCGTCGAACCCGGTGATCGTCGGCGGCCAGATGCTGAACCTGCAGGCCCGCTCGCGGCTGCACACCATGGGCGAGGTCGTCGACCTCGCGCAGGGCATCTGGCGGTCCGCGCCGGGCGCGGTCACCGACCACGACTTCGCCAAGAAGACGCTGCGCAAGACGGCCAAGCTGCACCAGCGCATCCACTCCACCTACAACGGCTGGTGGATGTGCCTGTTCCCGCGCGAGGTCATCGAGCGCACCGGGCTGCCGCTGCCGCTGTTCATCAAGCACGACGACTCCGAGTACTCGCTGCGCGCGGGCGGGCACGGGTTCCCGACGGTGACGCTGCCGGGCGCTGCGATCTGGCACATGCCGTGGACCGACAAGAACGACGCCACGGACTGGACCGCGTACTTCCACACCCGCAACCGGCTGATCCTGGCCGCGCTGCACAGCCCGGAGGAAGTCAAGTCCAACATCGTCAAGCAGGGCCTGAAGCTCACGCTCCGGCACCTGCTGTCGATGGAGTACTCCACGGTCGCGGTGCAGCAGAAGGCGATCGAGGACTTCATGGCCGGCCCGGACGGGCTGTTCGAGACGCTGCGCACGGCGTTGCCGGAGGTCCGCGAGCTGCGCAAGGACTACGACGACGCCAAGACGCTGCCGTCGGCCCGCGAGTTCCCGCCGCCGTCGGCGGACCCGATCATGGCCGAGGGCCTGCTCAAGCCGCCGGTGAACCCGGCGGTGATCGCGGCCCGCGCGTCCAAGGCGCTGCTGCACAACCTCAAGGAGCCGACGAAGGCGGCTTCCGACAGGCCCCAGCTGAACGTGCCCGCTGCCGCCGCCCGGTGGTTCCTGCTGGGCAACCTGGACAGCGCGACCGTGTCGAACGCCGACGGCAGCGGCGTGGCGTTCCGGCGCCGTGACCCGGAGGAGTTCCGCCGGCTTGGCCTGCGCGCGCTGGCGAACTACAAGCGACTGGCGCAGGAATGGGGCCGGCTGCGGTCGGCCTACCGCGCCGCGCTGCCCGAGCTGACCAGTGCGGAGTCCTGGAAACAGGTCTTCGACAAGAAGTGACCCCGACTCACCCGGAGACGATGTGGCAGAGCTGACGACGGCGACCGCCCCCGAAGAACTCGCTGAAGAGGCATCGGCGGCGGCGGTCACCCCCGAGACCGTCGCGCTGCGCAAGGTGCAGGGCGCGCTGGCGAAGCCGGCGGTGGTGAAGACCGCGCGGGCGATGTCGCTGTTCGGCGAGCACGCCGGCGGCTGGCTGGCCATCGGCGCGGTCGGCGCGCTGGTGGACCGCAAGCGCCGCGGCGAGTGGCTGACCGCCGCCGCCGGGGTCGCCGCCGCGCACGCGGCGTCGATCGCGGTGAAGCGAGTGGTGCGGCGCCGGCGGCCCGCCGACCCCGAGGTGCAGGTGCTCGTGGGCACGCCGAGCAAGCTGAGCTTCCCGTCCTCGCACGCGACGTCCACGACGGCCGCCGCGGTGCTCTACGGCGGGATGACGGGCAAGAAGCTGACCCCGGTGCTGGTGCCGCCGATGATGGTCAGCCGGCTTGTCCTGGGGGTTCATTATCCGAGCGATGTGGTCGCCGGCTCGGCGCTCGGCGGTGCCGTGGCGTGGGGCGTGCGGCGATTCATGAGACGGCGGAGGAACCGTGGCTGACAAGAACGAAACCGAGGTCGACACCGGGAAGCCCGATGCCTCGGCCGAGGCGGCAGGCAGCAACGGTGCCGCCGTCGGCGACGCGCTGCTGACCGGCGCCGAGAAGCCCGGCACCGACGAGTCCGACGCGGACGAGTCCGGTGCCGGCAAGGCCGCGAAGGCCAAGCTGGCCGAGGTCGAGGCGGACGCGGACGGCACGATCGGCGCCGAGTTCGGCGACGAGGTGCTGGAGGCCGCGCCGGTCAAGTCCGATGACATCAAGGACAAGTCCTCGGACGCCTACCACGCGAAGGTGACCGCGAAGGCGGGCACCACGGCGGGCCTGGTCACCGGCCTGATCAAGGAACTGCGCCCCAAGCAGTGGGTGAAGAACGTCCTGGTGCTGGCCGTGCCGTTCGCGGCGGGCGAGATCCTCAACCCGGGCGTGCTGTGGCACTCGGTCGTCGCGTTCATCGTGTTCTCGATGGCGGCGTCCGGCATCTACTTCGTCAACGACGCGATCGACGTCGAGGCGGACCGGCAGCACCCGACCAAGCGGAACCGCCCGATCGCCGCCGGTCTGATCCCGGTGCCGATCGCGTACGTGGTGTGCGTGCTGCTGCTCGGCGGCTCGCTGCTGATCTCGGCCGTGACCAGCATGCAGCTGTTCGCGGTGATGGCGGTCTACATCGCCGTGCAGCTGGGCTACTGCTTCGGCCTGAAGCACCAGCCGGTGATCGACCTGTGCATCGTGGCGTCCGGCTTCCTGCTGCGCGCCATCGCCGGTGGTGCCGCCGCGAACCTGGTCATCACGCAGTGGTTCTACCTGATCGTGGCGTTCGGTTCGCTGTTCATGGTGGCGGGCAAGCGCTACGCCGAGGTGAAGCTGGCGGCGGAGACCGGCGCGAAGATCCGCAAGTCGCTGAAGGCCTACTCGCCGTCGTACCTGCGGTTCGTGTGGGCGATCGCGGCGGCGATCACGATCATGTGCTACGCCCTGTGGGCGTACGCCATCCAGGAGGACGAGGCGTCCCGCTGGGGCTTGATCTCGATCATCCCGATGGTGATCGCGATCCTGCGGTACGCGGTGGACATCGACAAGGGCGTGGCCGGGGAGCCGGAGGAAGTGGTCCTGAAGGACAAGGTCCTGATGGTCCTCGGCGTGATCCTCGCCGGCTGCCTCTTCCTGGCGTTCTACCTGTAGCGAAGCACCACAACGGCGCCCCCGACCGAATCAGGTCGGGGGCGCCGCTGCATTTCGGCGCAACCCGCTGACCAGGGGCACCATCGGGTGAGTAGGGCACAATGGTCAAGTACCGGTACCTGGCCTGAGGAGGAGGGCGCGATGAGCGCTGTGGCGTGGCCGGACCACCTGCTGTCCCTGGAAGACTGGGCCGAGCTTCCCGAGGACAACAGCCATCGCGTTGAACTCGTCGAAGGGACCCTGCACGTGAGTCCTCGGCCGGTGTCCGACCATCAGTGGGCCTTGATGGAACTTGGTTTCCAATTGCGGGCGCAGCTCCCGAAGCCGCTTGTCGCACTGCCTGAAGTCGAGGTCGTGCTGTTCGAGCACTTGGCGACCGTGCGAATTCCCGATCTTGTCGTGGTCCCCGTCGAAATGGCCAAGGAGAATCCCGCGCGATACCGGGCGTCGGACGTGGTGCTGGCGATTGAGGTGGTTTCCCCAGGGTCGGGGAGGACCGACCGAGTCCTCAAGTTCGCCGAGTATGCGGAGGCCGGGATTCCCAACTATTGGATCGTCGATCTCGAAAAGCCGATCAGCCTGGCTGCGTACGAGCTCAAGAACGGGCGTTACCTCCTGGTCACCGAAAGCGCGACGACCATGCATCTGGAGGCTCCGGCTCAGTTGACCGTTGATCCTGCGGCGTTGTTGCCGCGGTGAGGCGTTGGTTGTTCATTTGCTGATCACCCGGTGGGCAGGGTGCCTTCATCGTTCGGGGTGAGAGTTGGGGCATTTCCCGAACGATGGAGGTCGTCTTGTCTGAACCCACCGGCGTCTCGCGGCGCAGCGTGTTGCTCGGCGGTACCTTGGCGGGTGCCGCCGCACTGTCCACTGTGGTCGCGTTGCCGGCGGTCGCGCAGCCGGGCGCCGGCGTCGCCCGGCGGGGCGAGGTCTTCGCGCTCGGCGTCGCGTCCGGCGACCCCGCGCCCGACGGCGTCGTGCTGTGGACCCGCCTGGCGGTGAACCCGCTGGCCGAGGACGGCATGGGCGGCATGCCGAACCGGACCTTCCCGGTGCAGTGGGAGGTCGCCGAGGACGAGAGCTTCAAGCGCGTCGTGCAGCGCGGCGAGGCGCAGGCCGCGCCGGAGCTGGGGCACAGCGTGCACGTCGAGCTGTTCGGGCTGCGCCCGGACCGCGAGTACTTCTACCGCTTCCGCGCCGAGGGCTCGCTCTCGCCGACCGGCCGCACCCGCACCGCGCCGCTGCCGGGCGCGCTGACCAGCCTGTCGATGGCGTTCGCGTCCTGCGCGCAGTACGAGCACGGCTACTTCACCGCCTACCGGCACCTCGCCGAGGAGCACCCCGACCTGGTGCTGCACCTCGGCGACTACCAGTACGAGTACAAGGCCGGCGTCTACGTCGCGCCGGGCGGCAACCCGCGCGATCACGCCGGACCGGAGACCGAGACGCTGGCCAACTACCGCCAGCGGCACGCCCAGTACAAGGCCGACCCGGACCTGCAGCAGGCGCACGCGGTGGCCCCGTGGGTCGTGGTGTGGGACGACCACGAGGTGGACAACAACTGGGCGGACGAGATCCCCGAGAAGCCGGAGATCCCGCAGCCGAACTTCCTGGAGCGCCGCAAGGCCGCCTTCCAGGCCTACTACGAGAACATGCCGCTGCGCCGCGCGCAGATCCCGCACGGCATCGACCTCCGGCTGCACCGCCGCGTCCAATGGGGACGGTTGGCGACGTTCCACATGCTCGACACCCGGCAGTACCGCGACGACCAGGTCGGCGGCGACAAGTTCCCGACCCAGGACCCGGCCCGGCTGGATCCGAAGCGCAGCCTCACCGGCGCCGAGCAGGAGCGCTGGCTGCTGCACGGCCTGCGCAGCTCCAACGCCAAGTGGGACGTGCTCGGCCAGCAGGTCATGTTCGCCGAGATCGACTACCTCAACGGCCCGGACAAGGCCTACAACCCGGACGCCTGGGACGGCTACGTCGGCTCGCGGACCCGCGTCATCAAGGGCTGGGAGCAGGCGAAGACCCGGAACCCGGTGGTGCTCACCGGTGACGTGCACACCAACTGGGCCAACGACATCCACGACGGCGACGTGGTTGTCGGCACGGAGCTGACGACCACGTCGATCACCAGCGGCGGCGACGGCTCGCCGAACCTGACGAACAAGGAGAAGGGCTACCTGGCGGAGAACCCGCACATCCGCCTGTACAACAACCAGCGGGGCTACATCCGGACGAAGTTCACGGCGGGCGAGCTGCGGGCGGACTACCGAGTGGTCCCCTACGTCTCGAAGCCGGGCGCCCCGGTGGAAACCCTGGCGTCGTTCGTGGTCGAAGACGGCAAACCCGGCCTCAACAAGGCCTGACCCGGAGGTGGCGCGCAGCTCCACCGAGCTGCGCGCCACCTTCATCGGCCGGCTTAGGGGCCTAATACCCGTCGCCATCACCGCGCATCAAGGGAACGCGAACGCCGCCGACCGGTGGTGCCGCAATTTCAATGGAAATCGGAGGTCCGATTTCCATTGAAATTGCGGGAGTTGTCCACAGGTTCCGGCGTGTCGTGGCCCGACACGCCGGAAGAGTTCAGTTTCAATTGAAACTGGGCGAGGCACGCAAACCGATCCTGCATCCTTCTTCGTTAGCCGCGTTGGGTGGCGGCGAGCGTGCCGAGCAGGGTGAGGGCTTCGCTGCTCGGCGAGCCCGGCTCGGCGTGGTACACGACGAGCTCCTGCCCGGGGCTGGATCGGACGTCGAAGGTCTGTATGGTCAGCGTCAGCGCTCCGACGTCGCGATGCTCGAAGCGCTTGCGCTCCAGCGCCTTGCCGCGAGCGTCGTGGCTGCGCCACAGCTCCGCGAACTCGGGGCTCTCGGCCAGCAGCTCCCCGAGCACCTGCTGGATCCGCGGGTCGTCCGGGGCTTTGCCGTGGCCGAGGCGGAAGCCGGCGACGGAGTTGCGGGCGACGTCGTACCAGTCCCGGTAGAACGTCCGCGCCGCCGCGTCGGTGAACACGACGTGCATCAGGTTGCGCGAGTGCGTCCAGTCGTGGAAGAGCGCGTCCGCGATCGCGTTGGACGCCAGCACGTCGTAGGCCCGGTTGTAGACGATGGCCGGGTTGTTCGGCCAGGCCGACATGAGGGTCAACAGGCTCGGGTCGACGCGGTCGGGCACCGCGGCGACCCGGTCGCGCGGGCTGAGCCCGGCCAGGCGGAACAGGTGCTGGCGGCCGTCTTCGCCGAGCCGGAGAGCGACGGCCAGGGCGTCGACGACCTGCGCCGAGGGCGTTCGCTCGCGCCCCTGCTCCAAGCGGATGTAGTAGTCGACGCTCATGCCTGCCAGCAGTGCGACTTCCTCGCGCCGCAGGCCGGGGACCCGGCGGGGCCCGGTGCTGGCGAGGTTCACCTCGTCCGGGCCGAGCTGCGCCCGCCGGTCGCTGAGGTAGGCCCCGAGTTCGGATCGTGCCATGTCAGCAGCGTAAAGGCCGCGCCAGGCGATGTCGTGGGTGCAGCGCTCCCATGAAGACAGCGCCCTCCCGCCGGGATGCCGCGACGGCCATCGTCGTGGCATGTCCACCAACGAGTCACCGGACCGCGATCCTGCCGAGGGCAAGGTCGTGCTCGTCACCGGCGCCAGCAGCGGGATCGGCGAGGCCATCGCGTCCCGCTTGCTCGGCCGAGGCCACCACGTGGTCGCGGGAGCACGCCGGGAAGACCGGCTGCAGGCGCTGGCCGAGCGCACCGGGCAGGCGGCCCGCAGTTCGGGCGGCAGCCTCCACCCGGTGCGGCTGGACGTCACGGAGCGGGCCGACGTCGAAGCGTTCGTCGCGCTGGCCCGCGAACGGTTCGGGCGCATCGACGTTCTTGTCAACAACGCCGGCGTCATGCCGCTTTCGCGGCTGGACAGCCTGCTGGTCGACGAGTGGGACCGGATGGTCGACGTGAACGTCCGCGGCCTCCTGCACGGGATCGCCGCCGCCCTGCCGCACTTCACGGCTCAGGGATCGGGCCACTTCGTGACGATCGCGAGCATCGGAGCCCACCAGGTCGTGCCCACCAGCGCCGTGTACTCCGGCACTAAGTACGCGGCCTGGGCGATCACCGAGGGGCTGCGCCAGGAGTCAGACCCCACGATCCGGGTCACGACCATCTCTCCCGGGGTGGTCGCCTCCGAACTCGCGGACTCCATCACCGAGAGCGGTGCGGCCGAGGCGATGCGCACCTACCGCGCGCACGCGATCGGCGCGGACGCCATCGCCGGAGCCGTGTCGTACGCCCTGGACCAGTCGAGCGACGTCGACGTGAACGAGATCGTCGTGCGCCCGGCCCGGCAACGCTGACCCATCACGAGAAGGAATCCATGACCACCGCTCTCCCCACCGCTTGGGACCTCACCGGCCGCGTCGCGGTCATCACCGGAGCCGCTCGCGGCATCGGCCGCGCCACCGCCCTGCTGCTGCGCGAGCGCGGCGCCCGCCTGGTCGTCACCGACTGCTCCGAGGCCGTCGAGGAGCTCGCCGACCCGGACCACGTGGCCGCGCTCGTCGGCGACGTCGCAGACGAGGAGCTCGCACGAGAGACCATGGAGTTGGCCGCCGATCGGTTCGGACGGCTCGACATCCTCGTCAACAACGCGGGCCGAACCCTGAACAAGCCGATCACCGAGACCACCGTGGAGGACTTCGAGTCCATCCTGCGCGTCAACGCGCGCGGCAACTTCGTGCAGGCGCGCGAGGCGTTCCGCGCGATGGAAGCGGCCGGAGGCGGTGCCATCGTCTCGATCGCGTCGGTCTCGTCGGTCGTCGCCTTCGAGACCCAGACCGCTTACGCCGCATCGAAGGGAGCCCTGGCCCAGATCACCCGCGTGCTCGCGATCGAAGGCGGCCGCAAGGGAATCCGCTCCAACGCAGTGCTCCCCGGGGTGATCGACACCGACATCATGGAAGGTGTCGTGGAGAACGGACGCGAGATGCTCGCCTCCTTCGGCGGAGCGCACCCGATCGGCCGCATCGGACGCCCCGAAGAAGTGGCCGAGGCGGTCGCATTCCTCGTCTCCGACGCGGCGAGCTTCATCACCGGCGCCCTCATCGCCGTGGACGGCGGATTCACCGCCCAGTAAGCGCCCCGCCCGCCGCGGGATCAGCCGCGCTGCCCCGTCGCACATCGGCGAATCGGGCACCTCGCTCGTGACGAGGGTGGCGCGCAGCCTCGCCGGGCTGCGCGCCACCGTTCAGGTCTCGTGCGTGTAGATGATCAGCCAGGTGTCGTCGCGTTCGGTCAGTTCGAGCGTGGCGACGTAGGAGTTGCCGGACGCGGCACCGGTGATGCCGGCGGTGGCCTGGTAGTTCGCCACGCCGGGATGCACCGCGACGGTGTCGATCCGGATGTTGCGACCGCCGTCCCGCAGCAAGCGGTCCGCCTCCGGGCCGCCGAAGTGTGGAGGGGTGTCCTGCACCCGGCCGTCAGCCGTGGTTGAGGCCGAGGTGGCGGGTTACTTCGTGGGCCATTGCGATGGCGTAGGACTGGCCTCGGTCCTGGGGGTAGATCTGGGACATCGTCGCCAGGGTCACTCCCGGCATCGTCGTCCGGTGGCCCGGGATCAGGGCGCGGTACTGCGGCGTCACGATCGGTTGGGCGAAGCCCGCCTTGGAGAAGTGCCAGTCCAGGATCCAGGAGCGGTCGAAGTCCGGGTTCAGCTTGCGCAGCCACGGGATGTAGCGCTCCAGCAGCTCGGCCGGATCGGTGGTGAACCGCCAGTCGCCGCGCGGCACGTAGTTGCCGACGTACACGACGTGCCGGCCGCCGTACTCGCTGCGGTCGACCATGTTCGTGTGCTCGACGACCGCCAGGAACGGGAACGCGGTGTCGTTGATGTTCAGCCAGTAGTGCGGGATGACGCTGCGGTCGCACTCCAGGATGAAGCAGGTCGCGCCGAGGTACTGGTTCTGCCACAGCACGTTGTCGGCGTCGATGCCCGCCGCCTCCGCGAACACCGGCTGCGGGACCGTCACGATCAGCCGGTCGAACTCGTAGCTGCTGCCGTCCCGGGCGCCCACCAGCACCGTCGCCCCCGGCTGGCGGATCGTCTCGACCGGCTTGCCGAACTCGATCTTCCCGCCGCGCTCGGTCACCGCGTCCAGCAGCGCCCGGTACACCTGCTCGAAACCGCCGTGCACGTAACCGAGTTCGAAGGTGCGGTAGTGGATCCGCGCCCACAGCCAGGCCATCGAGATCTGCTCCGCGTGGCCGCCGAACTTGCCGGTCAGCAGCGGTTCCCAGATCTTCTCGGTGACCCGCGGCCCGGCCCAGCGGCGCATCCAGTCCAGCGCCCGCACCGAGTTGAACCGCTGTCCGTTCCGGACGAACTTCAGCGCCGCCGAGGACGCCCCGAAGCGGAACCGGTCCAGCAGCGAGAACTTCGGGAACCGCAGCATCTCCTGCGGCGTGCCGAAGTCGTGCAGCTCCCCGTCGACGTACACGCCGGTGCTGGGCCGGTGGAAGCGCAGCAGGTGCCCGAGCCCGAGCTCCTCGACGAGCTCGATCATCGCGCGGTCGGTCCGGAAGCTGTGGTGGTAGAAGCGCTCCAGCGGCGTCCCGCCGACCTCGATCGACGCCGCCAGCCCGCCCAGCTCCGCGGACGCCTCCAGCACCGTCACTTCGTGCCCGGCCTTCACCGCGTCGAACGCCGCGGTCAGCCCGGTCGCGCCCGCCCCGACGATGCCCACCCTCATCCGAAGCTCCACTTCTTGTTGATCGAGTACTGGAAGATCAGCACCACCGGCAGCGAACCGGCCTTGACCAGGTTCGGGTCGATGCCCAGCCAGCCGGAGAACACCTGGAGCAGCACGAACGTCAGGCCGATCCCGGCGACGCCGACGGCGTAGAACCGCAGGAACCGAACCGCGATCCGGTCCCGCTTGCGGAAGTTGAACAGCGTGTTGAGCACGAAGTTGTTGGTGATCCCGGCCGTCGTGCTGATCGCGTTCGCGAGCTGCTCGTGCAGCCCGGCCGCGTTGAACAGCAGCAGGAACAGCAGGTAGTCCAGCAGCACGCCGCTCGCGCCGATCACCGCGTACAGCAGCAGCGACCGGCTGATCAGCCGGTCGCGGGCCTCGACGTGCTCAGTCTTCGTCATGCGATACCACGTTCCGCACGATGTAGAGGGGGCGCTGCTGCACCTCGTGGTAGATCCGGCCGACGTAGCTGCCGATGACGCCCAGCGACACCATCTGCAGCCCGCCGAGGAACAGCATCGCGACCATCAGCATGGTCCACCCGGAGACGGTGATCGCGGGGAAGAACAGCCGCAGCGCCACCGCGTAGACGATGCCGAGCATCGCCAGGACCAGGGTGATGAAGCCGATCCGGGTGATCAGCTTGAGCGGCACCGTGGAGAAGCTGGTGACCCCGTCGGCCGCCAGCCGCAGCATCTTGCGCATCGGGTATTTGGTCTCGCCCGCCACCCGCTCGTCGCGGTCGAACAGCACCTCCCGCTGCTCGAAGCCCATCGACGCGACCATGCCGCGGATGAACCGGCTGCGCTCCCGGAAGCCCCGCAGCTCCTCGGCGGCCCGCCGGTCGAGCAGCCGGAAGTCGCCGGTGTCGACCGGGATGTCCACCTCGGCGCAGCGCCGCAGCACCCGGTAGTAGGTGTGCGCGGTGGCGCGCTTGAACGGCGTGTCGCGGCGGGTGCGCCGCCGGGCGGACACGATCTCCGCGCCGTCCTGCCACGCGTCGATCAGCTCCAGGCTGACCTGCGGCGGGTCCTGCAGGTCGGTGTCCATCACGATCACCGCGTCGCCGCCGGCGTGGTCCAGCCCGGCGGTGATGGCGATCTGGTGGCCGAAGTTGCGGGCGAAGTCCACCACCCGCACCCGCGGGTCGTTCTTGGCGACGTCCTTCAGGACGCCCAGCGAACCGTCCGAGGAGCCGTCGTTGACGTAGACGAACTCGTAGTCGAACTCGGCCCGGGTGGCGGTGGCCGCGGTGAGCTCCTCGTGGAACCGCTTGATGCCCGCGACCTCGTTGTAGACCGGCAGCACGTACGAGATCAGCGGCGGCGCGCCCTCGCCGGTGGTTCTCCGCTGCTGTTGCGGGACCGGAACCCGGACCCGCTGGTGCATCGTGTCGGCCATGGCCACTCCCCTCGCCAACCCCACCGTGGAACAGGAACGCTCCGCGCGCCGAGGTCGTTGCCCTGCAACGGGTAATCCACCCCGATCAGGTGGTCACGTTCGGCGTAGTCGAGGGTTCTTCCGGCCTCGGACGGCCCGGTCACGGGCGCTTCGGTGGAATTGCCGTCGGCCGGCCGGAGAGACGAGCAGATCGAGATCGCCACCGCTACCCCCAGTGCTCCTGCGCCGATCACGGTGCGAAAACCGCCGCAAGGGTAACGGCCTCGACTCCGCCCGGCGCGCCGAAACAATGCGCCCGATCGGGCGGTGTCGATGCCGTCGGAGTGATCGTGATCGACGGCTCCCGGGGCCGTGCGTACTTTGCGCCGCTCTGGCAGCACAACGTACGCACGGGCCCTGACCAGCTGAAACGGTCAGTGCTCCTCGAAGGGGTAGGCCGGATCGCCTGCGGCGCCGCCGATCCGCTCGCGGTGCTGCGTCGTCGCGTACGCGTCGCGTTCGATCGAGTAGCGCGCGTAGAGGACGTGGCCCCAGGTGTTGCCGGGGGCGTCGCGCAGGCGGCTGGGCAGCTCGTAGCGCTGGGAGAGCATCGGAACCCCGGCGAACACGCCGCCGATGTCGGGCCCGAACGCCATCGATCCCTCGCCGAGGGGCGGCGTGATCAGCATCCGAGGGGCGCCGGCGACGCCGTGCGACACCCGCGGGTAGTCGGACAGGCAGGGGAACACGAAGCTCATCGTCCAGTCGATCAGCACCGGTTCCCGCTCCGCGAGCGCCTGCCGCAGCGGCACCACGTCCCGCACCGCCGGGCCGCTGACCGTCAGCCAGCCCTGCTGGTCGGTGGTGCGGTCCTCGGCGAGCACCCGGACCCGGTCGGCCCCGGCCGGGATCTGCCCGGGCTCGACGGTGAGCAGCCGCCAGCCGCGGAAGTCTCGCCAGTCGATCGGCCTGCCGTGGCGCGGGTCGTCGAACGGCAGCTCGGTGGGCGGTGGATCGCGCAGCTCGCGCGTCGCCACCGGCCCCGCCGCGGTGCCGAACTCCAGTGCCAGCGAGTTGCCCTGCTCGGGCCGGCCGGACACCCACACCGACAGCGCCTGGTCGGCGGTGAGGCCGGGCAGGCCGAACCAGGCCGAGGTCAGCGAGCCGGTCGTCTGCGGCCCGCCCGCCGTGCTGGTCCAGGCGAACTGGCTCGCCGCCGTCGTCGCCACCTCGCCCTCGGGGGCCTTCGGGTCGTCGGGCCGCTTCGCCAGCAGCGGCTCGCCGGGGTGCTCTTCGCGCAGGTCGGGCTCCTGCGGCGGCCCACCGGCCGAGGTGAAGCCGTCGAGGTCGGCGGTCCCGGCGATCGGCGCGAGCCGCTCGGCGATCGGCAGCGCCTCGATCTCGTTCTCCAGCCCGCAGCTGCTGCCCCGGATGCTCTGCGAGTTCATCCGCGCGATGGAGAAGCGGTCGCCCATCGTCTGCGGCGCGGCGATGAACGATCCGATCAGCACCGCCACCGAGGCCAGCGCCGCCGACCCGAGCACCGACATCGGCATGACCGTCCACATGAGACCGCGAGGGGTGGGCCGCGACAGCGTCGCGCGGATCCGGACGAAGCAGAAGGCGAGCACGCCGACGGCCGCGCCGGCGGCGAGCCAGAGCGCCGGGTTGTCCAGCGGCAGGCCCGGCCGGACGGGCGTGTCGGACCACGGCATCGCCAGGTCGGACTGCATCGGCCACACGTTCGGCCCCATGAACGCCAGGGCCGCGGCCACCGATGCGGCGATCCCGCCGAACACGCCGACCAGCCGCGCCTCGCGCCTGGCCCGCTCTATCCTGCCGATCCGCCCCAGCAGCACGACGGTCACCGCGAGCAGCGCCGAGCCGACCCCGGCGAGCGCACCGAAGTGGTGGGTCCACTTCGACGGCGTCAACCACAGCGTGACCAGGACCGCGACGACGGAGCCGAGCACCATCGGCAGGTCGGGCAGCTCGGTCCAGCGGTGCACCTGGCGCATCGCGCACGCCGCCGCGATCAGCACGCCGGCCACCACAAGGAACACGACCAGCCGCTTGGTGGCGGTGCCCCAGATGTTGGTGCCCAGCAGGTTCGCGTACCGGTCGATCTCCTGGTACCAGCCGAGGCTCGGCCCGAACTCGTCGTGGATCGCGGTCGCGCTCCGGACGCCGTTGAGCGTCGAGTCGGCGAACATCGCCACCAGGCCGACCGCGCCCACGCAGCCGAGCAGCACGACGCGCGTGGGCAGGCTGACCCACCGCGGCAGGGTGCCGCGCTGCGCGAGCACCCGCCAGATGCGCGGCGCGAACACGAGCACGGTGAGCAGCGCGCTCACACCGGTCGGCGTGACGGACACCGTCAGCCCGGCGGTCAGCGCGGCGACGCCCAGCCAGAAGTGCGGCGCGCGCGTCCGGTCCATCTTCAGCAGCGCCGCGACCAGCGCGGACGTGCCCAGCGCGACGAACGGCTCCGGCCGGATGCCCAGCCCGAACGGCAGCCAGCAGGCCAGGAAGAACACCGCGGTGAGCAGGTGCAGCGGCAGGCGCCGGGTGCCCCGGCACACCGGCAGGACGATGCCGCGGCTGACGACGAGCCAGGTCAGCAGCCCGGCGATCGCGCTGGGCACGCGCAGCCAGGCGGGCGCGAGGCTTTCCTCCGACACCCACCGCATCAGGTGCTGGACCAGCGTGAACGGCGTCTCGGAGGCGTTGAACCAGCGGTAGTAGTTGCCGATGTCGCCGGCGTCGTCGTAGTTGCGGACGGTCATCATCGCGAAGCCGTCGTCGTCGGTGAGCGGCCCGATCACCAGCCAGCCCGCCAGCACCGCCGCGACCAGCGCGTCGACCGGTAGGAGCAGCGGCGACACGCGGATCCGACCGAGGGCGGGCGGGGCGTGGACGAACAGCAGGGCCAGCGACACGAGCGCGAGCACCAGCGTGGTCGTGATCAGGGTGCTCTTGATGTCGGTCGGCGAGGTGTCGAACCAGGAGAAGGTGCGCGCGGTGACCGAGATCCCGGCGAGCTCCTCGGGTTCGAGGTCGGTGGCGAAGGTGAAGATCTCCGGCGCCGCCATGCCGGGCAGCACGATCGGCGGGCGGCCGCCCGCGGTCACCGCGGAACGCGTCGAGTCCGCGTGGATCGACAGCTCGCAGGTGCCGGGCGGCAGCGGGATCTGGTGCTGGTCGAGGACGAGCTCCGGCTTGCCGTCGCGGGTGGTCAGGACCAGGCCTTCGCGGTCGCTGCCCGGCGGCAGGGTGGTCAGCACGGTCGTCCGCCCCGGCCGGTCGAGCGCGGCGCGCAGCACCGGGCACGGCACGGACGCGTCGAACGACGCGGGCCGGTAGGGCGCGAAGAACGCCGTGGTGGACCGGGCCTCGGCGGCCGGCCAGCTCACCTCGGTGCGATCCACCCAGACGGGCGCGAACGGCAGCGCGAGCGCGCAGCCGAGCCCGACGATGCCGATGCAGCACGCCAGGAGGTGCACCACCCACAGGCCTGCGCGGGAGCGCCGCGGGCGGTCGGCGCCGGTTCCGTCGGTCTGCGGCTCGGCCGGCGGATCGAGCTGTGCCGGACTGCTCAAGTACTTCACCGCGCTCCTCGCAGATCGGAATCTTCCTCGCCTGCTCAATCCTGGCCAACGCTGCGCGCGACGCATGGCGGCGGCGCGCCGAATTCGTCCAGCCGATTGACGATCGGGGCGCCGCGCGGGTTGCCCGCGGCGGGCAACCCGTCGCCCCGCTCCGGCGTGCACCTGTCGGACAGACAGGAGCGGGCACATGGTGGGCGTTGCGGAAGTTGCGGTCGCGGAGGAGCAGCGGGAGCGGACTCGGTCCGCGGGCTGGTTCTGGATGCCGCTGGTGGTCGGCGTCGTGGCCGGCGCGCTGTTCTGGGTCGTCCACAGCGCACTCATCGACGACAGCTACATCACGCTGAGCTATGCCCGGAACCTGGCGTTCCACGGCCACTGGGGGCTGATCGGCGCCGAAGTCTCGAATTCCGCGACCGCGCCGCTGAACGTGCTGGTGCTCGCCGCGGTCACGGAGGTGGTGCGGCAGCCGGTCGTGGCGCTGGGCGTGGTGTTCGTGCTGGCCAACGTCCTGCTCGCGGTGTCGCTCCGCAGCGCGGCGCGGACCAGTGGCTTCCCCGGTTGGACGGGAGCTGCGGGGGCGTTGCTGGTGGCGGCGAACCCGCTGGTGCTCTCGACGGTGGGCCTGGAGATGACGCTCGCCTCGGCACTGCTCGGCGTGCTGCTGCTGGCGGCGGCGCAACGCCGGCCGGTGCTGTTCGGCGTCGCCGCCGGGCTGCTCGCCCTGACTCGGCTGGACCTCGGCGTGTTCGTGCTGGTGGTGCTGATCGGCCGGCCGGGCCTGTGGCGCGGCTGGTGGCGCTGGTTGTCGGCGGCCGCGGCGATCGTGGTGCCGTGGTTCGCGTTCAGCTGGCTGTACTTCGGCTCGGCCGTGCCGGACACGCTGGTGATCAAGCAGCTGCAGAAGTCCTGGGGCGACTGGGACTTCAGCAACGGCCTGGAGCTCTACCACGGGGTTTTCCCGACGGCCGTGGTGGTTTCGCTGATCCCGGCCGTGCTCGGCCTGGTGTGCTTACCGATCGCGTGTGTGCTGCGGGCGTTCCGCCGCGCCGTGTCGCTGTGGCCGTGGGCGCTGATCGGGCTCGGCGCGGTCGCGCACTACTACGTCTACACGCTCATGGGCGTTCCGCCGTACCACTGGTACTACGCGCCGAGCCTGATCGGGCTGTCGTTGTTGCTGGCCGGAGGCATCGGCGCGGTTGCGGCGCGGTGGTCGTTGGCGGGGTTGGCCGGGTGCGCGGTGCTCGCGGCGCAGCTCTGGTTCGCCGTCCAGCACGGCCTGCCGTGGCGCGAGGCGGCGATCATGACGAACTGGGCGACGGCGGCCGAGTACGAGCGGATCGGCACCGACCTCGGACGCCTCGTCGGCGACCGCACGGTCACCAGCCCGGGCGAGATCGGCGCGCTCGCGTACTTCTGCGACTGCGCGATCGTCGACACCTTCTCCGACCGCGGCTACCTCGCGCCGCAGATCGAGCGGCGGCTGGCCGACGCGACGCCGTTCGTCCGCGCGCTGCTGGAGTTCAACTACCGCCACTTCACCCCGACCGAACCGCGCCCGATCGACGTGGTCCTCCGCCGCGAACCCGGCCCGGGCCCGGACCCGCGCTGGGACATCGGGTCGACCTGGGCGGAACACGCCCACCTGGTCCTCGAACCCCGCTGACGCCGGTCACGTTGTCCGCGCACGTCGAAATGGCGGTCTCGAAGTCGGCCACGAATTCGAAGCACGCGTGCGGGCAACCGGAAATCGCCCCGCCGATCTCCGGTTGCCCGCCCCTGCTCAGCCCTTCGGGATGTCGATGACCGCGCCGGAGTCGCTGTGCCACTCGATGAAGCCGTGCTCGAACTCGCTCGCCCGGCCCTGCGGGACGTCGTGCTCGCCCGTCACCGGATAGCCCAGGTAGGAGCGCTCCCAGCCGAGCTGCGACCAGCGGGCGCGGATGCCGCCGTACACCTCGTGCGCGCCGGTCTGCGGCGTCCAGTAGATCGACGCCCCGCCGGTGCCGGTGAAGTGGTTGAAGCGGCCCCGCCCGTCGGGCGTGCCGAGCTCATCGGTGGTCGGGTAGCCGAGCACGCCCGCCGGGCCGCTCAGCTCGATGTAGCGCTGCGCGATCACGCCCTGCACCGAGTGCGCGCCGGTCTGCGGGCTCCACACGATCCCGGCCGGGAAGGTGCCGTCGCCGTTGAACCGGTTGTAGCGCCCCACACCGTCCGGTGTGGACAGCTCGTCGGTGACCGGGAAGCCCAGCGGGCCGCGCTCCCAGCCGGTGGCCGCCCACTTCTCCCGGATCGCGCCCTGCACCGCGTTCGCCCCGGACGGCTGCGTCCAGTAGATCGACGCGTCCTCGTGCTGGGCGTTCGGCGTCAGGAAGTGGTTGTAGGCGCCGAAACCGTCCGGCGTGAGCCGCGTGTCGGTCGCCGGGTAGCCGAAGCGGGCGTCCTCGCCGAGCTCGCGGAAGTGCTCCAGGATCGGGCCCACGACCAGGTGTCCCCCGGTGCGCGTCGACCAGTAGATGGCCGAGTGGATCACGCCGTCGCGGGTCAGGAAGTCGCTGTACCGGCCGCCGCCGCTGCTGGCCAGTTCGTCGGTGATCGGCACGCCCAGCGCGTCGTGCCCGCCGCGCTCCAGGTACCCCAGGTAGATCATCCCGCGCACGACCGTCACGTCGGTGTCGGGAGTCCAGTAGAAGCGGGCGTTCTCGAAGTCCTGCCAGCGCAGGCCCTCGTCCTCGACGACCTCCTGCCCGGCGGGCGCGCCGACCTGCGCCTTCTCCTCGGCGGACATCGAATCGTAGCGCTGCTGGATCGCGCCCTCGCCCGGATCGGCTTCGCCCGGCGCCGAGGTCGTCTGCTCAGCAGGAGCCGATGTCGTCCGCTCGGACGGCGCGGAAGTCGTCGGCTCGACAGGTGCGGACGTGGTCGGCTCGACGGGTGCCGAGGTGGTCGGCTCGCTCGGGACCTCGGCGGACGTGCTCGGCGCCGAGGTCGTCGGTTCGGTCTGCGCGACCGCCGGCGCGGCGGTGGCCAGCCCGGTGATCGCTGCAGTGGCGGCCACGGCCGCCACGAGTCGTTTGACGTTCACTCGCAACCCTTTCGGTCAGGTCATCTGGTGATCGCCGAAAGACCCCCGCAGGTTGCCCGGAATCGCGGTTTTCCCCTGAACGGACCGACGGGCAGAATCGGTGCGTTCCGTGGGTCCTCCAGACGTTATGGGCAGGTGGAGGACCCACGGACACGGGCACCCGATGAACCCCACTTCGCCGGGCATCCGCGCTTCCTCTGCGCGAAGCGCGTCGGGAAGTCACATATCGGACGGAACGCCTTAACAGCGCCGTCACATCGATGATCGCCGGAGCGCCTCGAAACGTTGCCTCCGGAGCGAAATTTCTGCGCCTATCGTTACCGCCCGGCCGGCTCCGTTCCATCCAGGTGCGCCGGCGCGGCCACCGGCCGCGGTCCACCGCGGAACCGGTAACCGGACAACCAGGCGTGCCGGTACTCGAAGACGGAGAGCACCAACGTCGAGGCCACCCCGCAGAGGTTCAGCCCGAGCCACAGCTGAGCGGGCACGCCCTTGGTGTCGAGGCTGATGATCTCCTGCCCGGCGATCAGCAGCACGAAGAACGACGAGGCGACCGGTGCTAGCAGCGGGTGGATCTCGCTGATCCAGAAGCTGGTGCGAGCGGCCCAGTAGAGCGTGCAGAGGCAGAAGGCCGCGTACCAGCCGATCACGGCCACCACGATCAACGCGACGAGCAGCCCTGCCAGCGTGGTGACCTCGTAGCTGCCGCCGTCGGTGGCGAAGAGCACGGCCAGCGGCAGCGCGAACGCGGCCAGTGCGAGCGCCCCCCGACCCAGCATGCGACGGCCGCCAGGGAGGAGTTCGTAGCGGTACCCGGATCGGGTCACGGCGAGCAGTACCAGGAACGGCAGCGGCGCGGCCAGCATGGCGAATACCGCGGTGCGCAACGCCTTGGCGTAGTTGTCGCCCAGGACCATGAACGGCGAGAGGTAGGCGTTGGTCGTCACCAGCACGACGAGCAGGCCGACCGCCGACCGCCAGAACGCCAGCCGATCCAGCACCCGGTCCCGTCGTTGCCGCCCGACGCGCGGTTTGTACACGAACCTGGCGGCGAGCCACGGGAAGACCAGGTGCGCGATCACGCGGAACGCCAGGATCACGTGATCGGGCTTGATCTCGCGGGAGCGTCTCGGCTGTTCGGCGGACATCTGTCCCTCACGCGGCGCGGAATCGGGTTGGCGGTGCCATCGTGGTGCGCACCCGTTCTGATTCCCGATTCTTCACGACGGCCGCCCTGTTTTCGCGCACAACGGCGAATGAGCGGGAAATCCCTCGGAATTGCAGGGGTCCCTTTCCCCCGAATGCCGCGGTTTCACTCGGACGGCGCACTGCGGAAGCCGGATCCCCGTAACGCTCAACGCTTCCCGCAACGTCGAAGGGCCGCCGAGGCGTTGCCCCGGCGGCCCCGCGGAAAACCGATCAGATCGGCAGGCGGCGGAAGATGGCGCGCGGCACGTGCCGCAGGATCGACATCACGAACCGGAACTGCGCGGGGGCGTACACCAGCGGGCTGCCCTTGCGGACGCCGTTCACGATCACCTCGGCGACGCTTTCCGGGGTGTTCGCCATCGGCGCGGCCTTCATGCCCTCGGTGAGCTTGGTGTGCGTGAAGTTCGGCCGCACGACGGTCACCTTGACGCCGTGCTCCTCCAGCGCGTAGCCCAGGCCGGAGAAGAACATGTCCAGGCCGGCCTTCGAGGAGCCGTAGACGAAGTTCGACCGCCGCGCGCGCTCACCGGCGGGGGAGGACATCACCGCGACGTTGCCGTGGCCCTGCTTGCGCAGCTTCTCGGCCAGCAGCACGCCCAGCGACACCGGGGCCAGGTAGTTGATGTCGGCCACCGCGCGGGCCGCCTCGACATCGGTCCAGCCCTTCTCGTTGTCGCCCTGGATACCGAAGGCGATCAGCGTGACGTCGACGTCTCCGTCGGCGAAGGCCTTGTCGATGACCTCGGCGTGCGTCTCCGGCTTGCGGGCGTCGAACGTCAGGATCGACACCGTGCTGCCGGTCTTGCGCAGCTGCTCGGCGGCCTCGTCCAAGCGCGCCTGCTCCTCCGGGCGGTCCGCGAGGATGATGCGCAACGGGCGCTGCTCGGCGTACTTCCGCGCCGTCGCCAAGGCGATGTCGGAGGTGCCGCCGAGCACGAGCAGGGACTGGGGGTTTCCAACGGCGTCGATCACAGCTCAAGCCTCCGGCTCATGTCTGAAGCGAAAATGCCTTCGGGGTCAACGGATTGGCGAATCTTGCGGAACTCGTCGACTCGCGGATACATCTGGTGGAACGTCTCCGCCGTGGTCCGCGAGTCCTTCGCGGTGTAGAGCCGACCGCCGATGCCGAGCACCATCTCGTCGAGATCGGAGCACAGGCGGGAGAGGCCCGGCTTGATCGGGAAGTCGACGCAGACCATCCAGCCGGGGTGCGGGAACGACAGCGGCGCCCGGTTGCCCTCGCCCATCTGCTTGAAGACGTTGAGGAACGAGTAGTGCCCGGAGTGCGCGATCCGCAGCAGGATCCGGCGCAGGTCCTCGTGCGCGTTCAGCGGCGTGCTGAACTGGTACTGGAGGAAGCCCTTGGAGCCGTAGGCCCGGTTCCACTCGCCGAACATGTCCAGCGGGTGGTAGAAGGCGGTCAGGTTCTCCACCACGCCGAGCTTGCGCTTGGGCGACTTGCGGAACCACGCCTCGCCGAGCGCGCTGAAGGTCAGCTTGTTGGCCAGCCCGTTGGGGAACACGTCGGGCAGCGTCGCCAGCTTGGGCGCGTCGAACTTCAGCGGGTCCGCGCGCAGCTTCGGCGGCAGCTCGTCCAGCTTGGCCAGCGAGCCGCGGCTGAACGCGGCGCGGCCCAGCTTGGGGCCGGTGGAGATGGCGTCGAACCAGCCCGAGGAGTACGTGTACTTGTCCTCGGAACCGTTGCTCACCAGTTCCAACGTCTCGTCGAGGTTGTCGGTGCGCTCGAGGTCGGCCACGAAGTACGCGGTCTCGGTCCGGGTCATCTTGATCTTGGCCCGGGTGATGATGCCGGTGAGGCCGATGCCCGCCACGGTCGCCCAGAACAGGTCCGACTCGTCGCCGTCCGGCGTCACCGTCCGGACCTGCCCGTCCGCGGTGATCAGGTCCATCGACAGCACGTGGTTGCCGAAGCTGCCCGCGCTGTGGTGGTTCTTGCCGTGGATGTCGTTGGCGATCGCGCCGCCGATGGTCACCTGCCGGGTGCCCGGCAGCACCGGGACCCACAGGCCGTGCGGCAGCGCCGCCTTAATCAGCTGGTCCAGGCTGACGCCGGCGTCCACGTCCACGATCGCGGTGTCCGGGTCGATGTCGTGGATCCGGTTCAGCCGGGTCATGTCGACGACCACGCCACCGGCGTTCTGCGCGACGTCGCCGTAGCTGCGGCCCAGGCCGCGGGCGAGGACGCCGCGCTCATCGGCCGTGCGCACCGCCTCGGCGATCTTCCCGACGTCGGTGGTGCTCAGCAGGCGAGCCTGAGTCGGCGCGGTGCGGCCCCAGCCGAAGAGTTCCTTGGTTTCGAACGCGGTCATCAGAGACTGAGCCTCCGGGAGAGGTCGGAGCGGAAGATGCCCTCCGGGTCGACCGAGGCGCGGATCTTCCGCCACTCCTCGATCCGCGGGTACATCTGCTCGATCATCTCGGCCGACGTGCGGGACTCCTTGGCCAGGTACAACCGGCCGCCCGCGTTCAGCACCATCTCGTCGAGCTCCCGGCACAACCGGTCCAGGCCCGGCGTGATCGGGATGTCGACGGTCAGCGTCCAGCCCTTGCGCGGGAACGACATCGGCGCCTGGTTGCCCTCGCCGAAGGTCTTGAGCACGTTCAGGAACGACACGTGGCCGGACGAGCTGATCTTGTCGATCGAGCGGCGGAACATCGCCTCCTGCCCGAAGGGCACCATGAACTGGTACTGCAGGAAGCCGTTCGAGCCGTAGACCCGGTTCCACTCGCCGACGAGGTCAAGCGGGTGGAAGAACTGGGTGATGTTCTGCACGAGGCCGAACTTCGTCGGTGCCTTGCGGTACCAGACCTCGTTGAACGCGGTGATGGTGAACTTGTTCACCAGGCCGTTGGGGAAGATCGGCGGGGCGGTCATCAGCTGCGGCGCGTTGAACTTCAGCGGATCCTTGCGCAGCTTCTTCGGCAGGTCCTCGATCCGGGCCGAGTTGCCGCGGGTCAGCAGCGCGCGGCCCAGCTTGTCGCCGCGGGCCAGCGAGTCGAACCAGGCGACCGAGTAGACGTAGTTGTCGTCGGAGCCGTCGGTGAAGTGCTCGATCAGCTCGTCGAGGTTCTTCGTCTGCACGTTGTCGACCAGGAAGTACGCGGTCTCGACGCGCTTGAGCTTGATCGTCGCCCTGGTGATGATGCCGGTCAGGCCCATGCCGCCGACCGTGGCCCAGAACAGCTCGGCGCCCTCGCTGTCCGGGGTCAGCGTGCGGACCTCGCCGTCGGCGGTGAGCAGGTCCAGCGACAGCACATGGCTGCCGAACGAGCCCTGCGAGTGGTGGTTCTTGCCGTGGATGTCCGAGCCGATGGCGCCGCCGATGGTGACCTGGCGGGTGCCCGGCAGCACCGGGATCCACAGGCCGTGCGGCAGCAGCCGGCGCATCAGCGTGTCCAACGACACGCCCGCGTCGACGACGACGATCGCGTTGTCGACGTCGATCTGGTGCACCCGGTCGAGGGCGGTCATGTCGATGACGGTGCCGCCCGCGTTCTGCGACGGGTCGCCGTAGCTGCGGCCCAGGCCGCGCGCGATGACGCCGCGCTCACCGGCCTCGCGGACCGCCTTGGCGATCGCCTCGACGTCCGGGGTGCTGACGACGTGCGCCCTGGTGGGCGCGGTGCGCCCCCAGCCGGTCAGCGTCTGAAGCTCGTCCTTTACCGATCCCACCCAGCCGAGTCTATCCGCGCTGGAGCGGCCGATACGGGCGGGTACATCCGGTCCCCGGCGGTGTGCGATGCGTCATCGCTACACTCTTCTGGGACGTTCGCGGAGTTCGATCTCCCACGTCTTCGGCGTCCAGCCGGGTGCCCCAGGTACCGAATGCCCTGTCGTCGGATCCCGAGGTGAACCAGTGGCCGTGGCCGAACCCGCAGCCCAGACCGAACAGAAGCGCCTAGGCGTCTTCAACCAGCTCTTCCGCTTCGTGGCCATCGGCGGTTTCTGCGCCATCATCGATGCCGGGGTCTACGCGCTCCTGCTTTCGCTGGGCTTGCCGAACTGGGCTTCCAAGGCCGTGTCGTTCATCCTCGGCACCACGGCTTCCTACCTGATCAACCGGAAGTTCACGTTCAGCGGCGCGAGCACGGGCAACGCCAAGGCGAAGGCGGTCGGGTTCGCGGTCGTCTACACCGTGACCTTCTTCGTCAACGTGGGCACCAACGAGCTGCTGTACCAAACGCTGCCCGACTTCAACGACCAGCTCCGCTACGCGGTGTGCTGGATCGTCGCGCAGGGTCTGGGCACCCTGATCAACTTCGTGATGCTCAAGTGGGTCGTCTTCCGCGACTGACGTCACGGTTCCGGCCCGGGCCCGGCCCCGGTTCTGGTCACGGCCCCGGGCCCGGTTCCCCGGTGGTCCGCAATTTCAATGGAAATCAGAGGTTCGATTTCCATTGAAATTGCGGGAGTTGTCCACAGGCACGGGCGTGTCGGGGTGCGACACGCCGTTGTTCCCCAGTTTCAATTGAAACTGCGGAGAGACCAGCCAGAGCCCGGCGGCGGTGTCAGTTGCGGAAGCCGGTGCCGCGGGCCGGGGCGCCGTAGGCGTCGGAGCGGGTCCCTTCGAAGTGCGCCGTCGCCACGTGCGCGAAGTTCACCGCGAAGCGGCCGCCGTCGGCGGTGGTGAGCGACTTCGTGCTGCCGTTGGCCATCAGGTCGGCGAGCACGTCGCGGAGCGCGTCGGCCTCGGCCGGTTCGAGCGCGATGTGCAGCGGCTGGCTGGCTCCGGCGAGGTGCAGCACGAGTCCGGGACGTGTCTCGGGCATCGGATCTCCCAATCGCAGCCGCCCCGACGACCCGCCGAGGCGGAGTTTCCCCGCAGCGCGAGGGCTTCCACGCCCCAGCCGACCACGAATCCCCGTGCCCGAACACCCGATTTCACCCTGAGCGGATTCGAGAACCCGGTCCCACCGGCGCTTTTCGCTCACGGCGTACCCGCTTCGGCCGGGCGGAACCGATTTCCGGTGCCTGCGTCGAACGGGATAGGCGTGGGCGGTCGTTCGCCTGCGAACGTGGAGGTTCTTCTGTGATGCGTCGTCGTCATCTCGTCGGGGCGTTGCCCCTGCTCGCCGCTCTGCTCGCCGGGTGCGGTGCGCCGCCGTCGGCTCCGGCCGATCAGCCCGCACCGACCGCGTCGCCGACCCGGACGACGGCGCAGCCCGCCCCGGTGCCCGATCCCTTCGACCTCGCCGCGGCGCTGGCGCTGATCGAGGGGCAGGGGTTCACCCCGGATCCGCCGGAAGGCCGGCTCAGCGGGCCGATCCGGGCGATCCACGCGATCTGCACGGGCAGCGCCAACGGCCGCTGCCAGGCGGTCTTCTTCTTCGACGGGCAGCAGTTGGTGCACCGGGTGGACGTCGGCCTGGTGAAGATCCTGTCGCAGGACGGCAAGGCGGTGCGGGTGGAGTTCCCGGTGTACGCCGCCGGCGATCCGAGCTGCTGCCCGAGCGGCACGCCGACGCAGTACACGATCACGGTGCAGAACGGGCAGCTCGACGCCCAGCCGCCGGTCGGCTTCGAACCGAACTACCCCGGTGACTACTGATCACCCGGGCTGAGCCCGGAACCGGAAAGCACCAGCTTCGGCGCGCGGCCGAAGGCTGGTGCTTCCCTCCAGGGACCCCGCACGGGGAAGCCCCTACTACTCGGGTTCTTCCTCCGGGGGCTCGAAGGCCTTCACGTCGTTGCGGTCGTCACTGCTCGGGACGTCTCCCGGCAGGTGGACCGTCTTCGACAGCGGGCCCGGCGTCCAGGTGCCCCAATGGGTTTCCTGGTGCACGTCCATCGCCGCCTGCGCGGGCAGCGCGTCCGGCTCGTACGGGTCGACCGCGTACAGCGAGCCCCAGTCCCGGTGGATGTTGTTCTTCAGGTACGTCGGCAGCTCGCGCATGCTGGTCGACACGTTGAGCCAGCCGAACGGCCCGCCCGCGTCCGGCGACGACCAGCCCTGCCCGATGTCGCGCACCTCGGCCCCGGCCGCCACCCGGAACTTCGGGATCTCGGCGATGCCGTTGTGCACGCCCGGCAGCTGCAGGCACGGGTGCACCAGCGCGGCCGTCCACTCCACGAACGTCGGCTGGTCCCGGACGAAGTCGGTCATGTTCACCAGCTGCGGCGCCCGCGGCGCGCTCACCGCGACCCAGCCGTTCGGGCCCAGCGAGTTGTCGGTGGCCACCACGCGCATCTTGGTGGCGCCCTCGGACTTGCCGCCGACGGTGAACCGGAAGTCCCGCCACGCCGGGCCGGGCTGCTGCACCACGTACTTGCGCTCGGTGACCAGGAAACCGGCGTCGGTGTCGCGGCCGAACTCCAGCGCCACCGAGTTCGCGCCCAGCTCCGCGCCCGCCAGCGAGAGCACCACCGGCACCTCGCCGGTCTTCGCCCGCTCCGGCAGGTCGTACCACTGGGTGCGCAGCTCGCCGGTGCCGAGGCCGGCCGCGTCGTAGCTGCCCCACACCGGCGCGTTGTCGTTGCCGAACTGGTGCGGCGGCTTCCAGTCGTTCTCCTGCATGCCTGCGCCGTCGTCGGGCGGCAGGCCGGGCCGGTTGAAGCCGACCATCTTGGCCCGCATGTACTGGTCGGCGTCCTCCTTGCCCTCCAGCCGCTTCGGCGGGATGCCGATGTCCTGGTCCTCCGACGGCGCCGCGGTGCCCGGCTGCTCGCCGGACACCCGCAGCATGCCGGACTGGGGATTGGTCTCCACGTAGACGTAATCGGACAGGCCGCAGCTGGAGCCGACGATCTGCTTGATGTTGTCCGAGCCGAGGCTGTAGCTGCCCCACTGCTTCTGGATGACCTTGCCGAAGTTGGCGAGCTCGAAGAGCACCAGCAGCGCGCACAGGATCGATAGCGGCGCGGTGCCCAGCCGCAGAGCGCGGCTGCGCTTCTCCTCGCGCCCGAAGCGCTCGTCGACGACCTTCGGGTTGTTCTCGTCGATGCGCAGGTGCTCTATGAACGCCACGATCAGCGCGATCCCGGCGACGACGAGGAAGATCGTGCTCAGCTTGTAGTCGCTGATCTCCGGCGGCATGTTGAACCACGGCACGCCCCAGCCCGAGACGTACCACCAGGCGTTCGGGCCGGTGGCCGTGAACGCCAGGATCACCATGAGCATCGCGAGGAAGCCCGCCCGGTTGCGCCGGGAGCGCAGCACGGTGCTGCTGGTGGCCAGCGCGGTCAGCGCCGCCAGGGCACCGCCGAAGGCGGCGAAGATGCCGAAGTGGTGGGACCACTTGGTGGGGGTCAGGACCAGCACCACGAAGGACAGCGCGGTGACCGCGAGCAGTCGCCGGCTCGGGCCGAGCGCCGCGCCCCGGATTCGGCCGCGCCGCAGCAGCACCACGGCGCAGGTGGCCAGGCAGAGCATCACCAGCAGCACCGGGAACCGGCGGGTCAGCGAGCCGTCCGGCGTCTGGCTGAACAGCAGGTTGTAGCGGCTGAGCTCCTCGTACCAGCTCTGGCTCGGGCCGAGTTCGGTGCGCAGCTTCGTGGCGTCCATGACCGACTGCCACGTCTGGTCGGAGAACACCAGCGTCAGGATCACGAACCCGGAGGCCGCGATCGGCGCCAGCACCGGCAACCAGCCGAACTCCTGGGCCCGCTTGCGGACCAGCCGGAACAGCGGCTTCAGCGCCGCCACGAACGGCAGCACGGACACCATGCCGTGCGGGTTCGCCCCGACCGACAGGGCCGCGACGACCAGGCCCAGCGCGGCGGGCATCAGCCGACCGGTCGCCACGGCGCGCTCGACCGAGCACAGCGCCAGCAGCGAGAACAGCACCACGACCGGCTCGGGCCGCAGGCCGTTGTTGTAGGGCAGCCAGAACGCCAGGAACACCGCGGCGGCGGCCCAGCCTGCGGCGTTGCTGCGCCGCACCTGCTGGCCGAGCCGCGGCAGCACCTCGCGGCTGATCAGCAACCAGCTGACGATGCCCATCAGCAGCGCGGGCAGCCGCACCCACGGCGTCGCCGTCGAGACCTGCACCCACAGCGAGTACAGCTCGTAGAACCAGCCGAACGGCGCCTCGGGAACGCCGAACCAGCGGAAGTAGTTGCTGACGTAGCCGAAGCTCTCGCGCGCCCGCGCGATGGTCAGGATGTAGCCGTCGTCCGAGGTCATCGCGCCGATGACCCACCAGACGACCAGCGCTCCGATCACCGAGGCGTCGCGGAACGTCGGCTTCCACCAACCGGCGGGAGCCCACTTCGGCGGGCGCCGGCCGGCGCGCACGTCCAGCCGCCGCAGGCAGACCACGGAGCCGATGAACGCCAGCACCGCGAGCACCATCGCGACGCCCTTGATCGTGGTCGCCTGGCTCTCGTAGCGGTTGTCGACGCGGGCCTCGAAGGACAGGCCGCGCACGTCGTCGATGCCGTCGTTGAGCCCGGAGTAGATGCCGGTCAGCTGCGGGCGCTGGTCGCCGCGCAGGTTCGCCAGCGACTCGGCGCCGACGCTGGCCGTGGTGCCGTACGCGTCGGAGTGCAGCGAGAACGAGCAGTCGCCGTCGGGCAGCGGCACCGTGCCCACCTGCTGGCCCTTGGTCAGCATCGTCAGGTGGCCGTTGTCGACCTGCAGCGTGAGGCCGGTCAGCTTGCCGTAATCCGACGTCGGTGGGTTCGTGCTCAGCACCGTTGCCGGACCGTTGGTGCGGGCGTCCAGGCTGCGCACGGCGGCGCACGGCACCTCGGCGTTCAGCCACACCGGCGAGTAGCTCACCAACGGGGCCGACACCGACTTGGTGCCTTCCGCCGTCGGCCACTTCAGCGTCGTGATGTTGTGGTTGACGGGGAGGAACGGCACCGCCAGTGCGAGCACCGTGCCGAGCAGCCCGAAGATCGACGCGAACAGCTTCAGCCGCTTGGCGGAGGGTTGCCGGCGTTCGGTCTCGGATTGCGCCGAAGCATCGTCCGTTCGGCGGCTTTCTTCCTGGCCACTGAGCACGGGTGGAGGATAGTAGCCGCTGGTCCGAGCCCCTTCGCGGCATTCGGCCGGTGTGCGAACCACCACTCGGGCCGGTGCCGTGAGCTGCGGTCTCAGGTAGCTCTCAGGCCAATCTCAGGCTCCCGTAACCGTCCGGTGACATCAGTTTCAATTGAAACTGCAACCGATCAGCGGCGGTAGAACTTCTCCTGCTGACCCTGGCGGAGCAGGCGCAGCCACTCCTTGAACGCCTTCGGATCGCGCTTCTGGCCGACGAAGTACAGGCCGAATCGGAGCACCTCCAGCGCGCCGATCTTCCGCATCCCCGGCTGCGACAGGAGGTAGCCGCGGTTGCGGTACGTGTAGTAGCGCTTCGCCGCGTCCGACGGGTCCTGGGCGTGGAACCGGCCGCCCAGCATCGGCTTGAACTCCGCCGAGCCGTCCGGGTGCAGGAAGCGGGTCTTCAGCGTGGTGCCGAACGGCAGCCCGGAGCGGACCACCCTGCGGTGCACCTCCACCTCGTCGCCGCGGAAGAACAGCCGGTAGTCCGGCACGCCCACCACGTCCAGCGTCGAGGCCCGGAACAGCGCGCCGTTGAACAGCGACGCGATGCCCGGCAGGAAGTCGTCGCCGCCGAGCTCGCTGACCCGGCGCTTCCAGGTCAGGCCGCGGCGCAGCGGGAACGCCAGCTTGTCCGGGGTGTCGATGTTCACCACCACGGGCGACACCGCGGCGAGCCGCCGCTTCTTCGCGACGTCCAGCAGCGTCGAGAGCGCGTGCTCGTCGGCGGGCCGGCCGTCGTCGTCGCCCAGCCACACCCACTCCGCGCCGAGCGACAGCGCGTGCAGCATGCCGAGCGCGAAGCCGCCGGCGCCGCCGAGGTTGCGCTGCGAAACCAGGTAGGTCGACGGGATCGGGCAGTCCGCCACCACGTCCTGCGCGGGCTGGTCCGGTCCGTTGTCGACCACCACCAGGTGGTCCGGGAGTCTGGTCTGGCTCGCGATCACTTTCAGGGACTCGGCCAGCAGCTCGCGACGGTGCCTGGTGACGATCACCGCGACTACGGATCCGGCGGGCAGCTGCTGTGCGGAGTCGGTGCTCATGAGCCTTCTTTGCTCCCGATCGTGGCCGCGGATTCGCCGATCCGGGCCAGGGTTTCCTCGCTGAGGTGCTCGAAGGGGTCGTAGCCCTTGTAGTGCGTCAGCACTTCGCGCAGCGACCCCTGCTCCCGCATTCCGCCCTTGTCCATCCAGATCGCGGTGCTGCACAGCTCGATCAGGAACTCGTCGGAGTGCGAGGCGAAGACCAGGATGCCCGATCGCTTCACGAGGTCGTTGAGCCGGTCCCGCGCCTTCTCCAGGAACTCGGCGTCGACGGCGCCGATGCCCTCGTCCAGGATCAGGATCTCGGGGTCGATGGACGTCACGACGCCCAGCGCGAGCCGCACGCGCATGCCGGTGGAGTAGGTGCGCAGCGGCATCGCCAGGTAGTCACCGAGCTCGGTGAACTCGGCGATCTCGTCGATCCGCTTCTCCATCTCCTTGCGGTTCATGCCGAGGAAGAGGCCGCGGATGATGATGTTCTCGTACCCGGAGATCTCCGGGTCCATGCCGACGCCGAGGTCGAAAACCGGGGCGACCTTGCCGACCACCCGCGCACTGCCCCGGGTGGGCTCGTAGATGCCGCTGAGCAGGCGCAACAGCGTCGACTTGCCCGCGCCGTTGTGGCCCACCAGGGCGACGCGGTCGCCGTGCCGCAGCGACAGGTTGATGTCGTGCAGCGCCTCGATGATCGGGACCCGGCTGTCGGTGCCGATCTTGCCGCCCGCCTTGCCGAGCACGGCCTTCTTCAGCGAGCGGGACTTCGCGTCGAAGATCGGGAAGTCGACCGCTGCGTTCCAGACGTCGATGCTGACCACAGTTCCTCAGCTCCCGATCAGACCCAGTAGGTGATGCGCGCGCGGTAGTTGCGCAGGACGACCAATGCGAGCGCCCATCCCACGATCGTGCAGGCGAGGACCACGATCCAGTGGTACAGCAACTGATCCTGCCCGATCAGCGGGTCGCGGATGATTTCGATGTAGTGGTAGAGCGGGTTCAGGTCCGCGAGGTTCGCGCGCCAGCCGAGTTCCGGTGCCCTCGACTTCAGGATTTCGGCGTTCCAGACGATCGGGGTCATGAAGAACAGCAGCGTGGAGAGGCTGTTGATGACCGGCGGGATGTCCCGGAACCGGGTCGCGATGATGCCGAAAACCAGCGCGACCCAGCCGCCGTTGAGCATCAGCAGCATGAAGGCCGGGATGGCCGCGATCACCGTCCAGCTGATCGGCATCTGGAAGACCGCCAGCACCACCAGGTAGACGATCATGTTGTGCGCGAAGAGCAACGACTGCCGCCACACCAGGCGCAGAACGTGCACGCTGATCGGCGAGGGCAGCTGCTTCATCAGGCCCTCGTTGGCGATGAAGACCTCGGTGCCCTCGGTCAGGCAGCCGAGGATGAAGTTCCAGACGATGAAGCCGACCGTCAGGTAGGGCAGGAACGTCCGGATTTCCTGGTTGAACAGCTGCGAGTAGAGCAGGCCGAGCGCCGTCGCGGTCATGCCCATGCCGATGGTGATCCATAGCGGGCCGATGACCGAGCGCCGGTAGCGCTGCTTGATGTCCTGCCATCCGAGGTGCGCCCACAGCTGTCGCTGTTGGAGCCCGTCGTTGATGTCCTTGAACGCCTTGCGCCAAGTCCGCGACGACGTTTCGGGGGGCGCGGGGGGGCTGTCTACCGTGCTCGTGGACTGCACAGTGCGTCAGAGTACCGACCTCGGGTGTGCCCCTCCGGCGTGGGCATCACTCGAAGGCGTAGCGCCCGCCTGGAGTCGGGCGCGCAGCCTCCACGGAGCGTCACAGGTACTGGCCGGTGCCTCGCTGGTGGCCGGGTTCGACCTCGCCTCCGCTGCCCGCAGGCAGGCCCCGGCGCATCTGCTCCAGCTGGGCGCGGGCGGCCATCTGCTGCGCGAACAGCGCCGTCTGCAGGCCGTGGAACAGGCCCTCCAGCCAGCCGACCAGCTGGGCCTGGGCGATCCGCAGCTCCGACTCGGACGGCGTCGACTCCTGGGCGAACGGCAGCGACAGGCGCTCCAGCTCCTCGATGAGCTCCGGGGCGAGGCCCTGCTCCAGCTCGCGGATCGACGACTGGTGGATCTCCTTGAGGCGGGTGCGGCTGGCCTCGTCCAGCGGCGCCGCCCGGACCTCCTCCAGCAGCTGCTTGATCATGGTGCCGATGCGCATCACCTTGGCCGGCTGTTCGACCAGGTCGTTGATGTCCTCGCCGCGCTCCGGCTGTTCGTCGGAGGTCAGGGCGGCCCCGACCGGCTTGCCGTCCTCGCCGACGACGAACACCTGCGGCCGGCCCTCACTCGGATCGTGGGTCATGTCTCCATCCTGGCGGGTCGCTACAAGATTCGAAATTCCGGGGCAGCGCAGCGTGCCCACTGGCGCAGCCCTTGAGATTGCTTTTGTCTTTGAAGCGGTGCCAGCCGCTTAGTCCGCCCTCGCAGCTTGCACCGCCGCGCGTTCTCAGACGTCGTCTGGCGAGGACAGCCCCGATGCCGCGGATCCCGGAGTCAGGCGGCGTCTGAGGTTCCGCTACCCGCACCGCTACGCAGGGTGAGCCTGGAAACAGTCTTTGCGCGAGTGATGCGATATCTGCCACCCGGCAGCGAGAACGCCGCGCCCCGTACGTAACGTGTTCCCCATGGCGTTCGACGTCGCGGCTGTTCGCGGGCTCTTCCCCGCGCTGGGCGACGGGTGGGTGCACCTGGACGCCCCGGCGGGCATGCAGGTTCCTGAACAAGTGGCGACCGCGGCGTCCACCGCGCTGCGGGCCCCGGTATCCGGTCCGGGCGGGATCTTCCCCGCATCGCAGCGCGCCGAGGCGATCGTGGAGGCCGCCCGTCGCGCTTTTGCGGACCTCATCGGTGCCAACCCCGCCGGGGTGGTGCTCGGGCCGAACTCCGCCGTTCTGCTGCAGCGGCTCGCCGATGCGCTCGGCGACGGCTGGATGATCGGCGATGACGTCGTCGTCTCCCGGCTGGACCACCCGGCCAACGTCGCGCCGTGGCAGCGCGCTGCGCAGCGCTCCGGCACCACGGTCCGGTGGGCCGAGGTCGACATCGAGACCTGCGAGCTGCCCACCTGGCAGTACCAGGAGCTGGTCACCCCGCGCACGAAGGTCGTCGCGATCACGGCGGCGTCGGGTGCGGTCGGCACCCGGCCGGACGTGCGGCAGGCCGCGGACGCAGCGGCCGAGCAGGGCGCGCTGGTGGTGGTCGACGCGTCCGCGGCGGCGCCGTTCGTGCCGCTGGACATCACCGCGATGGGCGCGGACGTGGTGGCGGTGAACGCCTCGGCGTGGGGCGGGCCGCCGGTCGGCGCGCTGGTGTTCAAGAACCCGGCGGTGCTCGACCAGCTGCCGTCGGTGGCGCTGGAACCCGGCGCGCGCGGCCCGGAGCGGCTGGAGCTCGGCCCGCACGCCCATCCGCTGCTGGCCGGGCTGGTGGCCTCGGTGGACTACTTGGCGGAGTTGGACGATTCGGCGGTGGGGCCGCGCCGGGAGCGCCTGCTGACGTCGCTGGGTTCGGTGAAGTCGTACCAGGCGGGCCTGCTGGCGAACCTGACCAACGGGCTGCGGAAGCTGCGGCACGTGATGGTGATCGGCGACGCGATGCGCCGGGTGCCGTCGATGGCGTTCACGGTGAACGGGGTCAAGGCGGAGGACGCGGTGGAGCACCTCGCGGAGCGGGGGGTCTGCGCGTTCGCGGATCCGGGCACGCACGGGGTGTTCGCGGTGCTGGGCGTCGGCGAGGTCGGCGGCGCGGTCCGGGTGGGCCTGGCGCACTACACGAACGCCTCCGAGGTGGACCAGCTGGTCCGAGCGGTCGCCGAACTCGGCTGAGCCCGGGCGCCACCGCAATTTCAATGGAAATCGAAGGTCCGATTTCCATTGAAATTGCGGGAGTTGTCCACAGTCAGGACGAGTTGTCCACAGCCCGCCGCTCGTGAGTGGTCCTTCCGGCTCTTACCGGAACATCCACCCACGAGCCGCGGTTCGCCAGTCCTGGGGCGCAGTTTCAGTTGAAACTGTCGGCGGACCGTCAGCGGACGAGGAGGATCTTGCCGCGGACGTCGCCCGCCTCCAGCATCGCGTGCGCTCGCGCCGCCTCCGGCAGCGGCACTCGCTCGTGCACCAGCGTCCGCACCTCGCCCGCCTCGACCAGCGGCCACAGCCGCTCCCGCACGTCGGCGACGATCGCCGCCTTGCCCTGCGGCCCTTCCACGGGCCGCCCGCGGAGCCCGAGCACCGACAGGTGCAGTCGCTTGACCAGCATCTTCCCCAGGTCCAGCTCGGCCTTCCGGCCGCCCTGCATGCCGATCACGGCCAGGTGCCCGTCGGGCGCCAGCGCGGACAGGTTGCGGTCCAAGTAGGACGCTCCCATGTTGTCCAGGATGACGTCCGCGCCGCCGAGCTCCTTGACGATCGCGACGAAGTCCTCGCTGCGGTAGTCGATGACGGGGTCCGCGCCCAGGTCGGCGCACAGCTGCCGGCTCGCGGCCGATCCTGCGGTCGCCGCCACGCGCGCGCCGATCGCCTTGGCGATCTGGATCGCGCTGGTGCCGATGCCGCCGGCGCCGCCGTGCACGAGCAGCAGCTGCCCGCTCCGGAGCCCGGCCTCCAGCACCACGTTCGACCACACGGTGCAGTTGACCTCGGGCAATCCGGCGGCCTCGACGAGGTCCACGCCGGCGGGCTTGGGCAGCACCTGCGCGGCGGGAACCACCACCCGTTCGGCGTAGCCGCCGCCGGCGAGCAGCGCGCAAACCTCGTCGCCCACCTGCCATCCGGTGACGCCTTCGCCGATTTCGGCGATGGTTCCGGAGCATTCCAGCCCGAGGATGGTGCTGGCGCCCTTCGGCGGCGGGTAGTTGCCCTGCCGCTGGCTCAGGTCGGCGCGGTTGACCGCGCTCGCGACGACGTCGATGAGCACTTCACCCGGACCGGGCCGCGGGTCGGGGTGTTCGGTCCATTCCAGCACGTCCGGTTCGCCCGGCTCGCGGATCGAAATCGCGTACATGCCCTGGACGGTAGTCAGCGACGGAGGGTTCGCAGCGCGTGGTGCGGGAGTCCGAAGTCGACCGGACAACTCGGGAAAAATGGGAAATAATCCCTGCTTCTTAACTCTTCTCGGTGCGGCCTTGACTTCGTTGAGTGATCCTCTCAAGGCTAGCCAACACAAAAGTCCACCCGAAGCGGGGAGCATGATGAGTTTGCGAACCATCACACCCAAGCGCTCGGCGGCGGCGCTGGCCGCGACGTGCGCGGCCGCGTTGTTGACCGTGACCCCGGCCAGCGCGGCGCCGGCCGACCTCGGCTCGCAGATCAACGCCAACGCCGTGAACCGTCACCTGATCGCGTTCCAGCGGATCGCCGACCAGAACGGCGGGAACCGCGCGTCCGGCCAGCCCGGCTACGAGGCCAGCGTCGACTACGTGGCGGGCAAGCTCCGCGGCGCGGGTTTCGACGTCACCACGCCGGAGTTCACCTATCAGGCGTACTTCCTGGACTCGTTCAGCCTTGCGGTGGCCGGTCAGCCGGTCGAGGGTGACGCGCTCGAGTACTCGCCTGCCACGCCGCAGGGCGGCATCACCGCGCCGCTGGCCGTCGCCCCGGTCGACGACACGCCGGGCTGCACCGCCAGCGACTACGACGGGAAGGACGTCACCGGCAAGGTCGTGCTGATCCAGCGCGGCGCGTGCACCTTCGGGGACAAGGCGAAGTTCGCCGGTGAGCGCGGGGCGGTTGGCGCGATCATCTACAACAACGTGGACGGTGCGCTCAACGGCACGCTCGGCGACCCGGACATCTCGAAGATCCCGGCCGCCGGGGTCACCAAGCAGGCCGGCGAGGCGCTCGCCGGGCAGGCCGGCGCCGAGGTGAAGCTGGACGTCCAGGCGCGCCTGGAGACCGTGACCACCCGCAACATCGTGGCGCAGACCCGTACCGGTCGCACCGACAACGTCGTGATGGCCGGCGCGCACCTGGACAGCGTTCCCGAGGGCCCGGGCATCAACGACAACGGCACCGGCAGCGCGGGCCTGCTGGAGGCGGCGCTGAAGCTCGGCGGCAGCCCGAAGGTCAACAACGCCGTGCGGTTCGCGTTCTGGGGCGCGGAGGAGTCCGGCCTGGTCGGGTCGACGCAGTACGTGCAGGGCCTGAGCTTCGAGCAGCAGCTCGACATCGCGCTGTACCTGAACTTCGACATGATCGGTTCGCCGAACGCCGGCTACTTCGTCTACGACGGCGACGGCTCCACCGGCGGCCCGACGGGTCCGCAGGGCTCCGCGCAGATCGAGCAGGACTTCGTCGCCGCGATGGCCAAGCAGGGCGTCGAGGTCGAGGGCGACGAGTTCGACGGCCGTTCCGACTACGGCGAGTTCATCGCGGTGGGCATCCCGGCGGGCGGCCTGAACACCGGCGTCGAGACGCTCAAGACCGAGGAGCAGGCGGCGAAGTGGGGCGGCACCGCGGGCGTCGCCTTCGACCCGAACTATCACGCGCCGGGCGACAACCTGTCCAATGTGGACCGCCTCGCGCTGGAGCGGAACGCCAAGTCGCTGGCCGCGGTGATCGACGGCTACTCGAAGAGCACCGAGGCGGTGAACGGGATGCAGAGCCGCGCCGAGCGCGCGCAGCTGCGTGCCGCGCAGGTCACGATGATGGCGCAGCACGACGCCCCGGTGCAGACCAAGGCCGGTCACCACAACCTGGCCTGATCGACACCTGCGGGAAGGTTCGAGCAGCGCGCGGGGCACTTCCGGCCACCAACTCGGCCGGAAGTCCCCCGCCGCTTCCCGGTGGTCCGCAATTTCAATGGAAATCAGAGGTCCGATTTCCATTGAAATTGCGGAAAAACTCACCGGATGGGGTGGTTGTCGTAGTCCGATCGAAGGGGATGTCGTGAAACGTGCCGTTCTTGCGGTCACCGCCGTCACCGCCGTCACCGCGGTCACCGCCGTCACCGCGGTCACCGCGGTCGCCGCAGCTCTGGTGGCGCCCGCCGCGGACGCGGCGCAGCCGGTGCGCTTCGCGACGTTCAACGCCTCCCTCAACCGCGCCGCCGAGGGCGAACTGCTCGCGGATCTGTCCACACCGGACGATCCGCAGGCCCGCGAGGTGGCCGAGGTGGTGCAGCGGGTCCGCCCGGACGTGCTGCTGCTCAACGAGTTCGACCACGTCGAGGGCGGCGCGGCGGTCGACGCCTTCCGCGCCAACTACCTGGCGCACGGCCAGGGCGGCGCCGACCCGATCGACTACCCGTACGCCTACACCGCCCCGGTGAACACGGGCGTGCAGACCGGCATGGACCTGGACAAGGACGGCACCATCGGCGGCCCGGGCGACGCCTACGGCTTCGGCGCGTTCCCCGGCCAGTACGGCATGGTGGTGCTGTCGAAGTACCCGATCGGCGAGGCCCGCACGTTCCAGCAGTTCCGGTGGGTGGACATGCCGGGCGCGCAGCTGCCCGACGACCCGGCGACGCCGCAGCCCGGCGACTGGTACTCGCCGGAGCAGCTGGCGGCCCTGCGGCTGTCGTCGAAGTCGCACTGGGACCTGCCGATCGAGGTCGGCGGGCGGACCGTGCACTTCCTGACCTCGCATCCGACGCCGCCGGCCTTCGACGGCCCGGAGAAGCGCAACGCCCTGCGCAACCACGACGAGATCCGCTTCTGGGCGGACTACGTCAGCCCGGGCCGGGGCGGGTACATCTACGATGACGCGGGCGCCCCCGGCGGCCTCGCGCCCGGCGCCCGGTTCGTCATCGCGGGCGACCAGAACTCCGATCCGGTCGACGGCGACAGCAACGGCGCCCGCCAGATCCTGCACGCTCCGCGCGTCATCGACCCGCTGCCGGGCAGCGCCGGAGCGGTCGAGGCGAGCCTGGCCCAGGGCGGCGCGAACGCGGAGCAGCGCGGCAACCCGTACTTCGACACCGGCGACTTCAACGACAAGGCGCCCGGCAACCTCCGCGTGGACTACGTCCTGCCGTCGGCGCCGCTGATCCCGTTGCGCGCCGGGGTCTTCTGGCCGGCGTCGAACGACGAGCTCGCCCGCCTCAACGACGCCTCGGACCACCACCTCGTCTGGGCCGACCTACTGGCCTGATCGGGGGCGAATCAGGGAATCACCGGATTCGCCCGGTACGGCCGCCGTTCGAGGCTTGGCGGCATGAAAACACTGATAGCCGCGGCAGCGGCAGGCGTCCTGCTGGCCCCGGCCGCGGCGGCCGAGCCCGCGCCGCTCGCACTCCCCGAACCGACCGGCCCGCTCGCGGTCGGCAAGACCACGCTGCACCTGGTCGACCACGACCGCCCCGATCCGTGGGTGCCGCAGGAGAACCGCGAGCTGATGGTGTCGCTGTTCTACCCGACCGAGGACCGCGACGGGCCGCGCGCCGAGTACGTCACGCCCGAGGAGTCGCGCCTGATCCTGGCGGGCCTGCGGGTGACCGGGGTGCCCGAGGAGATCCTGAGCACGACCCGCACCCATGCGGTGGCGGATGCGGAGCCGCTGGACCGGAAACTGCCGCTGGTGGTGCTCTCGCCCGGACACAGCTTCTCGCGCTCGTCGCTGACCGGGCTGGCCGAAGACCTCGCCAGCCGCGGCTACGCCGTCGCGGCCGTGGACCACACCTACGAGGCGAGCGCGATCACGTTCCCGGACGGCCGGATCACCGAATGCCTGATCTGCGAAACGAAACCGGACGGGCCGACCATCGCGCGGAACCGTGCGATCGACGTCTCGTTCGTGATCGACGAGCTGACCGGATCGGGCCTGATCGACGCGGACCGCATCGCGATGGCCGGCCACTCCCTGGGCGGCGCGGCCGCGGCCCACGCGGTGCGGGAAGACCCGCGGATCCGCGCCGGGGTCAACATGGACGGCACCTTCCATCCGGAGTTGACCGAGGACCTCGACCGCCCGTTCCTGATGCTGGGCGCGGACAAGCACGGTCGGCCGGGCGCGGACGAAACCTGGGATGCCAGCTGGCCGCACCTGACGGGCTGGAAGCGCTGGCTTTCCGTTGCGGGCACGGCGCATTCGTCGTTCACGGACTACTCGATCCTGGCGGAGCAGCTGGGGATCGACGTGGGAGGCGAGCCGATGACCGGCGATCGAACAGCGCAGATCACCAGGGACTACGTCGCCGCGTTCGCGGACCTGCACCTGCGGGACCGGCCGCAGCACCTGCTGGACGGCCCGTCCCCGCGCTACCCCGAAGTCCGCTTCGAGAACCCGTGACGACCCGGGTCTCAGACGAAACCGACGACCGGACGCGCACCGGACCTGCCTGGCATTAGGCAAGATCGGGAGGTCCACGCGCGTCGAAAACTCCCAGCCAGGGGCGTTCCGGGAGGGCTCATCCCGATGTGCCTGGCGCCGAGGGCGAAAACGGCGCTCTGCGTTCCAGGCGGTCACGTCTCGCCCCCGTTCTGGAACGCCCCTGCCGGAAAGTCGGGAGGAGCGCCGGGGCGCGTCGAAGCCTCCCGCTCTTAGGCAGAATTGGGATGTTGCACGGTGAATGCCGGGGCCGGGAGAGGTGGGGCAGTGGTCGAGATCTTGCTGGTCACGGGCAGCACGCGGAGCGGTTCGACGAACACCGCTGCGCTGCGCACCGCGCTGGAGGCGGCGCCGGAGGGCGTGACGGTCGCGCTTTACGAGGGGCTGGCCGAGCTTCCGGCGTTCAACCCCGACCAGGACACCGATTCGCTGCCCGCACCTGCCGCTGACCTGCGCGGCCGGATCGCGTCGGCGGACGCGTTGCTGTTCTGCACGCCGGAATACGCGGGCACGCTCCCCGGCAGCTTCAAGAACCTGCTCGACTGGACCGTTGGTGGTCCGGAGATGCACGAGAAGCCGGTGGCCTGGGTCAACGTCGCTCCGGAGGGGCGCGGGAACGGCGCGTCCGAGACGCTCAGGACGGTCCTGGGCTACCTGAGCACCGACATCATCGATGCGGCCTGCGTCCGCCTGACCGTTCCCCGCGGCGCCGTCGGGCCCGACGAGACGATCGAGGATCCGCAGGTCCGCGAGGGGCTGCGGGATGTCCTGCGCACGATCGCGAAGCACGTGGCGAGGTGACCGAAAGCGGGCGTCGGTCCCGGGACGAAAACCGGCGCCTGCCCCGATCGCCGCTGGTGCGTCAGCGCCAGGTGGCGATGGCCTCGGTCGCCCCGATCGGCTGGTACTTCAGCACGAATCCGGTTGCGTCGGCTGGGACGTCGAACACGACCTTGCCGCTTCCGGTGTCGCCCTTGGACAGCAGCGTCGCGAACAGCATCCCGGCCATGTCGGTGCCGTTGGGCGCGGCGTTGGGGTACTCGGTGCCGGAGGCGTCGGCCAGCATGAACGACGTCGCCGCAACGGCCCCGCCGTCGCCGCCGAGGAGTTCCGCCTGGACGTCGACGACGACGTACTTGCCTTCCACCGGCGCTTCCGAGAATTCGGTGAAGTCCTTCGGCGCGCCGGCGGTGATCGCGAATTGGCTGCCGTCGTTGGTCGCGCCGGCCTTTTCCCCGAAAGCGGCCTCCGGTGGCAGTTGTTCCGCGGGTTGCTGGGGCTCCGCGGCCGCCTCGACGGTGCTTTCCGCGGGCGCCGCCGCGTCGGGGGCCTCCCCGCTTCCGCAGCCGACCAGGCCCATCAGCAGCAATGCGGAAATCGGGGCGATCAGTTTCTGCACTTTTCCTCATCGGTTCGAACGAATGCGAACGTTGGCATCGTGCCAGTCGCGGGCACCCGCAACAACAAGATCAACTAACTGATCCGGAATTCATTTGAACTGAACCGAAGATGCCCGTCCCCGCTATTCGGCGAGGATCTGATCGAGCGCCGCGGCGACCTCTTTCCGGGCGGCCGGATCGAGCCCGAGCAGCGGCCGGGGCAGGTTCGGGCCGGCGATGAGGCCGAGGTGTTCCGCGGCGGCGGAGACCACGCGGATGCTGCCGTACTGGCGGAACAAGGTCCACAAAGGACTCAGATGGTCGGACAGGACGGTCGCCTCGCCGGCGTCCGCGGCGCGGGTGATGGCGAGGCACTGCTCGGGCAGCAGGCCGCCGAGGACGCTGAACCACAGGTCGGCGCCCCCGTTCAGGCCGCCGGCGGCGAACTGGTCGCCGCTGACGCCGACGGCGACGTCCTGGGGGAGCTTTCCCCGGAGTGCGGCGATCCGCTCGCGTGCCTGGTCGGCGGGAATGCCCGGGATCTTCACCGCGGCGACGTTCGGCAGCGCGGCGATGCGCCCGTGCAGCTCGTCGCTGAACGTGAAGTGCGTGGTGCCGGGGTTGTCGTACACGCACAGCGGAACGCTCAGCTCGCGGCTGACGTCATCGAAGAGTCCGAAGACCTCGTCGTCGTTGAGGGGCTGGTAGGACACCGGCGCGAGCAGTACGGCGGACGCCCCGGCGTTCTGGGCGTCCTCAGCGTGCGCGCGGACCTGAGAGGTGCGCAGCGCTCCGATGCCGACCATGACGGGCACGCCGCCAGCGGCGTCGACGGCGAGCCGCGCGGCGCGGGCGCGCTCCTCGCGGGTGAGGTATGCGTAGCCGCCGGTCGAGCCGAGCGCGCCGATCGAGTCGACACCCGCCGCGGAAAGCCGGGCGACGAGGTTCGCGAAGCCGCGTTCGTCGATGCCGTCTTCGCTGGTGGGGGTGAGCGGGAAGGCGCTCAGGCCGGTGAACATGGCGGGCGTTTCCTTTCGGCGTGCGGACGATCGAACCCCAGCCTGCCGCAAGAAGTGGCCACCCAGAAGAGCCAGTCAGCGACTACTTTGGGAGACCACTTCGGTCTACGAGAACCAGGTGACGATCTGCTCGGTCACGTTGCGGAAGAAGCTGAGAATGCCGTCCAGCGCCGCGGCCCCCTCGACCGGTGCGACGAAGAAGAAGGCGAGCGTGGCCACGAACAGCAACAGCGGAACGCCCAGCAACACCGCCAGGAGCAAGAGCGGGATAGGGCGCTTCCACCAGGGCTTCTTGGGTTTGCCGTGGAAGTGCATGCCCCCGACGCTCCCGGCCTGCACCACCGGACCGGTCGTGCGGCCCTTGAACGTGTTCCGCGTGCCGGGGACCGGCTTCGGTTCCTGATCGCCCATCGGCCGATGATCCCAAAACCCGCGCCATCCGGTGGAAAAACGCGGTGGTCAATGCGGCAATCGCCCATTCGCCGAGGCTGCAGCGGTACTGTTCCCGCGAGACCGGCTCGGCCGGGTTCGGACAACCGGTCTTCCGCCGCTACGAGTGGGACCTGACGCACTCGACCGAGAAGTACCTGGACGTCCCTGCGGACCTACTCCGGCCTCCGAGCACTTCCGCCGGCTGTGCGGAACGGGTTGCTGGAGCGCATCGGAAACCTGATCGACGAGCGCCACGACGGCCGCAACGCCAAGCGGTACCGGACGGAACTGGGGGTTGTCCGCGCCGAACCGGTCGAATAGTCCACAAAGGACTTCTGGAGCGCATCCGTGCGATCCGGGTACAAGCGGGCATCCGGCGTGCCAGACTCGCCGGATGTCGATCAACAACGCCGAGGCGGCCCTGGGAGAAGCCGCCCGCGCCTACCTCAAAGCCCGCCGCTGGCTGTGGATCGGGATGGCCGCGGCATTGCTGGCCGGAGCAGCCTGGTTCGCGGTGACGATCGGAGGACTGTTCGCGCGGCTGGCGCCGGAGACGATCCAGTTCTGGCAACAGGCCTGCTTCTGCGTCGCCTTGCCCGCGTTGATAGCGACATCCAGCGCGGGCGGCAGCCGTCAGACGGCGGAAGCCTGGCTGCGCAGCCTCCAGCACCGCCTCGCCCCGGACTCGTACAGCAGCTCGACGCTGGCCGACGCCCGGAAACTCTCCCACCGCCCCTAGCCACTCGCGGCGAACGTACGACCCCGGGTGCGGTTTTGTCGACGAGCATTCGTTCCCTGTCGCTTCTGTTTCAGAAGGAGTTCTTCGATGGCCGAGCCGGGCAGTGGAGCGTTGCGCGCGTCGGACGCCGACCGCGAGGCGACTGCGGAACGGTTGCGCAACGGGCTCGAGGAAGGCCGGATCACTCTCGCCGAGTACGACGAGCGGTTACCACGAGTGTTTGAGGCGAGGACGTTCCGCGAGCTGGCGGCACTGACTGGGGATCTGCCGGTGCCGCCGGTGCCGGCGAAGCCGTCCGCGAAGGCGATGCGCAGGCGTCGCCGGCGCGCGGTGATCAAAGAGGTGGTTGCTCTGGGGCGGAGTTTCGCCGCTGCTGTACGTGGGCGGCGCCCTCGTGACAGGTGGTGAACAGGAGACTCTCTGGTCGCTCGTTCCGATCGGGCTCTGGGCGGTGGTCCTGATCGTCAAGATGGTCCTCGACTGGGGCAAGGACGAAATGTAGGCAGAAGGCGGGCGACAGCAACCAGTCAAGCGGTGGGTGCGAGCCTGCAGAAGCATCGCCGTGCGGGGTGGGGCGACCTTGGCCACCCGACCCCGCACGGCTTGGTTCGCCGTTCCTTGGCGTCCCAACCGGAAGTCCGGGCCGCCGCGCAGGTCACGTCCCGCTCGGACATCGCGCCGTCGACCAGGTAGTTCGTGGTGACGTTCAACGCGGAGGGGTTGCCGCCGAGGACGTACGCCCCGTGCCCACTCTCATCGACGCTCAGCAGCCGGGACCGCTCGCCGAACTTCTCGTCGGGCAACTCGCCGCCGGGGAGCGGTGTGACCCGACGACACAGGCGGTATAGCCGCCTCAAATGCAAGCAGCCCGGCCAACGCCGGTCGCCTCGATGGAAGGCGACCGGCGTTGTGGCTCGTCAACGGGCGTGAGCGGGATACGCACCGCTAGCTTGCTAGTTCTGCTCGCCGGCCCTGGCGAGGTATCCAGCGACGGTCTTGCGTAGCTGCTCAGCGTGGGCGTAGATGTCCTCGACGTCGTCGATGGGCATCCGGGTCTCAACCTTGTTCTCGTCGAACAGGCCCAGGTAACGCTGGGTGCGGTTGAACCACAGCCGGGCGATCGGCTTGCGGTTGTTGTCGTCAAGCAGGACACCGAAGTAGGTCTTAGTGTCCCGCCCGACCACGCGGGTTGCGGCGACTTCGCTGCAGACGATGGCGCGCACGACGCGGTAGCCGTCGAGTTCTTCCTCAGTCGTGGTGATCTCGCTGGCGCGGTCGCCGCGTGCTGCCTCAGTCTTCCCAACGGGGGCCGAGTTGGCCGGTGTCGGAGCAGGGGACGTCTGATCGATAGCGGCTGGTTCGGTGGTTACCTCGGAGCCCAGTGCGGTCTTGAGCCGATCGTTGACCTGCTCGGCGAGGAACTGGTGCGCAGCCTTCTCCACCAGTGGATAGAACTGCTCGCGAACCCTCTGGGTGATGTTCTTGCCGCCATAGACCCGCACGGCGAGGAACCTGACCCACTCGTCGGAGGGCTCCCTGAACTCCGCAGCCAGCGATCGCTTGATGGCACCGATGTACTTGAGCTCCCCCGCGGCGCTGATCACCGAATCAAGGTCAAACGAGTCCCGGGTCAGCTTCGCCAGCTCCGGAAGCAGGGTCCGGTCGACTGCGGTCAGGTCGAGGACGAGGAACGGCTTGGCGTCCATCTTGTTGGGCTCGTCCAGATCGGTGTAGAACTCCCAGGTCTGGCCGTTGGTCAGCACGCCGACTCGCGCGTTGGTGACTGAGAAGTAGCGGTAGAGCTGCGAGGCGTGCTCCAGACGCAGCGGTTCCGTGACTTTCTTGGCCTCGATCAGCATCTGCACCTGGCCGTCGTGGACCAGGGCATAGTCGATCTTCTCGCCTTTCTTAGTGCCCACGTCGGCGGTGAACTCCGGGATGACCTCCGACGGGTTGAACACGTCGTAGCCCAGTACGCGGCCGATGAACGGCATCACGAACGCGTTCTTGGTGGCTTCCTCGGTCTCGATTGAGGCCTTCTGCTGCGCCAGCTTCGCTGACAGCTCAGCAACCCGTTCGGTCATATCCACGACGTCGTCTCCCTCGACTCAGAGGCCAGCACAAAATTTTGGCTTGCCGACATCGAAGTCGGAGACAATCCGCGGCACGTTACCGACCAGCCGCCGGGGAGACCAGCGGCTGGCGACGTGGTGGCTTGTCGTTGCTGTTTGGCCGGGCAGGCAATCCGCCGCGCGTGTTCAGTTTTCGGCTTTCGCTTTCGGAACGGCTCCGCCGAGCACGCCGTAACGCCCGCCGGCGCATGGCGAAAAGTCAACGAACGCGAAGCCTCGTAGGGCTGCGCGAGCCACTCTCCAAGGAGACGAAGATGACCGGTCCCGAGCACTTCCGCGCCGCCGAAGAACGACTGAAAGCGGCTGAGGATGCGGCCGGCCCTGAGGAGGCCCGGGCGCATCGTGAAGCCGCTCAGGTCCATGCCCTGCTTGCCCAGCCGGCCGCCATAGCGCTGAGCGGAACCGGTGAAGGTGGCCAGATAAAAGCACAGGAGGACCGCCAAGAATGGCAGGCCACGGTCAGCCTCAAGCAGGAGAAGAAAGGCGGAGTGGCGGTATTTCGCTGATCACTCTCGAACGATCGGCATAGTGCGCCTGCCTCACTCGCGGGCAGGCGCACCACTGTATTTAGGACGTTCGTTCGGAGTGCTGTGACGCTGTTCTGCCGGGTTGGTGATCCCGCCATGTAACGGCATGCCGCCCAGACGCTCGCTGACCGCCTAATGGGAGCAATTCGTGAGCATCCAACAAGATCGTCGGCAGTTGGCGACCAAGCTGAAGGCACCGGCCGACAGTGCAAAGAAGGCCGCCGACCTGCGTGCCAAGGAGGCCCGCAAACGAGCTGACGCCGCCAAGGCGGAACAGTCGGCGGTCCGGACCAGCAACCCCTCCTTCGCGCGGACGAAGAAGAGCGAAGCCACACGCGCGTTGGAGGCGGCGAACAAGTACGGCAAGGACGCGTCGGCGCTGGAGACCAAGTCCGCCGGTTACGGCGCCCGACGACACCGGCGGCGCAGCAGCGCAAAATGCAACCACCCAGGTCGACGCCGGTCGTCTCGAAGAAAGACGACCGGCGCTGTGCTGGTCAAGGAGCGGAAGCGGGGGGATTCGAACCCCCGGTCGCTCTCGCGACGCTCGCTTTCAAGGCGAGTGCATTCGGCCGCTCTGCCACGCTTCCACGCCGCAGCGTAGCCAACCGGACGTGATCTTCCTACAGCCGGTCCGGGTCAGTCGAGGGTTCTCAGGTGTGCCGTCAGGCGCTGGAAAACCCCCGCCAGGACCTTCAGCTCGTGGGGCTCCAGCAGGTCGATCATGTGCTCCCGGACGCCCTCGACGTGCGCCGGTGCAGCTTCGCGCAGTTTCGTCATGCCCTTGTCGGTGAGCACCGCGAGCACGCCGCGACCGTCGTTGGGGCATTCGTCGCGGCGCACCAGCTCGGCCGCTTCCAGGCGGCGGATCTGGTGCGAGATCCGGCTCTTGGAGTGCGCGACCTCCATGGCCAGCTCGCTCATCCGCATTCGCAGGTCGGGCTGTTCGGACAGGCAGACCAGGATCTCGTAGTCCGCGATCGAGAGCCCGTGCGTGAGCTGCAGCTCGCGGTTGAGGCGGTAGTCCAGCAACGCGCTGCCGACGATGTAGGACCGCCAGGATGCCATCTCGCAGTCGTCCAGCCACTTGGTGCGCTGCTCGGTCATCTCGGTCACGCGGCCAGGCTACCGGGAGGTTCGTGGTCGGCGGCGGCGATTCGCGTGGAGAAAAAACAATTTGCCTCCTAACCATTCGACGTGAGTACGATCGAATCCGTGCCCGGCTTCGTGGAACAAGATCCGCAGCGCATGCCGCTGACCCGGCTGGTGGGCCTGGCCGGCCGGCGGCTGGCGCACCACTGGGAGCGAGCCGTGGCCCAGAGCACCGACCTGAGCAAGACGGCGCTGATGGCGCTGACCACGATCGACGAGCAGGACGAACCGACACATCGCGAGGTCGCCCAGCGCTGCTGGGTGCGACCGGCGACGCTGACGCCGGTCATCGACGCCCTGGAGTCCGACGGGCTGCTGACCCGGCGGCGCGGCACGGCCGACCGGCGCGTGGTCCGGCTGCGCATCACCCCGGCGGGGCGGGCGGCGCTGGACGCCGCGTGGCGGGGCGTCAGCGCGGAGTTCCGGCGGATCGAGCCGAGGACCGACCCGGCGGAAGCGGCGGTGGTCCGGAAGTACCTGCTCGCGATCCTCGGCGAACTGAGCGAGGAAGAAGGCGGATGTGACCACAGCGGTTGAAGTGACCGACCTGGTCAAGCGGTATCCGAAGGCCAAGGGCAATGCGGTGGACGGGCTCAGCTTCGAGGTGGAGGCAGGCGAGATCTTCGGGCTGCTGGGCCCGAACGGCGCGGGCAAGACGACCACCGTCGGCATCCTGACCACCAGGGTGCTGCTGACCAGCGGGACGGCGCGCGTCGCGGGCGTCGACGTGGCGGCCGACCCGGTCGCGGCCCGCAGCAAGGTCGCGGTCGTGCCGCAGCGGGTGAACCTGGACCGGTCGCTCAACGCCCGGCAGAACCTCATCTGGCACGCCGCGTACCACGGGGTCTCCCGCGGCGAACGAAAGCGGCTCGCCGACGAGCTGCTCGACCGGATGGGCTTGGCGGAGAAGGCGAAGGCCCGCGTCGACGACCTCTCCGGCGGGCAGGCGCAGCGGCTGATGATCGCCCGCGCGCTGATCCACAAGCCGGAGGTGCTGTTCCTGGACGAGCCGTCCACCGGGCTCGACCCGCAGGCCCGGCTGTTCGTCCACGACCGGATCAACGACCTGCGTGCCGAGGGCGTGACGGTGGTGCTCACCACGCACGACATGGACGAGGCGGAGAAGCTGTCGGACCGGGTCGGTGTGGTCGACCACGGCAAGCTGCTGACGCTGGACACCCCGGAGGCGCTGATCAAGTCGCTGCCCGGCAGCGGCACGGTGGACGCCACGCTGCGGCCCGACGGCCACGATCCGGCCGGGGTCGCCGAGCTGCTGTCCAATGTGGATGGAGTGCAGCGGGTCGAGCAGGTCGGCGCGGGCACCGCGTCGGACGGGGCGGCGGAGCTGCGGCTGCGGCTCTACGTGGGCGAGGAGCCCGCGGCGCTGCTCGGGCCGGTCGCGCAAACCTTGCACGAGCAGCGGGTTTCGGTCAGCGACCTGGCGCTGGGTTCGGCGACGCTGGAGGACGTGTTCATCGACCTGACCGGGAGGGAGCTGCGATGAGTCCGGTTCGCGCGTTCACGGCGGTGCTGGGCCGCGACGTCTTCGTGACCGGCCGGGAGCTGCCGAGCTTCCTGGCGCAGGTGCTGGTGCAGCCGGTGGCGCTGCTGTTCATCTTCGGCAAGGTGCTCAGCGAGCTCGGCTACGCCCAGCCCGGCTACGCGCAGATCCTGCTGCCGGGCATGATCGCGCTCAACGCGTTCCTGGTGTCGTTGCAGAACACGTCGTTCCCGCTGGTGCTGGACTTCTCGTTCTCCCGGGAGATCGAGGACCGGCTGCTCGCGCCGCTGCCGATCAGCTGGGTGGCGGTGGAGAAGATGCTCTTCGGCGCGCTGCGCGGGCTGTTCGCGGCGGTGCTGATGGTGCCGATCGGCATGGTGATGCTGGGCGAGATCGGCTGGAACCTGGCCGGTCTGGCGTTCGCGCTGCTGTGCATGGTGCTGGGTTCGCTGGCCGGCGCGGCGGTCGGCCTGACGGTCGGCGCTGCGGTGCCGCCGCGGCGCATCAACATCATGTTCGCGGTGATCCTGGCGCCGCTGATGTTCACCGGGGCGACGCAGTTCCCGTGGGCGCAGCTGGAACACCTGCGCTGGTTCCAGATCCTGTGCGCGATCAACCCGCTGACCTACGTCAGCGAAGGCATGCGAGGAGCCCTCCTCCCGGAGGTCCCGCACATGCCGCTGTGGGTCTGCGTCCTGGCGCTGCTGATCGCCACGGTGATCTTCGGAGCCCTCGGCATCAAGTTCTTCCTCCGCCGAGCCCTCGACTGACGCTGCGACGGGCCCGCGCGTACTGTCCGCCGCTATAGAGGCACAACGTACGCACGGGCCCTGCGCAGCGTGGATCGGTCACCGGTCGAAGCGACCGGCCTTGACGACACCGAGGAACCCGGCCCAGGCGCGCTGGTTCACGCGCAGCGTGCCGCCGTCGCGGTCCTTGGTGTCGCGGATGTACGTCGCTGACTCGCCGATGGCCAACTCGACGCAGTTGTTCGTGCCGCTTCCCCTGCTCTTGCGCCACTTCAGGTTGTTCATCCCCATCCTTCGCCTGTGCGCGGACCAGTTTGGCCGGCCTCTCGGCGCTGAGCGCCGATCCGGCGATCCCGGCGAACCTGTCCGCGAGATGTTTAACGTCGCTCACATTCTCCACCCGCGAACCGCCGCCGGTGTACTCCAGACAGACGGCACGATCTGGACGATCACGTTGTCGCGCTTCGGCGATGGTGACCAGTTCCCATCAGACGCTTTCGAGCCTCCTTCGCAGGCGCGGTCGTGAGTGGTGAAGCGGGTTCTGGCCCGGTTGCGCACTCGCGACAGCTGCATGAGGTAGGCCACAGTTCAGGCACGGGGATCGATATCGACCGGCCTGTGTCGGCCGAACTCGGCGGCGTAAACCCTGGTCATGGCGGTGCTTTCGGGGTGTGCGGAGCTACGGATCCGGAGTTCAGCCCAAGTGTCCTATAGGACATTTGTCATTCCGATTGTTCCGTCTGGGTGCTTGTGGGAAAGTTCCGCGCGTTGGAGTAGGCCTGAAGTACTTTTCGTGCTAGCGAGGAAAATTGAAGAGGCTGATTGCGCCGTTATCCGTGGCGCTGTTGATCACCTTGGCCGGTTGCGGTGTCGGTTCGAAGCCGAACACGTCCGACGGAGGGGACACCAAGTCCTCCTCGTCGAGCAGCAGCACCGAGAGCGGCGGTGAGTCCGAGTCCACTGGTCCCCAGAGCGCTTCCTTCGGGCAGGCGGTCACGGTCTCCACCGACAAGGGCACCCAGCTGAAGCTGACCATCGGTGCGCCGACCGACTTCACCGGCCAGGCGGACTTCGAGGCGGAGAAGGGCAAGTACGTCGTCATCGACGCGTCGGCGGAACTGGCCAAGGGCGTCGCGGGCAACGTCAGTGAGGACGAGTTCATCCTCGTCGACGCCAAGGGCAACCGGTACGAGCCGGCCATCGCTTCGATGGAGATCTCCGGTTCGTTCATCAAGCTGCTCACCGACAAGGGCAAGCCCGAGACCGGCAAGATCATCTACGACGTGCCGGCGGACGCCACCGGCCTGACGGTCGAGTACTCGCCGACCGACGTCGACAGCAAGCCGCTGGGCATGCTCGCCACCTGGAAGTGAGGTCGCGAGGCCCGCTGGGCCGGGTTGTCCGAGTCGCCCCTCGACGCGGACAACCCGGCCTTTTTGTCGCTCAGTAGAGGTAAAAACCCGACACGATCGTGCGGTCTAGTTTCAGTAACGCTCTGCACCCGATGATTGAGCTGATCCGTTTGTCCTGATCAGGCCATGCGCGCCGGTGATCGGACACCTGCCAGCCCGCGTCGGCGCTCCCGGTGCCCGCGTTAGCGTCCCGGCGGCACTTGATCTCTCCGGTCAGGTTGCTGCCGCAGGCTTCCCGGCCATCGCCGGACGCTGCCGACAACAGGTAGGCCAACGGGCCAGGAGCTGATCATGAGGCTGCGCACAACAAGTACCAGACGCCGTGCACGCGTCGCCACGGCGGCCACGCTCGGCGCGCTCTGCCTCGGCCTCGCCGGTTGCTCTGGCGCGTCGCCGATCGAGCCGGCCACCGCGATGGCGAGGGCCGACCTCGGCATGGAGGCGGCCGCGACGACCTTCGCCGATTTCCCCAAGGCGCCGCAGGATCCCGCGCCGAACGCGGAAACCGGGGGCGTCGTGCTGCGCGTCAAGCAGGACGTCGCCGTGCACACCGCGCCCGGCGGCCCCGTGTTCGCCAAACTCCCCGCGACGCAGCTGGAAAACCCAACCTGGGTGCCGGTGATCGCGGAACGCGGGCCGTGGCTGCAGGTCCTCCTCCCGTCCCGGCCCAACAGCTCGGTCGGCTGGGTGCGCACCGGCGGCGAGGTCGAGCGGGCGCGGTCGCCCTACGCCGTGGACGTCGACATCGACGCGCGGCGGCTCGTGGTCCGCAAGGACGGCGCGCCGGTCGGGGAGTGGATCGTCGGCGTCGGCGCGCCGAACGCCCAGACGCCGCGCGGCCGGACCTTCATCATGGCGGCGATCGAGGAGACCGTGACCCGGTTCAGCCCCATCATCCTGCCGCTCGGCACGCACTCGGAAACCTTCAGCACCTACGGCGGCGGCCCCGGAACCGTCGCGCTGCACGGCTGGCCCGACCCCTCGGTGTTCGGGCAGGCCAGCAGCGACGGATGCGTCCGGGTCCCCGACGACGCGCTTCGGCTGCTCATGACCCTGCCGTTGGGCACCATCGTCCACCTGCGGTGATCGCCGCGGGTGGGAACCCCTCTCCCGAAGTACGACAGAAAAGGAAGTGCGAAGTATGCGCAAGACTGCTTGCCTCGCCGGGATTTTCGCCGCTGGCACCGGACTCCTGGCCGGCGCCGCGCCCGCCTTCGCGGACAGCGCCGACAACGACGGCATCAACGTGGGCAACGACAACAACCTGAGCCTGCTGCCGATCCAGTTGTGCGGCAACAACATCGCGGTGCTCGGCCTCGTGGTGCCGATCCTGTCGCCGCAGGCGAACGACTGCGTCAACGCGCCGATCGTGGACCACCCGACCGTCCCCGAGAAGCCGAAGCCGCACACCCCCACTCCTGAGCCCTGCCCGCCGGGCGTTCCCGGCGGGCCCGGTTCTCATGGCGTCCGCAACCCCGGTGGCCCCGGTGGCGGACTCGGCTGCGACCCCGGTGGGTCGACCCCGCGGCCGGCCGAGCCGGAGGACCCGCGCCAGCAGGCGGTGTCGGACCCCGAGCCGCTGCCGGCCGCGCCGACCCCGGTCGCCGTCCGCGGGCATCACGCCGTTACGGGCTGAGATCATCCGACCGGTTGGTTTATTTCACTCGAATGGGTACATGCCTAAGTCGTCGGCTGGCCCGTTCCGGTTGATCAGCACTAGATTCCGGTGCTGCGTAGATCACTACGCACTCCACGTGGTCGTTTCGGCTCAAACGATCACACCCCCGGTGGTGGTGCCTGACGAAGTACTCCCCCTCTCTTCGTCGGGCACCACCGCTGTTCTTCCAGCCGTACCGGGAAATTCCGGTCAGCCGCCGATCCGGCCGAACGAGCGGGCCGCGACCAGGAACGCGTCGTTCTCCTCCGGCTGACCGATGGTGACCCGCGCGCCCTCCCCGACGAAGGCGCGGACCACGACCCGGTTCTCCAGGCAGTGCTCGTTGAACTCGGTGGTGCGCTCGCCCAGCGGCAGCCACACGAAGTTCGCCTGCGTCTCGGGCACCTCGTAGCCGATGGCCACCAGCTCGCGGTGCACCCGCTCGCGCTCGGCGATCACGTTCGCGCACCGCTTCTGCAGCTCGTCCTGCGCCTCCAGCGAAGCGATCGCCGCGACCTGGGCGAGCGCGTTGACGCTGAACGGGATGGACACCTTCCGCAGCGCGGCCGCGACCTCCGGCGGCGCGACGGTGTAGCCGACGCGCAGCCCGGCGAGGCCGTAGGCCTTGGAGAAGGTCCGCATCGACGCGACGTTCTCGCGCTGCTTCGCGATCTCGACGCCGTCCGGTCCGGCCGGGTCGCTGACGAACTCGAAGTACGCCTCGTCGAGCACCACCAGCACGTCCGACGGCACCCGGTCCAGGAACGACTCCAGCTCGGCCCGCCGCAGCAGCGTGCCGGTCGGGTTGTTCGGCGTGCACACGAACATCAGCCGGGTGGCCGGGGTGATCGCGGCGAGCATCGCCTCCAGGTCCAGCGCGTGCCCGGCGGTCAGCGGCACCCGCACCTGCTTGGCGCCCACGACGTGCGTGATGATCGGGTAGGCCTCGAACGACCGCCACGGGAAGATGACCTCGTCCTCGGCGGTGCAGGTGGCCTGCACCAGCTGCTCGCACAGCGCGACGGAACCGCAGCCGACGGCGATTCGCTCCGGATCCACGTCGAACCGCGCGGCCAGCGCTTCGGTCAGCAGCCCGACGCCCATGTCCGGGTAGCGGTGCACCTCGCCGGCCGCCTGGTTGATCGCCGCCACCGCGCTCGGCAGCGGGCCCTCGGAAACCTCGTTGCTGGCGAGCTTGATCGAGCCGGGGATGGTGCGACCCGCGACATATGCGGGCAACTGGTCGAGGTCGGCACGAGTGCGCACGGTCATTTACGACTCCTAGCTCAGGTCGGTCACCTGGACGTTAACGCTCCTGAGCGAGGAATTGGGGGCACGGGTCATTTTGTGCAGCGGGAGTGGCCGATGAGCGCTAGAGACTGTGCAAGTTGTGCGCGTGACGAGGTTCACGGATGGGGGTGTGCTGCGGATGGCCCAATCGGGTGCCTCGTATTGGTGACCATCCGTTGAATTCACTCGTCCGACCGGTTGAAGTCGTTGACTCATGTTCACTTCGGCGTGATTACCTGCACGGCATGACCCAAACCCGGACCGAGACGCTTGCGCTCACCGACGGCACGCAACTCCGGCTCACCATCGCCGAACCGGACACCGTGGTACGCGGCGGGCTCGTCGTCCTGCACGAGGCCCGTGGTGTCACGGAGCGGGTGCGCCGGTTGAGCAGCGCCCTCGCCGAGGAAGGCTGGCTCACCGTCGTGCCGCACCTCTACCACCGAGACGGCACCGACGAGATCCACGACCACCACCCGGACGAGCACGTGCTCGACCAGGTGCAACGCCTGTCCGGGGACACGATCCTGGCCGACACCGACGCGTCGTTCCTCTGGCTCTCCGACCGCGGCGTGCCGGCCGACCGGCAGGGCGTCATCGGGTTCGACATCGGCGGTTCGGCGGCGCTGGTGGTGGCGGCGAGCCGCACCGTGGGTGCCGCGGTAAGCGTCGGCGGGCACGGCATCCTCGAACCGCTGTCGGCCGGGCTGCCGCCGCTGGTGGAGATCGCCGGCGAGCTGTCCTGCCCGTGGCTGGGCCTGTACGGCGACAACGACGAGATCGAGGCCGGCGAGGTCGAGAAGCTCCGCGAGGTCACCGACGCCGCGCCGGCGGTGAGCGACGTGGTCCGCTACGAGGGCGCCGGGCACCGCTTCGACCGCGACGCGGAAGCGGCGGCGGAGGCGTGGCGCCGGGCCCGCAACTGGCTGGACCTTCACCTGCGCTGACGCCTGTGACGCATGTGGCTGCCGGTGCGAACCGGCAGCTCAGCGGCGTCGAAGGCTGGCTTAACCCGGACTCGGTGGGTTATGAAAGGCCATGGCACCGAGCACCGATCCCGAGCTGTTGTGGCGGCCCGGCCCGGAACGCGTGGCCGCGAGCCGGATGACCGCGTTCCGCGAGTGGTTGCGCGGCGAGCGCGGCATCGACCTGGCCGACTACCGGACGCTGTGGCAGTGGTCGGTGTCGGATCTGACCGCCTTCTGGTCGGCGGTGGCGGAGTTCTTCGACGTCCGCTTCCACGACCGCGCCGAGCAGGTCCTGGTCGCCGAGGTCATGCCCGGCGCGCAGTGGTTCCCCGGCGCCACCCTGAACTACGCCGAGCACGCCCTCCGCTACGGCGCGGGCAAGGCGGACGACGACCTGGCGGTGATCTTCGCCCGCGAGGACGGCCGCGGCGAGGAGATCACGTACGGCGAGCTGAGGGAGCGGGTGGCCGCCGCGCGGGCGGGCCTCGCGGAGCTGGGCGTGCAGGCCGGCGACCGAGTCGTGGCGTTGGCGCCGAACTGCCCCGAGACGCTGGTGGCCTTCCTCGCCGCGGCGAGCCTCGGTGCGACCTGGTCGTCGTGCTCCCCGGACTTCGGCGCGCGGGCGATCGCGGACCGCTTCGTGCAGATCGAGCCGAAGGTGCTGATCGCGGTCGACGGATATTGCTACGGCGGCAGTACTTTCGACATCAGGTCCACTGTGGATCGGTTGCGCGAGGCGATGCCGGGACTGGCCGGCGCGGTGCTGGTCGACTACCTCGGCGAGGCGGCCGAACTGCCGGGCGCCATCGACTGGGACGACCTGCTCGCGCGGCACCGCGGCGCGCCGCTGGAGTTCGACCCGGTGCCGTTCGACCACCCGCTGTGGGTGCTGTACTCCTCGGGCACCACCGGCCTGCCGAAGGGCATCGTGCACGGCCACGGCGGCATGGTGCTGGAGCACCTCAAGGCCATCGGCCTGCACTGCGACCTCGGCCCGGGCGACCGGTTCTTCTGGTTCACCACGACGGGCTGGATGATGTGGAACTTCCTGGTCGGCGGCCTGCTGAGCGGCACGACCCTGGTGCTGTACGACGGCAATCCGGGCTACCCGGCGCTGTCGGCGCTGTGGGAACTGGCGGCCCGGCACCGGGTGAACTACTTCGGCACGTCGGCCCCGTTCATCCAGAGCTGCCTGAAGCGCGGCCTGCGCCCGGGGGACGACTTCGACCTGTCCGCGCTGCGCACGGTCGGCTCGACCGGGGCGCCGCTGACCACCGACGGCTTCCGCTGGGTGGCCGACGCGGTCGGCGAGGACGTGCAGATCGCCAGCGTCTCCGGCGGCACCGACCTGTGCACCGCGTTCGTGGGAGCCGCGCCGGATGTGCCGGTGTGGCTGGGCGAGATCTCCTGCGCGCTGCTCGGCGCGGCGGTCGCCTCCTACGACGAGCACGGTCGGGAGCTGCACGACGAGGTCGGCGAGCTGGTGCTGACCAAGCCGATGCCGACGATGCCGGTGTTCTTCTGGAACGACCCGGACGACTCCCGGCTGCGCGAGGCGTACTTCGACGTGTTCCCGGGGGTGTGGCGGCACGGCGACTGGGTGCGGCTCACCGACCGCGGCACCTTCGTGATCTACGGCCGCAGCGACTCGACCCTCAACCGCGGCGGCGTCCGGATGGGCACCGCGGAGTTCTACCGGGTGGTGGAGGGCTTCGAGGAGATCGTCGACTCGCTGGTGATCGACACCTCGGGCGCGGGCGAGGCCGAGGGGAAACTGCTGTGCTTCCTGGTGCTGGCCGAGCGCGCCGAGCTGGACGAGGTCAAGCCGCGGCTCAAGGCGGCGCTGCGCGCGGAGCTCTCGCCGCGGCACGTGCCGAACCGGTTCATCGTCGTCGACGAGGTGCCGCGCACCCTCAACGGCAAGAAGCTGGAGGTTCCGGTGAAGAGGATCCTCGCCGGCACGCCGCCGGAGCGGGCGGTCAGCCGCGACGCCCTCCAGAACCCGGCGGCCCTGGACCCGTTCGTGCAGCTCAGTGCCGACCTGAACGGGTGACGGACGGAAAAACCGACCCCCCTGTTTCGACCGTTCGGAGGGGTGTGTAATCTTTTCTCCGGTGGCCGCGAGGGTTACCGGGAGGCTTCGCCTAGTCTGGTCTATGGCGCCGCACTGCTAATGCGGTTGGGGGTTACGCCCCCTCCCGGGTTCAAATCCCGGAGCCTCCGCTGTGGCCTCCACCGCCAGGTGGAGATCACAAAACTGAAGACGCGCCCGTAGCTCAACGGATAGAGCATCTGACTACGGATCAGAAGGTTAGGGGTTCGAATCCCTTCGGGCGCACGTCTGGTCGAGACAGCAGCGAACCCCCTCTAGCAGGGGGTTCGCTGCTTTTCGGGGTCAGAGCAGCGCGTATGACGGGGTGTCCCTAGTAGTCGTTCAGGCGGTAAGGGAGACCGAGGCGAGACCGGCGGTCGGGCGGCGAGACCGAGGAACCAACGCGTCGGCGGCTTCGGCCGCCGAGAGGGCGAGTTCAGGTAGCACCGAGACGTACAGGTCGGCGGTCACCGACAGTGACGCATGCCCCAAAAGGCTTCTGTGGCTCGCGGGATTCGCCACGGAAGGTCGAACAGCGGAAGGTGGTGCGGAGTAGGACCATCGAGGCATCGGTCCCGGGCTGTCCGTTGGCAGCCATCGCGAAGGGAGCCACCGATGCCGGAATTCATGGATGTGCATCACGACATGGCCGGGTTGACTTCAGAACAGCTCGCCGAAGCCCATCGTGCGGATCTGGCGATCCAGTCCGAGGAGAACGTCGACTTCAAGCATGCTTGGGCCGATCCCGACAGCGGCATCGTTTTCTGTCTGTCCGAGGCGCCGAGCGCGGACGCTGTCAAGAAGGTCCACCAACGGGCCGGGCACCCGACCGACGAGGTTTACCAGGTCCCTCTACAGGCCTGAACTGGTCACACGTGAGCGGTGACCGGGTGGCGCCCCTGGCACCGAACCTGCCAGCTAGGTCCGGTGTCGGCTGGGGTGGTGTGCGGTGAGTCGGGCGAGCGCCAGACCTCCGGCTTGATCGAACGAATCCTCATGCCGCGACACCCGCCTCGGCGGCCTGGTCGGTGCCGAGGTGCGCGGCGATCTCCGCGTCGGCCATGCCCCGGCGGCGCAGGATCCGCTCGATGAACGGTGCTGGGCACTCTGCCTGGGGGCTCGCACCTCAACATGCCGGTGTGCGGGTTGTCAGATTCGCTCGGCGAGCAGGGCTTGGCCGGGGCCTGACAGTTCGTTGATGGCGTGGCCGCGTCCGGCGATGGCCATGAGCAGGGCTTCGCCTGGGCCGCGTACTTCGGGGCCGGAGCCGCGTGACCAGTCCAGGTCGGTGGCGACGAGGGTGAGGCCGCGGGCTCGTTTGGGTGCGCCGATAGGCGGCGCGGTCAGCGCTAGCCGCAACGCGGTTCGCAGGCGGAAGTGGGGTATCTCGCGGGGCATGTGGAGTGGGCGGCGAATGTCCTGTTGGTGGATCATGCCGTCCACGAGCGCGATCATGCCACCGCGCGCGGCGGTCAGCCCTCTGGGCCGCTGGTGCGCGCGCAGCAGGTTGATCAGTTCCTGCGGGCTGCGGGAGTACTCACGCATGCCGATCGCGTTGACCTTGCTGGGGATGAACCCGCCACGGGCGAAACGCTTGATGAGGCCCGCCCAGCCCAGTTCCTCGTAGCTGATCACGTGAGCGATCACGTCTCGCACGGTCCAGCCATCGCACAGGCTCGGTGTCTCCCACTGCTGGGGAGTCAGCGTCTCGAGGAAATCGGCGAAGTCGCCACGTTCTTGCATGGCGAGGGTCATCACGTCGGCCGCACCCGATTCTTGGCTGCTCACTCGGCCACCTCCACGTTGCGTGTTCTGCGTCAGCCGTGATGGCGAGCCTCCCATCGGGGGCCGACAGGTTGCCTCTCTCGCAGCTGTTCATCGATGTGCGTCGAGCGGGACGGATTTGCTTCGGCGGCCCCGATCATCCGTGTTGTGCGCAAAACCATTGGACGCGCACTTCCCGCCCGCTGACCGGTGAGCGAGAAGTGCGCGTCCTCAACGGAGTTCTACGTGGCGTTCGCCAGCTGCCTCAGATGGTGCGGACGCAGGCGCATTGGCCTGCCGCGAGTGTGCCCTCCGCGGCTTCCCGGGTGGCGACTTCGGTGCGGGCGGGAGCGACCGCCACGGGGGCGCGGGCTCCGGTCTCGGCCTTCCTGACGCGCGGCGCAACCGCCTCTGCCGCACGCTCTCCGGCTTCGGCCTTCTCGTCGCTTGGCCAGACCGCCAGTGCCGTGATGGCTCCGATCGCCGCCAGGCCCGCCAGCACGGTCCAGGTGGTCGTGAAGCCCGCTTGCGTGGCGCCCCATCCGGCGATGGGGTAGGTCACCAGCCAGGCCAGGTGGGACAGCGAGAACTGGGCCGCGAAGACCTCGGGAATTCCGGTGGGGTCGACGGCTCGGCGGAGCACCCGCCCGGTCGGCGTGATGATCAGCGCCATACCGCCGCCGATCGCCACCCAGATCACCCCGGTCGGCAGTGCCGCGGCGATGCTCGCCGCGGATGTCGTGACCGCCGCGCCGACCGCGAGCACCAGCACCGCGGCGCCGATCAGCATCACGAACCGGTCCGCCACCCGGTCCAGGACGCGCGGGAGGACGAGGGCCACCAGCAGCGTCCCCGTTCCGGACGCGGCGAGCATCCAGGCCACGTCGGATCGGGTTCCGCCGAGGACGTCGCGGACGTAGTTCACGGTGTTGACGACCACGATGGAGCCGGCGGCGGCGACCACGAGGTTCAGCGCCATGACGCCGCGCAGGCTCGGGGTGGCCGCGAACGTGCGGATCCCCGCCACGGCCCGGTCCCAGGCGTTCGCGTGCGAGCTGGGGCGCGCGTTGGGGATGCGCGTGGACAGGACCAGCAGCGCGGACGCGGCGAACCCGGCGGAGGTGCCGAGGAACAGCAGGTTGAACGACATGAAGGTGAGCGCCACGGCCGCGAGCACCGGGCTCAGCAGGCTCTCCATGGTGGAGGCCACCTGCGACGCGGACAGCGCGCGGGTGTAGTCGGCCTCCTCGGTCACGATGTCGGGGATGACCGCCTGGAACGTCGGCGTGAACGCCGCTGACGCGGTCTGGAGGACCCCGATCAGGACGTAGATGTGCCACACCTCGGTGACGAACGGCAGCGCGATCACCACCAGGGCGCGCACCACGTCGAGGATCGTGAGGAACCAACGCCTGGGCAGCCGGTCGACGTACGCGGCCGCCAGAGGTGCGACGACCACGTACGCGACCATCTTGATCGTCAGCGCGGTGGCGAGAACCGCGCCGGCCCGTGGGCCCGCGAGCTCGTAAGCGAGCAGGCCCAGCGCGACGGTGGCCAGGCCGGTGCCGAACAACGCGATGACTTGAGCGCCGAACAGCCGCCGGTAGTCGCGAATCGCGAACAGTCCCATGTCCGTCTCCTCCCGGGCGACCGCAGTCGCTGATACCCCATTGGGGTATTCACGACGAGAGGATTTATATACCCCTAGGGGGTATGTGTCAACGGGGCTAGTCGTTCGCGGCGGCTCGGCCGGTGGACGGCCAGGCCGGATCGCGGCCGATGAAGGCCATCAGCTCGTCCTGCGCGGAGGCCCCGTCGGCGATGGGCACGGCGGGACCGAACTGCCCGCTGTCGCGCAGCATCTGCTCCACGGGCTTCATGGCCGCCAGCGCGGCGCGGCAACGCTCCTGGCCCAGCGCGGGCTCGCGGCCGAGCGCCTTGGCGAGATCCCAGGTGTGCATCCAGACGTCGGCTGTGTAGAACTGGTCGATCGCCTCGTCCACCGGTTTGTCGCCGGTGTGCGGGTTGCTGAGCACCCGCCCGGCGGGGGCGTCGAGGATCGCCTGGATGTCGGTGACGTGCTGCTTCCAGGCGGCGACCGGGTCGGCCTCGACGTCCAGGGGCGGGAGCTCGATCCCGGCACCGGCCAGGAAGCCGCGGGACCACCCGGCCAGGTGCTTCACGATGTCGAGGGCCGTCCACTCCGCGACCGGGCTGGGGCGCGCCCAGTCGCCGGCCGAGGCGGACTCGACCAGCTCGGTGAACCGGTCGGCGTCGTGCGCGTGTTGCTGGGCAGGTGTGCGCGTCATCTCAGGCGTCCTTCGCGAGCAGCTCGTCGAGCTTGTCGTAGCCCTCATTGACCCCGACGTCCATACCGCTGGACAGGATGCCGTCGCGGGTCTCGAAGTCCTGCACCACGCTCAGCGTCCGCAGCCGTGTGCGCCCGTCCTCGAGTTCCTCGAAGGTCAGCGTCTCCAGTGCGACTCCGTCGGGTTGGCCTTCGTAGGTGAAGGTCCACACGATCCGCTCGTTCGGCCGCACCTCGTGGAAGCTGCCGTAGAAGGAGGCGATCTCCTCGCCGCCGCGATCGTTGGCGAAGGCCCACGAGCCGCCGGTGCGAGCGTCCCACCGGATGACCCTCGTGGTCAGCGAACGCGGCCCGACCCATTGCGCGTAGAGCTCGGGATCGACGTGGGCGCGGTACACCTGCTCGGGAGCCGCGTCGAACTCCCGGAGGATCTCGATCGTCGGGACCTTCTCGTCCGCCAGGATCTGGGTCTCGTGCTTGGTCATGATGCGTCCTCCGTGCGGTTCGGTTTCTGGTTCTCTTCGCCGGTCATCCGGCCGAGCAGGGCATCGAGGCGCTGGTAGCGCTCCTCGGCCTCCCGGCGATAGCGCTCGATCCACTTCGACATCAGGTCGAACACCTCCGCGTCCAGGTGGACCGGCCGGCGCTGGGCGTCCTTGCTGCGGGTCACCAGGCCGGCCTCCTCGAGCACCTTCACGTGCTTGGAGATCGCCTGGAGGCTCATGTCGTAGGGCTCGGCCAGCTCGCCCACGGTCGCGTCCGCGCCGGCCAGCCGGGCCACCAGCTCGCGCCGGGTCGGGTCGGCCAATGCCGCGAACGCCCGGTTGAGCCGCTCCGTGCTCTCGTCCACGATTCTTCCTCAACTAATCGGTTGAATACCAAGCTAGGCGGCCTTCTCTTCGTTGTCAACCGAGCAGTTGAGGAAGGCCCTCTTCGTGTGCATTCGGCGAGAACCCGCTCGGCGAAAGGGAATACCAGGTCATGTCCCTGCCGCCGCCGGAGGCAACCTCGTTCGAGCTCGTGCGTCTGCTGCAAGTGAGGCACGAGCCGGACGGAGGGTTGGCCCATGCAGGCGGAATCCGAACCGACGCCCGATGGATGCGGCACCGAGGTGCAGCGCCGGGACGTCGTGGTGGGGTGCGGCCTCGCCGCGATCCTCGCCCCGCTGCTGTCGCTGACCGTTGTCCTGGTCATCACCGCCCCGGACGGCGGAGCGAGTGGCTTCGCCAACGGCATCCGGTTCTGGCTGGTCGCGACGGTCGGCTGGCCGATCCTGACCGCGGCGCTGGCCGTGCCGCTGGTCATCCTGGTGCCGCGGAGCCTGGCCCAGGGGCGGCGGGACAGGGTTGCTCAGGCGGTCGAGGGCACACCGGCGGGCGAATGGAGCGCGAAGCATCGGTTCCTGGTCTTCGGCACCGTCGCGGCGATGATGGTCCTGTTCCTCGTCGGCGTCTCGATCGGCGGGTGATCTCGTGTTTCCCGGCGTCGTTCGGCGAATTTCAGTTGACCGGGGTTCCTAGGCTCACCGGGTATGGGGAGCAGCACGATTCCGGTGCTCTGGGTGACCGGTGCGCCTGGAACGGGGAAGTCGACGTCCGGCTGGGGGTTGTTCACGCGCATCTCCGGGCGGGGCGGCAGCGTCGCGTACGTCGACATCGATCAGCTCGGCTTGATCGGGCCACCACCGGGCGGCGGTGCGGCGAGCCACGAGATCAAGGCGGCCAACCTGCTGCGGGTGATCGCCGTGTTGCGGCAGCGAGGCGTGCAGCAGGTGATCGTGTCCGGCGTCGTGGATCCGGAGCTCGGCGTCGAACCGTTCTTCGCCGGTAGCGCCGAGGCGGCTCGCATCGATCTCGCGCTCGTGCGGCTGCATTGCGACCGTCAGGAACTGCGCAGCCGGTTCCTCGGGCGCGGATCGCCGGCCGGCATGCTGGGGGAGCTGTTCGAGGTGGTCGACCGGATCGACCGCGCGGCGATCGGCACCCCGCTGGACACGACCGGCCATCGCCCCGACGACACCATCGATGCCCTGATGGGCCATTGCGTCGTCCGGCCCGGCCCGGTGCAGCCGCTGGTCCCCGTGGGCGACGGGTCGCCGCCGATGCCGGTGGTCGTCGTGACGGGCGCGACCGCGGTGGGCAAGTCGACCGCCGCGTGGAGCGTGCTGCGCGACCTCTGGCAGAGCGGCGCGCCGACCGCGTACATCGACGTCGACCAGCTCGGATTCGTCCATCCCGGGCCGGATCCCGTTCTCCAGACGGCCGAACTCGCGGCGCTGTGGCGCGGCTACCGGCAGGCCGGGGCGCAGTCGCTGATCCTCGTGACCCGCGATCCCGGCGCGGAACTCATGGGGGCACTGGCGGAGGAGCTCGTCACCGTCGTCTGGCTGGACGCCGACGCAGCTGCGCTGGAGGACCGCATCCGACGTCGGGCCGATGGCGAGTCGGCGCTGCTCGCGGGGGACGAACTCCGCGGCGCGCCAACGGAATTGCAGAGCCGGGTGGCGGTCCGAGCGGCGGCGGAGGCGGAGTGGCTGCGAAGTTCCGGGGAACCCCGGATGGTCCTCGACACCACGGGCCAGTCGCCCCAGGAGACCTCCGCAGCGCTGCTCGACATGCTGCGCCCCGCTCTCGGCCCCCCAGAACGCGATCCGCGCTGATCGCGGATCTGGCGGAGCGAACGGTCCGTTCACTTCGAACCGGCGTGATCCCGCTGCGGTTCGGTCATGGCTGCTCCACCGAGCCGACGCTCTCCGGCGGACGCAGGTCGGCGGGCGGTTCCACCGGCAGCCCGATGCGCATGATCCGCGTTTCCCCGGCGCCTTCCGCGTCCTCGGTGTGGAGCGCGAGCCAGCGGTTGTCGGGCGACCACGCCAGGTCGTAGACGTTGCCGCCCGGCCAGTGGCTCATGATGACCTCGCGGTCGCCGAGCCTGCGGACGCACAGCTCGTGGCCGTCGGCGCCCCAGATGTCGCCGCCGGTGTTCGCGGCGGTGACCAGGTAGGCGCTGGACGGGCTCAGCGCCAGTTGCAGGACGGAGGACGCGACGTCGATGGTGTCGACGACGGTCCGCGAGGACGGGTCGATCACGTGCAGGTCCCGGCCGAATGTGCTGGCGAACAAGCGGGACTCGTCCTCGGCGAAGGCTGCGTCGGCGATCGCTGTGTTCGCACCGACGGGCATCCGCGCCTGTTCGTCCCCGTCGAGCAAGAAGTCCACGCCTGGGGCCAGGCCGAAGTCGATCCGGTGGGCGCCCGAGCGGGAGCGGAGCTCGCCGCGCTCCAGCGGGACCTCGACCACGACGCCGGTGTCCACGTCGTACGCGGTCTGCGTGGGCGGCGACGAAAGCGAGTTCGTGAGCGCGACGACGTGCCGCCCGGGAGCCCACATCAAGCGCCCTTGTTCCGCGGTGAAGCGCCGGTGCTCCGACCAGTCGCCGCAGTCGTACACCACGATCCCGGCATTCCAGCCGGCCACGGCCAGGAAGCGGCCGTCATCGGAGAAGGCCAGCTGCGTCGAGGTGAGGGTGCCGAAGGGCCGGAGCACGAGCGGGTCATGCACGTTCGGAACGAGCGGCACGTCCTCGGGCCGCAAGCTGTCGGCGTTGATCGGGAGCTGGGTGGAGCCCCACGCCGCACCGGCCTCCAAGTGCTGGATCCAGGCGTGATCGGTGACGCGGACGACGTAATCGGCCTGCGTCAGCCATTCCTCGTCGGCCCACTGCCCGCCGCGCTCGTAGTAGAAGTCCTTGAGGCGCCCCCAGCCGTCCTCGGACGGCGGGTCGTTGGCGACGGAGGTGCGCTCGACGTGCGAGACGAACCAGCGGGCGTGCTCGGCGACCATGCCCGGTCGAGGATCTGGGCGGATTCGACGACCTCGCCGATCGGGTGCCCCCAGCGGCCGGATTCCCACAGCAGCCCCAGGAAGAACCCCGGATCTCGCACCGGCGGTGCCAGGTAGCTCCGGCCGCTCGTCTCGTAGTACACGACGAATACGCGGAGCCGGATTTCGCGGCGGTCCAGGTCGACGTCGAGGACGCGGGCCCCGAAGATATCGGTGGACATCGGTGATAAAGCTCCTGCGTCGGACGACCGGCATCGTGCTGCCGGAGTCTATGCCGCCTCGGAGCGCCGCATCATGGTTTCCGCCGCTTCGCTTGATGTGTCTACTGTGGATCGCGGCGCCACTGGGACAGCCAGTTCTTCTTGGGCTTGGGGTGCTTGATGTCGTTGCCGCCCATGAACGAGTAGGTGCGGATGCGGATGACCGGGGCGTTCGGCATCTCCGCGTCCTCGTCGACCTTGACCGTGTTGCCGCCCATGAAGTCCGTTGAGTCGACCACCACGCGCACCCCTCGCGGCACGATCACGTCGCTGCCGCCCATGATCGACACCAGCACGATCTCGATCTCCCGGCCGGGCAGCGTCGCCTCGCGCAGGTCGATCGTGGAGCCGCCCATCAGCGCGAAGTAGCCGGACTTGCGGGGCACCTGCCAGCGGCCCTTGTAGTCGGAGCCGCCCATGATCGCGATCTTCCACCGGCGCTTGGTCTCGTCGGCGGGTTCGGCGGGCAGGTTCGACGGCGCGGCGGGCAGATCCGTCACCGGCTCGGCGAGCTCGCCCCGCGTGACGGCCTGGTAGGCGGCGTCGACGCGGTCGGTGAACTCGGCCAGGGTCAGTCGTCCGGCCCCCACGGCTTCGGTGAGTTGCCGCGCGGTCTCGGCGCGCTCGTCGTCCGATGCGCGGAGGGATCGGTCGTCGCTCCCGTCTGTGCTGCTCATGCCGGCAGTCTAGAGCTCGGGCGGCGTCGCCACGTCCGAGTACCGGACATTTTGACATTCGGGTCCTATGTGGACATCGCTGCTTCGGGGAGTCCGGCGATCAAGGCGCGGTACCCTGCTGGTTCGGCATCTCGTTCCGGCGCGTTTCGCAGTTTTCGACCGGGCAGCTGGGGGTTACCTGGGGTGGACTTCTTCATCAGCCACGCGGGCCGGGACCGGGCGTGGGCGGAGTGGGTGGCCTGGCACTTGGTCGACGCCGGCTACACCGTCGAGCTCGACACCTGGGACTGGGCCGCCGGGGACAACTTCGTCATGAAGATGGCCGCCGCGCTCGACGGCGCCGAACGCGTCGTGGCCCTGTTCTCGCCCGCCTACTTCGAACCGCAGCGCTACACGACCGACGAGTGGGCCAGTGCCTTCGTGCACGACGAGCAGCAGCGTTCCAGGCTGTTGCCGCTGGTGGTGGAGGAATGCGAGCCGCCGCAGCTGCTGCGCCCGCTGATCGCGCAGAAGCTCTTCGGGCTGGACGAGGACCAGGCCCGCAAGGCGTTGCTGGACGCGGCGCGCGGGCCGCAGCGCCCGGACGGGCGGCCGGAGTTCCCGCCCAGTGCGCAGGCCCGCGGCCAGGAGGCCGGGTCCAGGCCGCGGGTTCCGGGGCGCCCGCCGGCGGTGTGGAACGTGCCCGGGCGGAACTCGGACTTCACCGGCCGGGACGGCGTGCTGGTGCCGCTGCGGGAGCGGTTGCTCTCCGGCAAGAACACGCAGGTCCTGCACGGGATCGGCGGCGTCGGCAAGACGCAGCTGGCGATCGAGTACGCGCACGCCTTCGCCGCCGGGTACGACCTGGTGTGGTGGATCGACTCCGAGCGGACCGGCCTGATCAGCGAGCAGTTCGCGGCGCTGGCCGTCGCGGCGGGCCTGGTCGGCACGAACACCGACCACACCGCGGCGGAACTCGCGGTGCGCAAGTACTTCCGGGAGAACTCCCGCTGGTTGCTCGTCTTCGACAACGCCGAGGACCCGGATGCCGTGCGGCCCTGGCTTTCCGGGGCCGCCGGGCACGTGCTGATCACCTCGCGGAACCCGGCCTGGAACGAGATCGGGACGCGCACCGAGGTGCAGGAGTTCCAGCGGCAGGAGTCGATCGCGCTGCTGCGTTCCCGGCAACCTGATCTCGCGGACGCCGACGCCGACCGGCTCGCCGACGAGCTCGGCGACCTGCCGCTGGCGTTGGCGCAGGCAGGCGGAACGCTGGCGGAAACCGGCCTGTCGGTGCCGGAATACCTCCGGCTGCTGGCGAGCCGCACGAACGACGTGCTGAACGAGAAGCCACCGAGCTCGTACCCGACCTCGCTGGCGGCTGCGGTGCGCGTGTCGATGGAGCGGCTGGCGGCGGATGAGCCAGCTGCGGTCGCGTTGCTCCAGGTGTGCGCGATGTTCGCACCGGAGCCGATTCCGACCAGGTGGTTGAGCAAACCCGCGGCGCTGCCGGACGAGCTGGCGGAGGTCGCCGGGGGTCCGCTCGCGTTCGGCAAGCTGGTCAGGCGGATCGGCCGCATTGGGCTGGCCCGCGTCGGCAACGCGACCATCCGCCTGCACCGCCTGGTGCGATCTGTCATCCGCGACCAGCTGTCGGCCGACCGGCGAAAGGCCTTGCATGCCAGCACAGAAGCCCTGCTCGCCGGGGTCGATCCGGGAAGCACGGATGATCCGGTGGCGTGGCCGGAATGGGCGCGGTTGCTGCCGCACCTGGTCGAGGTGGACCCGGCGACCACCGACAACGAGCGGCTGCGTTCCTTGGCCTGTGACGCGGCCTTGTATCTGTTGCGACGTGGGGACGTTACATCGGCCATGCCTTTCGTCCGCCGCCTCTACGAGCAGTGGCGCGAACGCATCGGACCAGATGACATCCACACGCTGACCGCTGCGAACGAGGTCGCCCACAGTCATTCCCGGCTCGGAGAGTACCGGCAGGCGCATGCGCTAATAGAAGGAACTTTGTCCCGGTGGCGGGAGAAGTTCGGAGATGACCACGTTGGGACGCTGCGTTCCATGAACGATCTCGCAGTAGTCCTGGGCTATCTCGGCGAGTATGCGTTGGGTTGTCAAGTGCACGAGGCGGTATGGGAGAAGTACCGGCGGGCGTTGGGCGAGGAGCATCCGGACACTTTGCGGTCGATGTCCAACTTCGCTTCGGCTTTGGGTGAGGTTGGTGAGGTCTCTCGCGCGCGTGAGCTGTGCGAGGCGGCATGGGAGAAGTACCGGCGGGCGTTGGGCGAGGAGCATCCGGACACTTTGCGGTCGATGTCCAACTTCGCTTCGGCTTTGGGTGAGGTTGGTGAGGT
>NZ_JBWKKU010000029.1:102610-113351 GCF_056431445.1 Saccharopolyspora sp. NPDC045941
TCTCTCGCGGGCGTGAGCTGTGCGAGGCGGTATGGGAGAAGTACCGGCGGGCGTTGGGCGAGGAGCATCCGGACACTTTGCGGTCGATGTCTCACTTCGCTTCGGCTTTGAGCAAGGTTGGTGAGGTCTCTCGCGGGCGTGAGCTGTGCGAGGCGGCATGGGAGAGGTACCGGCGGGTGCTGGGGGAGGAGCACCCGAACACCTTGGAATCTATGGACACCTATGCGTTCGTGCTTGCGAGATCCGGCAAGAACGAAGAAGCCTCTGGGTTGAGGCGGGAGGTGTGGCAGAAGTATGGCCGTCTCTTTGGTGAGAATCACCCTGAAACAATGCGCGCTGCAGCTAATCTCGGCGTACTGCTGATAAAAACAAATCGGGCGGTGCAGGCTCGTCAGTTATTTGCCGATGTGCATAAGCGGCAACGAGAGATCCTCGGAACGGATCATCCAGATGTGCTGTGGACCTATTCCGGGCTGGCTGTTGCGCTCTACAAGGTAGGAAAGGTCGCTCGGGCGCGCCACGTGGCCGATAGCGTCATGACCGGATACCGGCGCAAGTTCGGCGAGGGTTCGTACCAGCTGCGCCAAGCCGAGGACCTGCTGAAACCAATCCTCCGGGCCAAACCCCGCCCCTCGAAGCGGCGCTGATCCCGCGATCAGCTCGGCGCCAGTGCTCCCGCCACCCACAGCACGGCGAGGATGGACACGACGAGCGTGAAACCTCCTGCGTAGTGGCGGAATCGCGCCCGCCACGGCATCTGGCGGAGCACGATCATCACCGCCACCAGCGCAGTCAGGCCGACCGGGAGGAGCGCCCGCGCCGCGCGGTCGAAGGACGTCACCGGCAGGTACGTCTGGGCTCCGTAGAACGACAGGATCAGCGCCGGTAGCCCCAGCCCCGCGGCCGCCGCGGCTGCGAACAGGTTGAAGTTCTGCTGCGCTTCGGCGTCCTGCGCCACCGAGATCGTCGACATGCTGTCCTGCAACGAATGCAGGCGGGCGGTCTCTTCCTCCAGCAGGCTGCTCATCGAACGGCAGTGCCGGATCGCGTTGTAGTGCATCCGGTCCGGGACCGGGGTTTCCGGGCCCGGCGGCTCGGTGGTCTCGCCGTGCTGGTGCGCCGATTCGTGGCGCCGCCAGAGGTCGTCGCGGATCGCCGCGCGCGCTTCGTCCCGGGCGCGGTTGAACGCGATCGACAGCTCGATGACCTCCGCCAGCAGCCGCCGCATCGGCTCCTGCTTGCGGTTGGCCAGCTGGTCGGCGAGTCGCCGTTCCAGCTCGTAGCGCAGCGCGCGGACCTTCGTGACCTCGTTGTGCGAGGACTCGGCCACCGCCTTGGCGAGGATGGCGGCCACGTCCCGCGCGTCGCCGTGCACCGGGTGCGCAGGCTCGGCCAGCGAGGCGGCCAACGCGCCGTCCAGCTGCGACCGCACGTCCTGCACCTGCGTCCAGCGGTCGCGCTCCGACCACAGCGCCGTCACCAGGATCGTGACCGACGGCGCCGCGTCCGGCCGCACCGCGATGCGCACCCGGCCCGTGATCAGCTTGCGCGATCCGCGTTCGCCGATGAGCCGCAGCAGGGGAGCGGCGCGGTACGCGGCCGTGCCCGCCTGGCGGAAGGCGTCTTCTTCGTTCGGGAAGCCGTGCTCTTCGACGTGCTCGTAGCGGACTTTCGCCGACACGCCCAACTCCGACGCGCTCGCATCGCCCGTGAACAGGCGTAATTCCGCCTCCTGAGCACTCATGATCACATCCTAGGCGGCACCTGCCCGCCGGTGTGGGGGACGGGCGACCCGGACGAGTCGGGAGCGAGCGGACCGCGGTTCGAGGCCGGATGATGGCCCGCGGGAGTCCGGACTGGGAGGCACCACATGTTCGACATCACCAGGCAGGTCACCTCCGTGCAGCGCGTGGTCAGCCAGCACTCGGTCGTCGGTGGCGCGCAGGTCAGCGTGCTGCTGCGCCGCAACTACGCCGCCCCGATCGAGGAACTCTGGCGCGCCCTCACCGAACCGGACCGGCTGCGGCGCTGGTTCCTGCCGATCACCGGCGAACTCCGGGAAGGCGGCCGCTACCAGTTCGAGGGAAACGCCGGCGGCCAGATCCTGCGCTGCGCGGCACCGCGCCTGGTGAAGATCACGTTCGGCGACGGCGTTCTGGAGCTGCGGCTCGCCGAGACCGACGACGGCACCGGGCTCGAGATGATGCATTCGGTCCCGATGGAGCCGATCAGCAGCGGCGCGGGCGCGCTGTTCGTCGGCCCGGGTTGGGACGTCGACCTGCTCGGCCTGGACCGGTACCTCCGGGGTGAGTACGTGCCAGAGTGGGAGAACTCCGCTGCGGTGCAGGAATTCTCCCGGCAGGCCATCAAGGCGTGGGCCGCCGCGACCGCGGATTCCGGCACGGCCGACGGCGACCAGATCGCCGCCGGGGTGGCCGCGGCGAGCGCCCGGTTCACGCCCGACCTGGACCAGACGACCGCCTGATCGCGACCGCCATCAGCGCGGCCGCGGCGCACAGCGCGGCGGCCCCGATCCAGACCGCGTCGTAGGAACCGAGCAGGTCCCGCGCCACGGCGCCGAAGTAGGCGATCAGCCCGGCGCCCACCTGGTGCGCAGCGCTCACCCAGCCGAAGACGATCGCTCCGCCCGCCCCGAAGACCTGGCGGCACAGGGCGATCGTCGGCGGAACGGTGGCGACGTCGAGCAGCCCGAACAGGACGGCGAAGCCGATCATGGCCGGCTGCACCGTCGGCCCGAACAGCGCGGGCAGCGCGAGCAGGGAGAGGCCGCGCAGCGCGTAGTAGGCGGCCAAGAGCAGTTGTGGGCTGAACCGGTCGGTGAGCCAGCCGGAACCGATCGTGCCGGCCACGTTCACCACGCCGATGACCGCGAGCAGCGAGGCCGCCATCGTGGTCGGCATGCCGTGGTCGTGCGCGGCGGGGGCGAAGTGGGTCCACATGATCCCGTTGGTGGACGCCCCGCAGATCGCGAAAGTGCCCGCCAGCAACCAGAACGGGCCGGTCCGCGCCGCGTCGAACAGCAGTCGCACCGCGCGCCGGGCCGCGCCCGGCTCCGGCTCCGGCTTCGCCTCGAAAACCGTTGCGCCGTAGGGGCGCAGGCCGAGATCGGCGGGGTGGTCGCGCAGCACCGACCACGCCAGCGGCGCCGTGGCCAGCGCGATCAGCGCGAGGCCCACGGTCGCCGAGCGCCACGCGAAGTGGTCGATGACCCAGGACATCACCGGCAGGAACGCGAACTGGCCGAAGACGCTGGCCGCGGTCAGCAGGCCGGTCACCAGGCCGCGCCGGGCCACGAACCAGCGGTGCGTCACGGTCGCGGCGAACGCCATCGCCAGCGCGCCGCAACCGACGCCGACGAGCAGCCCCCATCCCACGACCAGCTGCCAGGAATCGGAAACGACCGTGGTCAGCCCGGCGCCGGCGGCGATCAGCAGCAGCGCGGCGACGGCCACCCGGCGGATGCCGAAGCGGTCCATCAACGCCGCGGAGAACGGCGCGGTCAGCCCGTAGAGCGCCATGTTCACCGAGACCGCGACGCCGATGGCGGCTCGCGACCAGCCGAATTCGTGGTGCAGCGGGGTGATGAGCAGGCCGGCGGTGGTGGCGCAGGCGCCCGCGCCGACCACCACCAGCGCGGTCACCGCGGCGACCCACCACGCGCGGTGGATGCCCGTCCGGGTGGCTGTTTCGATCGTCATACCCCGACCCTGCGCCGCCGCGCGCCGCGAAACGAGTGGCCTGATGGCCAACATGTGCAAGAATCGGGCCATGACCGGTCGAGTAGCGGTGCTGGTCCGCGACGGCGTGATGCCGATGGAGCTGGGCCTGGTGCACCAACTGTTCGGGCGGGCCCTCTCGCCCGCCGGAAAACCCCTGTACGAGGTCGTGACCTGCGCACTCGTCCCCGGAATGGTGCGCACCGACGCGGACTTCCCGATCCACGTCGCGCACGGCCCCGAAGCGCTGGCCGAGGCGGACACCGTGATCTTCCCGGCGACGCACGAGCTCGACGAGACCGAGACCGAAGGCCGGCTCAGCGCGGAGCTCGCCGCGGCGTTCGCGCTGATCCGGCCGGGTACCCGCATCGCATCGATCTGCACCGGGGTGTTCGTGCTGGCCGCGGCCGGGCTGCTCGACGGCCGCCGGGCGACGACGCACTGGCGGTCCTGCGACCAGTTCCGGCGGCTCTACCCGGCGGTCCGGTTGGACCCCGACGTCCTCTACACCGACGACGGCGACGTGCTGACCTCGGCGGGCGAGGCGTCCGGGATCGACCTGTGCCTGCACATGATCCGGTGCGACCACGGCGCGGCGGTCGCCAACGAGGTGGCGCGGGCGACCGTGGTGCCGCCGCACCGCGACGGCGGCCAGGCCCAGTACATCCGGCGGCCGATGCCCGAGCCGCAGTCCGCCTCGACCGCGCAGGCCCGGGCGTGGGCGCTGGAACACCTGGACCGGCCGCTGACGCTGCGCGAACTGGCCGCGCGGGAGTCGATGAGCGTGCGGACGTTCACCCGCCGCTTCCGCGACGAGGTCGGCGTGTCGCCGCTGCAGTGGCTCACCCAGCAGCGCATCGAGCGCGCCCGGCAGCTGCTGGAGGAGACCGATCTGTCCGTCGACCGGATCGCGGCGGACGCGGGCTTCGGCACCGCGGCCTCGCTCCGGCAGCACCTGCAGGCGACGCTCGGCGTGTCACCCAGCGCCTACCGCGGCACCTTCCGGGGAACCCTTGCCGCCGCCCTCCCGCCTGGTTGAGGATCTGATGGTCAGACCACTGGTCCACCTTCGCGGGAGGAACATCATGACGAATCGGCTCGCCAACCTCTTCCGGCTCGACGGGCGCAAGGCGGTCGTCGTCGGCGGTGGCAGCGGCCTCGGCCGGTCCAGCGCGGTGGCGCTGGCCGAGTTCGGCGCGCAGGTGATCGTCGCGGACGTGGATCCGGACGGCGCCGAGGGGACCGTGGAGGCGATCAAGAGCCTCGGCCACGAGGCGAGCCGGCGCGAGCTCGACGTGCGCGACGGCGCGCAGATCCAGCAGCTCGCAGAGGCCGAGGCGGACGCCGAGGTGCTCGTCGTGACGCCCAGCATCAACGTCCGCAAGCGCCTGCTCGACACCGTCGACGAGGAGTTCGACCGCGTCGTGGACGTCAACTTGAAGGGCACCTACCGGCTGGTGCGGGACTTCGGCGCGCGGATGGCCGAGCGCGGCCGCGGCAGCATCATCACCTTCGCCAGCTTCCGCGCCGAGGTGGTCGAACCGGGCCAGGGCATCTACGCCGCGACCAAGGCGGGCGTCGTGCAGCTCTCCCGCGCGCTGGCCGCGGAGCTGGGGCCGAAGGGCGTGCGGGTCAACGCGATCGCGCCCGGCCCGTTCGAGACGCCGCTGACCAAGCAGATCAAGTCCGACCAGACCTGGTACGGCGCGTACGCGGAGAAGACCGCGCTGAAGCGGTGGGCCAACGCCGACGAGATCGCCGGAGCCGTGGTGTACCTGGCATCGGACGCCGCGTCGTACGTCACGGGCAGCCTCCAGCTGGTGGAAGGCGGCTGGACGGCGATCGACGGCCGCTTCGAGCCCAACGTCTGATCCGCCGGCGACACGAGCGATGACAGCGCGGGGTCGTGAGCGAATCATCCGGTAAGAACCGGAGTCAGCGCTCACGACCCCTGCGGGGCCCGGCCGCTCAGACCTTCTCGACCTCGGCGGCCAGGCCGCCCGTGATCCGCACCAGCTCGTCGAACGACGTCGGGAACATCGCGTGCTTCGTGCCCGCGCCCGCCCACACCTCCGGGAAGTCGGCCAGCATCCGGTCCACCACGGTCCGGATCGGCCGCGGGTGCCCGACCGGGCCGACGCCGCCGACCGGCTGCCCGGTCACCTCCAGCACGAACTCCGGGGTCGCGCGGCGGATCTTGCGCACCCCGAGAAGCCGCGCGACGTGCTTGGTGTCCACCCGGTGCGCGCCGCTGGCGATGATCAGCAGCGGCTCGTCGTCGGCGGTGAAGATCAGGCTGTTCGCGATCGCGCCGAGCTCGCAGCCCAGCCGCTCCGCGGCCGCCGCCGCGGTCGGCACCTCCGCTTCGAACTCGACGACGGAACCCGTGACGCCGAGATCGCGCAGGCAGGCGGTGAAGGTGTCGGTGGCATTGCTCATGCCGCGAAGAATTCCCCAGTCCGCCCGGCCGGAACAAGTCGTTTTGCCCGGACGGGTGCCAGCGCCGGCACCCGTCCCGGCCTCCGTCAGCTCAGCAGCAACGGGAGCTTGCTGACGCCGGTCATGTTGGGGCTGGGCAGGAACTCCGGGCCCTCGGCCGGATCGGTGCGCAGGTTCGGGAACCGGTCCAGCATGATGTTCAACGCGACCCGGCCCTCCAGGCGGGCCAGCGGCGCGCCCAGGCAGAAGTGGATGCCGCGGCCGAAGCCGATCTGCGGGTTCGGGTCCCGGCGGACGTCGAAGACGTCCGGGTCGGTGAACTGCCGGGGGTCGCGGTTGGCGGCCGCGATCCACAGCAGCATCAGCTGGTCGGCCGGGATCACTGTGCCGCCGAGCTCGACCTCCCGGTTGGTCGCCCGGGACACCGCCGCGAACGGGCTGAAGTAGCGCAACGACTCCTCGATCGCGGAGGGCACCAGCGACCGGTCCGCCCGCACCGCCGCGAGCTGATCGGGGTGCGCGTCCAGGCACAGCACGGTGTTGCCCAGCAGCATCGTCGTGGTGATGTGCCCGGCGATCAGCAGCACCATCCCGAAGTTGGCCACCTCGGCGTCGGTGAGCTGCACGCCGTCGACCTCGGCCGCGACGAGCTTGCCCAGCAGGTCTTCGCGGGGCGTGCGACGCCGCTCCTGCACGTGTCCGCGCAGGTAGTCGGTCAGCTCCTGGACCTGCTCCATGGCCTTCGCCATGTACTCCTCCTGCTCCTTCGAGCGCTCCTTGAGGGAGAACTTGTTGGAGCTGGCGAACATCGCGTCGACCCACTTCTTGAACAGGCCCCGGTCGCTGCTCGGCACGCCCAGCAGCTCCGCGATCACGATGACCGGCAGCGGGTAGGCCAGGTCCCGGACCAGCTCGGTCCGGTCGGACACGGCGTCGAGGAGCTCGTTGGTCAGCGCGGCGATCCGAGGCTCCAGGTCGGCGACGACCTTGGGCGTGAAGGCGTGGCTGACCAGCTTGCGGAGCTTGTGGTGCTCCGGCGGGTCCATCTGGACGAGGTTGCCCTCGTCGTTCCCGGCCAGCTCGGGCACCAGCCGCCGGGTGTCTGACGAGAAGGTGGCGGGGTCGCTGAGGGCTTGCAGGATTTCGGGGTATCCGTAGACGTTCCAGATCCCGGCCGCCGAATCATGTTCGACCGGCTGCTCCGGCCGGACGCCGCGCAGCCAGAACTGCGCTTCGTTGATCCCCCAGGTGTCGGCGAGGGTCGTCATGTGTTGCCCCTTCCTGATGGACGAGCGCCGCCGGTCAGGCGCGCTCGCTGGTTATCCCGGAGGTGTAGATCCACTTCCGGTAGTTCGCGGTGATCTCGTCGAAGAGCGCGCTGATCTCGGCCGCCGCCGCGGTCAGCGAGGAGCGGTCGGGTGCGTCGTCGGGTTCGAAGGCGCGGTGGATGGTCTGCGCCAGCGCCTCCGCCTTGGCCCGGTCGTCCAGTGCCGCCAGGTCCGGGTTGATGTTGTCCAGCAGGAAGAACCCGGTGACCGTGGCGTACAGCGAGAAGACGAGGTGCGGCACGTCGTCGCGGACCAGGCCGTACTTGGTGATCAGCTCGACGTAGCGGTCAGTGAACTCCTGGCCGCGGCTCTGCGCATCGCCCTGCTTGAGGTTGCCGAGCAGTTCCACGTCCCCGGTTGCCAGGGCCCGCATCAGCGGTCTGCGCTGGGTGGCCAGGAACGAGGTCTGCATGAACCGGTGCGGCCGGACCTCTTCGGGATCGCGGCGCACGCGGTCGATGAGCTCGGCCGTCAGGTCTGCGGATTCGCGCAGGAACAGCGACTCGAACAGCCGCTCCTTGGTGCGCCAGTGCAGGTAGACGGTGCCCTTGCCGATGCCGGCCTGCCTGGCGATGTCCTCGATGGTCACCTTCCGGTAGCCCAGCCGAATCATCAGTTCCCCGGCCGCGTCGAGGATGCGGTCGGCACGTTCGGTGGGCTGCGTCATGGGGCGTCTCCTGCCTTCGATCTCGATCTGTTGACCAGATTTGAAATCTGGTCAACCAGTCATGGGGTCACCATAGGCCTCGCGGGGAAGATCGGGCAATGGTTCCCGGGGCTGCTTTGACGCGGTCTTGACGCATCACCCGGAAGCACCAACCCGTGCCTCCGCCGGGCGAACTCCGGCGCGCGCCGGAGCCGGGGTGGCTTTAGGTTCGGCGGGCAGCGCGCCGCCGAAAGGGCTTTTCCAGCCGCCCCGAAGGGAGCACCATGGGATTCGGAGAGTTCAAGGACCACCTGCGAGATCTGGGCGAGGAGCACGGCGACAAGATCGAGCAGGGCTTGGACGAGGTGGCCGAAGCGGCGAAGGAGAAGTTCGGCCACGAGGACCAGATCGACAACGCCGTCGAGAAGGGCAAGGAGTTCCTCGGCGGCAACGATCAGGGCCCCGGCGAACAGCGCTAACGGAACATCGCCGCCCGACCCAAGCTGCAGAGCGGGAAGAGGTGAGGGCCATCCCGCTCGCAGTGGTCGGAGCGGATCATGGAGAGGCCGCCCAACGCACAGGGCGGCCTCTCTTCATGCGTTGGGCGGCCCCTCTTCATGCCCGGCCTCTTCATGCCCGGCCCCGGAAGATCCGCCGGCCCTGGGCGAACGGCCCGAAGTCGATCAACAGTTTCAATTGAAACCGACGGGCAGTTGTCCACACCCGTCGGTATGTCGGGCCACGACACGCCGGATGCTGTGGATGAGTCCCGCAATTTCAATGGAAATCAGAGCTCTGATTTCCATTGAAATTGCGGGCGCACGACGCCGGGAGCGCGACGGCCGGGGCCGTTCGCATGTACCGACCTGACCGAGATCACCGCCCCTTGCTTCGAGGTGTCACGCCGGGGCGCTGCTTCGAGGCGTCACACCGGGATCTCTACCTCGGCGGTTGTCTCCGTGAGGGCCACGACTCGGCTGCCGCGCTCGCCGAGCTCTCGCAGGCGCTCCAGGGCCGTGTCGTTTAGTTGGACCGTCGCTCGTACTCGCTCGTTGATCGCGAGTTCGTCGAGCGTTCGGCGCGCTTCGTGGCCCGCGTCCACTGTGGACTTCAGGCCTCCGGTGGAGGCGAGGGAGCCGCGGGCCGCTCCGAGCCTGCCGAGGGCGTCGTCCACGGCGTCGAGCAGCGCGATCCGGTTGCCTTCCGTCATCGCCCGCACCAGCTCGGGTTCGCTGCCCGCGACCCGGGTGCCGTCGCGGAACGAGCCGGCCGCCAGCGACAGCGCCAGTGGTCCGCCGTCGGCTCCGACCGCCGCGAGCACCGCCGCGAACACGTGCGGCAGGTGCGAGATGCGCGCGACCGCGAAGTCGTGCGAGGCCGCCGACGTCGGCACCACCTGCGCGCCGCAGTCGAGCGCGAGCCGGGCAGCCTCGCGCCACGCTTCGAGCGTGGTGCCTTCCTCGATGGTCACCGCCCAGGGCGCCCCGGCGAACAGCTCGCCGGAACCCGCCGACCAGCCGGAACTCGACACCCCGGCCATCGGGTGCCCGCCGGCGTAGCGGCCGGCGGGCAGCAGGCTGCGGACCTCGGCGTCGACCGGCTCCTTGACGCTCACCACGTCGGTCAGCCAGGCGCCGGGAGCGTGCTCGGCGACCTGCCGCAGCACCGCGCGCACGGCGGTCAGCGGCGTCGCGACGACCACGAGCGCCTCCTCCTCGGCGGCGCGGCGCAGGGCCGGTTCGACGTCGAGGACCTCGAAACCCTCGGCCCGGGCGCCGGCGGCGTCGGCTTCCGAGGTCGTGGTGCCCCAGGCGGGGCGTCCGGCGGTTTTGGCGGCTCGCAGCACCGAGCCGCCGATGAGTCCCAGTCCGATCACGCACACGGCACGCATCGGTCCATCCTGCCCGAACTCTCCGTCGGCCACGTACCCGGTTGAGCGTGAATCGGTGCCCGGAAGGTTACGAGCGCGCAATAGTGCTTTCGGGTGGCGTTAGTACGCTCTACGGTGTCCTCATGACGGTGCAGGAGCCGGTCGCTGGCTTCGCCGTCGCCGTGGTGCGGGAGGACGGGCGGTGGCGGTGCAGCACGATGGACCAAACGGTGCTGACCGGCCTCGACGCCTCGATCACGGCGTTGCGCGAGCTGCGCTCCACCGGCGCGGTGTTCGGTATGTGCAATGTGGACGACGAGTTCTTCGTGCTGATCAGGCCGGTGCCCGGCGGCGTTGATCTGCTGCTGTCGGACGCGGCCGCGGCGCTGGACTACGACATCGCGGCGGACGTCCTCGACCTGCTGCGCATCGATCCGCCCGATGAGGACGACGAAGAGGTCTGGCCGGAGGGCAACCTAGCGATCCTCTCCGATCTCGGGCTGCCCGAGGGCGAGTTGCTGGTGATCATCGAAGAGGTCGACCTCTACCCGGACGAGCAGCTGGAGATGATCGCCCAGCGCTGCGGCTTCGGGGACGACTTCGCGAAGGTGCTGGAGAAGCTGGAGCAGTGAGATCCCTGAGTCAACCCCTATGCCGCTTGGGTCTGTTCGGCGGGTTCGTGCAGGGCGGGGTTGTAACAGGTTTTGTCGCGCCAGCAGGC
>NZ_JBWKKU010000030.1:0-107023 GCF_056431445.1 Saccharopolyspora sp. NPDC045941
CTGGGAACGCCGCGACGACATCCACGAAGCGTTCCTCGGCCTGGCCACATGCATCATCTGCTACCGACACACCAAAACCCTCTGTTAGGAACTCTTAGGGTCGGGTCAAGTTGACAATCCCGGTCACCACGGCGAACGGCACGGAGAGGAACCCGGCGGTGATGGCGATCGCGACCACGAGCGCGGTCAGCTTCGCGGCTCGTTGCCGCGCGGCGGTCATCGCCCCGAGGCTCTGCAGAGCGCTCCACAACCCGTGCCGGATGTGCAGGCCGAGGGAGCAGACCGCCAGCGCGTAGAACAGCGCGATGTACCAGCGCTGGAAGCTGGCCACCACGTTCCGGTAGACCTCGCCGTGCACGCCGTGCGGGTTGACGTGGCCGGTCGTGAGGTCGAGCAGGTGGTAGACGACGAAGAAGGCGAGGATCACGCCGCCCCACCGCATGGTGCGCACCGCGTACCCCGCCTGCACCTTCGGGCGGCGCCGGTAGCCGACCGGGCGGGCCGCCCTCGCCCGGCGCGCCAGCTGGTAGGCGGCGGTCGCGTGCAGCAGCACGGCGGCCAGCAGCACGACCCGCACGACCCACACGAAGCCCTCGTACCCCAGCAGGCCGTCGAACAGCCTGCGGAGCCACACCGCGTACGCGTCGATGCTGGCCGGGGAGATGAAGATCTTGAGGTTGGACAGCATGTGCGCCACCACGTACAGCAGCAGGAGGGCACCTGACGCCGCCATGGCGATCTTCTTGCCTGCCGTCGACGACCACAACCTGCCGATCGACGTCCGGCGGCGCCCGCGCCCGGCCGCGGGCCTTCGATCCCGGGCCGGGAGCGCGGGTTCGACTCGTTCGTCTTGGAGAGTCACGGAAGCAAGCTAGGCACGGCGCTCCGGCACTGTCCAATATGGTGAGACGCTGGGCTCGATAGCCCGAGGCGATCGCGGCTCGTGAGAGGTCTCGCGGCGCCGCAGGTGTGTCCCAGGTCTCGGCACCGGCTGGTCCGGATGTCACATCGGGCCCGCCGCCATCGTCGGTTCTCCGGGGCGGTATGGGAGAGGGGCGGTCATGACACTGGCCCACGGGATCGGCAGGCGGTCGGATCTGCCCGCACCGCTCTGGCTTGCGCTCTGCACGGCGCGGCGGCCGTGCTGGTCGGTCAGCCCGGTGTTCCGCCGATGAACTCGACTCCGCTGGGCAGGTCGCCGGTGGTGGCCGTGCTGCGCAGGAAGTCCAGCAGCGCGGTTTCGAACGCGCGCACCGCGTTCGTCGGCGCCGTGTCGGTCCTGCGCGCGAGGCCGATCGTCCGGCGCAGGCCCGGGCGCGCGAGCCGGGTGCCGCGCAGGCCGGGGCGCCCGGAAAGCACCATCCTCGGCACGATCGCCGCGCCCAGCCCGGCCTCGACGAAGCACAGCACGGCATCCATCTCGCCGCCCTCGACGGCCAGCTTCGGGGTGAAGCCGGCCTCCGCGCACGCGCGCAGGGTCGTCTCCCGCAGGTCGTAGCCCTCGCGGAACAGCACCATCTGCCGGTCGCGCAGCGCCTCGATCGGGATCGGCGCGCTCGGCCGCTTGGTGCCGGTGGCGGCCGTTGCGACGACGAGCTCCTCGGTCAGCAGCGGGGTGATCGACAGCGAGGGCTCGTCGCTGACGCCGCCGGTCGGCAGGACGACGAGGGCGAGGTCCAGCTGACCGTGGAGGAGCGCGCTCGCCAGGTCGCGCGATCCGTTCTCCCGCACGGAAAGCCGCACGCCCGGGTGCTCGCCGTGGAAGGCGCGCAGGGCGTCGGCGAGGACCGTCACGCACAGGCTCGGGGGCGCGCCGAGGCGGACCAGCCCGCCGTGCACGCCGACCACGTCGGCCACTTCGCGCTTGGCGACGTCCGCGTCGGCCAGCATCCGGGTCGCGATCGGCAGCAGCGCCTCCCCGGCGGGCGTGAGGAGCACCTCGCCGCGGGCGCGGATGAACAGCTCCGCGCCCAGTTCTGCCTCCAGGGCCCGGATCTGGTTGCTCAGCGAGGACTGCGCGACCTTGACCGCCTCGGCCGCCTTGGTGAAGTGCAAGGCGCGCGCGACGGCGAGGAAGTAGCGAAGCTGCTGCAAGGTCACCTGGCACCACCCGGAGTCCACCACCAGCATCCGCTCGGCCGCGGATCTGGCCCCGTTGCGTAGAGCATGCCCGACAAGGGCGCGCCTTCCCCGCGGTCCCGCACGCCTGGGTGCGATGTCACAAGTCGTGCGGACCGCTCGTCATGCCTGGGGAAGGATGACTCTGCCGGGGTGGACTCGGTGGGGCGGACGCGGCTCAGAGGCGGCCGCCGGCGTTGGTGTCGCCGGAGAGCCGTTGCGCCAGGTACACCGGGACCGTCGAGAACACGATCAGCACGGCCGCCACGACGTTGACGATCGGGGCCTGGTTGGGGCGGAACAGGTTGTTGAGGATCCAGATCGGCAGCGTTTCCATGCCGGTGCCGAGCGTGAAGGTGGTGACGATGATCTCGTCGAAGGACAGCGCGAACGCCAGCAGTCCGCCCGCCAGCAGCGCGGAGCGCAGCATCGGGAACGTCACCAGGCGGAACGTGGTGGCGCCGCCCGCGCCGAGGTCCATCGACGCCTCCTCCAGGTTGCCGCCCATCCGCCGCAGCCGGGCCACGACGTTGTTGAACACCACCACGATGCTGAACGTCGCGTGCGCGACGATGACCGTGAACAGGCCGAGGTCGATGCCCAGGATGGTGCGGAAGGCGTTGTTGAGCGCGATGCCGGTGACGATCCCCGGCAGCGCGATCGGCAGGATGATCAGCAACGACACCTGGTCGCGGCCGAAGAACCGGAACCGCTGCAGGGCGAATGCGGCCATCGTGCCGAGGACCAGCGCGATCGCGGTCGAGGCCACGCCGACCAGCGCGCTCGTCGCCAGGGCGTCGAGGGCGCCCTGGTTGCCGAGCGCCCGGTGCCACCACTCCAGGGTGAAGGACGACGGCGGCCAGGCGAACGTGGTGTCGGCGTTGACCGAGTTGAGCAGCACGACCAGCAGCGGGAAGTAGATCACCGCCAGTCCGAGAACGAGCGCGCCCAGCAGCACCAGCCGGGTCGTTCGGGAAGCACTCATCGCAGCGGCTCCTAGAGGGGCTGTTTCGGGAGTGGGCCTAGGTCTGGTCTTCGAGAGGGCCCCGGGTCTGCAATTTCCATTGAAATCGAAGGTTCGATTTCAATGGAAATTGCGGGGGACGCGGTCGGAACCCGGGGTTCCGGGTACCGCGGTCGGAACCCGGGGTTCCGGGTACCGCGCGGGGCGTGGAGCGCGGTCGTGGAGTGGGGTTCAGAGGTTGTCGAGGGCGCCGGTCCGGCGGACCGCCGCCAGGTAGCAGAGCATGATCACGACGGGGACGGTGGCCACCGTCGCGGCGAAGGGCAGGTTGTTGGCGGCGCCGATGTTGTCGTAGACGACGTTGCCCAGCATCTGGTTGGTGCCGCCGACGATCTTGACCGCGATGTAGTCGCCCAGCGACAACGAGAACGTGAAGATCGAGCCCGCCACGATCGCCGGGAAGACCAGCGGCAGCACCACCGACCGGAAGCTGCGCCACGGCTTGGCGCCCAGATCGCTGGAAGCGTCCACAAGGGAGTCCGGGAGGCGTTCCAGGCCCGCGTAGATCGGCAGGATCATGTACGGCAACCACAGGTAGGACAGCGTGATGACGGTGGCGAGCAGCCCGTAGCCGGGGGAGTCCAGGCCCAGCGGGCTCAGCAGCCAGTGCACCACGCCGTTGCCGGAGAGCATGACCCGCCACGCGTAGGCCTTGACCAGGTAGCTGGCCCACAGCGGCGTCATGATCGCGATGACCAGCAGCCGTTGCGCCCTGGGCGAGGCGAACTTGGCCATGTAGTAGGCCATCGGGAACGCGATCACCGCGTCCACGACGGTGACCAGCAGGGCGATTCCGACCGTGCGCAGCGTGACGGTCCGGTAGACCTCGTCGGTGAGCAGCGTCGCGAAGTTGTCCAGCGACCACTCGATCACCACCTGGCCGGTGAACGGGTCGGTGCTCCAGAACGCGGTGATGAACAGGGCGGCCAGGGCACCGAGGTAGGCCAGCCCCAGCCACAGCATCGGCGCGGACAGCAGCAGTCCCAGCCGAAGCCTCGGTCTGCGGTACAGCAAGCTCGACGACCGGCGCGGAGCGCGCTCGGCGGAGGCCGTGGTTGTCATCTCTCTCGATCCTCGCTCATCGGGGGGTGAACGGCCGGTGGACGCCCCTCGCACCCACCGGCCGCGGTTCGCGTCAGCCCTTGATCTCGGTCCAGGCGCGAGTCCACTCGCCGTAGTCCTTGCACTTCACATCGGTGCGCCCGTCGAGGCACTGCTCGATCGGCGTCGTCCAGTACCAGATCTTCGAGGCGTAGTCGGCGTCCCCGGCGTGGTAGGTCGTGCAGTGGTTGCGGTCCTCGGTCAGCTCGCACGCCTTCGGGTTGGCCGGGGATTCCCCGAAGTACTCGGCGACCTTGGCGTTGGCCTGCGGGCTCACGATGTGGTTCAGCCACTTGTAGGCGCAGGTCTTGTGCTTCGACTTCGATGAGACCATCCAGGTGTCCGACCAGCCGGTGGCACCTTCGGCGGGCAGCGTGGCGGCGACCGGGGCACCTTCGGACTGGGTCAGGTTCACCGTGACCTGCCAGGCGGTTCCGACGTGGGCGTCGCCGTTCTTGAGGGCCTGGCTCTCCTTGAGGTAGTCCGACCAGTATTCGCTGACCATCGGCCGCTGCTGCTTGAGCAGGTCGACGGAGGCCTGGAACTGCTTGTCGTCGAGCGCGTAGGGGTTGGTGATGCCCAGCTCGGGCCGGTGCTTCATCAGGTAGAGGGCGGCATCGGCGATGTAGATCGGCGAGTCGTAGGCGATGACCTTGCCCTTCTGCGGCGAGTTCGGGTCGAACATCACCGACCACGAATCAGGGGCGGGCTGGACCTTGTCCGTGCGGTAGGTCAGCAGGTTCGCGCCCCAGCCGTGCGGCACGCCGTAGGAGGTGCCGTCGACGCTGTTCCACGGCTTGTCCTTCAGGAACGGGAACACGTCGTTGTAGTTGGGGACCAGCGCGGTGTTGACCGGTTCGACGTCGCCCGCCGCCACCAGCCGCAGCGAGGCGTCGCCCGATGCGGAGATCACGTCGTACTGGCCGGTCTTCATCAGGTTCACGGCCTCATCGGAGGTGCCGAACGGCTTGACGTTGACCTGGCAGCCGGTTTCCTGCTCGAACGGCGTCACCCAGTCCACCGCGGGGTCGTTGGACCCGTCCTCGGCGTAGCCGGGCCAGGCGAGGACGTTGAGCTCCCCTTCGGGCTGGCCGAGCGCGCCGAGGGCGGGCAGCGCGGGCGGCTTGAAGCCGTGGCCGCCGGGCGCGGGGTTCGAGGAGCCGGCCGTGCCGCAGGCGGCGACCGCGGTGGTGGCGGCCAGCACGCCCGCGAGCATGCTCATCTTCTTGCGGTTGCGCATCGGATTTCTCCTGTTCGTCGGAGGGATCAGCGATCGGCTTCGGTGAGCTGGAAGCTGTGCTCGTCGTGCCAGACGAGGCGGACCTTGCTGCCCGCGCGGTGGTCGAGGTCGGCGGTGCCGGAGTTGGGGCGCACCACGGAAAGCCGCGCGCCCGCGTCCAGCGACACCTCGTAGCGCACCGACGCCCCGGCGTAGACGGCGTCGGTCACCGTGCCGGCGGCGCTGGTCTCGCCCAGCGCCGCGTCGCGGTCGAGGTCGCCGTCGATGCGGATCTTCTCGGGCCGGATGCTGTAGACGCCCGGCCTGCCGATGACCGCTTCCGCGCTGGAACCGCTGAGCAGGTTCGAGGTGCCGACGAATCCGGCGACGAACGGGCTGGCGGGCCGTTCGTAGACCTCCGCCGGGGTGCCGATCTGCTCGATGCGGCCCTGGTTGAACACCGCGATGCGGTCGCTCATCGTCAGCGCTTCGTCCTGGTCGTGGGTGACGAAGATGAACGTGATGCCCACCTCGCGCTGGATCTGCTTGAGCTCCAGCTGCATCTCCTGCCGGAGCTTGAGGTCCAGCGCGCCCAGCGGTTCGTCCAGCAGCAGCACCTTCGGCCGGTTGACCAGCGCTCGCGCCAGCGCGACGCGTTGGCGCTGGCCGCCGGAGAGCTGCGAGGGCTTGCGGTTGCCGTGCTCGCCCAGCCGCACGCTGCGCAGCGCCTGTAGGGCGCGCTCGCGGCGCTCAGCCTTCGGCACCCGCTTGACCCGCAGCCCGTACTCCACGTTGCCCAGCACGGTCATGTGCGGGAAGAGGGCGTAGTCCTGGAAGACCGTGTTGACGTCGCGTTGGAACGGTGCCGCCCGGCTGACGTCCCGGCCGTCGAGTTCCACGGTGCCGCTGGTGGGCAACTGGAATCCGGCGATCATGCGCAGCACCGTCGTCTTGCCCGATCCCGACGGCCCGAGCATGGAGAAGAACTCCCCGCCGGCGATGTCGAGGTCGACCCCGTCGACGGCGTGCACCTGGCCGAAGGACTTGCGCAGATCGCGCAGCCGCACGGCGGGCTCCGCCCCGCTCGCCACCGCGGCCGGCGGGCTGCCGACCAGCGGTGAAGTTGAATTCGGCGACATCGTCTGCCTTTCTTGCCGTACCGGCTGCAATTTCAATGGAAGTTGCGGTCCTCCGGCGTGTCGGGTCACAACACACCGGAGGGTGTGGACAACTTCCGCAATTTCAAATGAGCCTTTTTCATCCTGGTGGGCCCGCAGTCGCGGGTCGTAAAGCTGCACGTCGATGGGCTGTCGCATGCGCCGCAGGCGCATAGCCCACCTACGACACTCGCACCGCCGCGGGTTCTCAGAGGCTTCCTGGCGAGGACGGCCCTGACGCCGTGTATCGGACATACATAAGTCAGGGCACCCACAGTCCAGGGAGCCTCTGAGGTTCCGCTACCCGCACCGCCACGCAGAACGAGGTTGGAAAAGCCTCAATGGAAATCGACGCGTCGATTTCCATTGAAATTGCGGGACCGACATCCACCCGGGTGACGCGGCGGCCGTAACGCCCGCAGGGGTCGCTACCCGCACTGCCGCAAAACGAGTTCGGAAACAGCCTTTCTGCTCTAGAAAGCGCTCATGACGTGCTTGATGCGGGTGTAGTCCTCCAGGCCGTACAGCGAGAGGTCCTTGCCGTAGCCCGATTTCTTGAAGCCGCCGTGCGGCATCTCGGCCACCAGCGGGATGTGGGTGTTGATCCACACGCAGCCGAAGTCCAGCTCGCGGGACACCCGCATGGCGCGCCCGTGGTCGGCGGTCCACACCGAGGAGGCGAGGGCGTAGTCGACGCCGTTGGCCTTGGCCAGCGCTTCGTCCTCGTCGGCGAAGCGCTGCACGGTGATCACCGGGCCGAAGACCTCGTTCTGCACGATCTCGTCGTCCTGGCGCACACCGGAGATCACGGTCGGTTCGAAGAAGTAGCCCTGGTCGCCGACGCGCTTCCCGCCGCTGCGGACGACGGCGTGGTCGGGCAGCCGCTCGATGAAACCGGACACGCGCTGCAGCTGGGTGGCGTTGTTCAGCGGGCCGTAGGCCGCATCGTCGTCGTCGGGCTTGCCGGTCCGGGTCGCGCCGGCCTGCTCGACCAGCGCGGCGACGAACTCGTCGTGCACCGATTCGTGCACCAGCACCCTGGTCGCGGCGGTGCAGTCCTGCCCGGCGTTGAAGAACCCGGCGGCGGCGATGCCTTCCGCGGCGGCGGCGATGTCGGCGTCGGCGAAGACCAGCACCGGCGCCTTGCCGCCGAGTTCCAGGTGCACGCGCTTGAGGTCGGTGGCCGCGGCCCCGGCGACCTCGATGCCGGCGCGCACCGAGCCGGTGATCGAGGCCATCGCCGGGACCGGGTGCGTCACGAGCTCGCGACCGGTGTCGCGGTCGCCGCAGAGCACGTTGAACACGCCCGGCGGCAGGAATTCGGCGCAGATCTCGGCCAGCAGCAGCGTCGACGCCGGGGTGGTGTCGGCGGGCTTGAGGACCACGGTGTTGCCGGCGGCCAGCGCGGGCGCGATCTTCCAGATCGCCATCAGCAGCGGGTAGTTCCACGGCGTCACCTGCGCGCACACGCCGACGGGTTCGCGGCGCACGTAGGAGGTGTGCCCGGCCAGGTACTCGCCCGCGGCCTTGCCCTCCAGCACCCGGGCCGTGCCGGCGAAGAAGCGCACCTGGTCGAGCACCATCGGGATTTCCTCGGCGTGGGTGAGCGCGAGCGGCTTGCCGGTGTCGGCGGATTCGACGCGTACGATCTCGTCGGCGCGGGCCTCGATCGCGTCGGCGATGCGGGTCAGCGCGAGCTGGCGTTCGGCGGGGGTGGTGTCGCGCCACTTCCGGAACGCCGCCGACGCGGTCCGCATCGCGTGGTCCACGTCCTGGGCGTCGGCGACGGGCGCGGTGCAGTAGGGCCGGCCGGTGACCGGATCGATGATCTCGGCCACCCGGTCCGCGCGGGACTCGGTGTACTCGCCGCCCACGAAGTGCTTGAGCTCCACTGGATAGCTCCTAGTCAGGGGGGCAGGGGGTCTCGATGGGACGCAAACATATAAGACCATATGTAATAGAACAAGAGTTTCCGGCAAGATTGGTCCCGTAGGACCGAGAGGAGCCGGGGAAGCGCATGGGCGAACGGGTGCCGCATCGCGCGCGATCAGCGATGTTCGCGCCGCTGGACCAGACCGGCCGCGTGGAGGCGGTGACCAGGCGGCTGGTCGACGCCATCACGCTGGGTCTGCTCGCCGACGAGGAGCAGCTGCCGAGCGAAGCCGAGCTGGCCGGCCAGCTCGGGGTCTCGACGGTCACCATCCGCGAAGCGCTGATGGCCCTGCGGCAGCAGGGGCTGGTGGAGACCCGGCGCGGGCGCAGCGGCGGCAGCTTCGTGCGGGCCCCGCGCGACCACGGCGGCGAGTTCTGGCGCGAGCGGCTGCGCGAGGTGAGCCTCGGCGAGCTGCGCGACCTCGGCGACCACTACGCGGCCATCGCCGGGGCGGCCGCCCGCCTCGCGGCCGAGCGCAGCTCGCCGGAAGACCTCGAACGGCTCGAACAGGCCGCCGACGACGTGCGCGGGACCAGCGGGAACGACACCGCACGCGCGGAGCGGCAGTTCCACCTCGAAGTCGCCGCCGCGGCCCAGTCGAGCAGGCTGACCCAGCAGGAGGTCCAGCTGCAGGGCGAGCTCGGCGCCGTGCTGTGGCTGTCGGCCGGGTGCGGCGGGGGAGCCGACCGCTCCCACTCCGAGCACCGCGCGATCGCGGAGGCGGTAGCGCGCGCCGATGGCCCACTGGCCAGAACGCTCACGGAGAAGCACATCCTCGCGGCCGTGGATCGAGCGGCCGAAGTCCACCTGGAGCTGACCCGGCAGTAGTGCATTCCGGGCGCCCGGCACATGCGCCGCGAAACGGCCTGGCGCAATGGGCGCACCGGCGGGGGCATGCCGCTACGCTGACCCAACCCCAACATCGGCAGCCGGCGACGCAATCGGCACGTGCATGAGGTGGTCGCATCGTGAAGGACACGCGCACACTGGTCGGCGACGAGGTCATCGACCACGTTTCGACGCTGGTGGAGGACGTCTTCGCGCGCTTGGCAACGATCCGCAGCGGTGCCGAAACCCTGCTCGCCGAGGATTCGTTACGGGCCCGCGACCTGGCCCGGCTGCGGCCGGAGGTGGTCGGCGCCCTCGGCGAGCTGGTGAACGGAGCGGGTTTCATCGCCGCGCCGAACCTGCTCGTCGACCAGGAACTGGGCTTCCAGTGGTGGACCCTGACGCCGGGCGAGGAGCCCGCGCAGCTCCTCATCAGCCTGGACCCGGCCAGCGAGCACTTCCTGGACTACACGCGGCAGCCCTGGTTCACCATCCCGCGCGACACCGCGCAGCGCCACATCACCGGCCCCTACGTCGATTACCTGTGCAGCGACGAGTACGCGCTGACCTTCACCGTGCCGCTGAACGTCCGGCAGGGCTTCGCCGGAGTCGTCGGCGCGGACGTGTTCGTGAAGGACTTCGAGCGCGCGGTGTTCCCGCACCTGCGCGACCTCCGCGGCCGAGCCGCGCTGGTCAACTCCCAGGGAAGGTTCATCGTCTCCAACAACGTCGGGCAGGCGACGGGCGCGCTGGCCCGCGAACTGGACGTGCCGGCGTGGTGGAACGCAGGCGCGATCCCGCGCGCCGAGAACGGCGTGGTGCTCAGGCGCTGCGGCGAAACGCCGATCGCCCTCGTGGTCGACCGAACCGGATCCGCTGCGTCCTGACGCGGTCCCGGGCCCGGGTCACCGGATGCTCCCGCGATGCGGTGCGGGCCGTTCGGCCGAGGATTGTTCCGGTATCGCGGGAGATCCGGCCATCGGCAGGGTCAGGACCATGGTGAGTCCGCCGCCCGGGGTTTCGTCCGGGGTGAGCGTGCCGTGCATGGCTTCGGTGAGGCCGCGGGCGAGGGCGAGCCCGAGCCCGACGCCGGTGTTCTTGTCGCGGTCGCCGAGTCGTTGGAACGGCAGGAAGATCTTCTCGTGGTCCTCGGGCCGGACGCCCGGGCCGCGGTCGATGATGCGGACCTCGACGTGGTCGGCGAGCGCGCTGGCGGTCACGAGAACCGGCCGGCCTGGCGGGTTGTAGCGCAGGGCGTTGCCGATGAGGTTGGCCAGGACTCGTTCGAGCAGACCGGGATCGGCGAGGACGTCGGGCAGCGTTTCCGGAATCTTGATCCGCACCCGGCCGTCCGCGTCCAGGCTGTCGAGCGCCTGCGGCACGGCATCGGCGACGGCCAGCTCGCGGGTGACGGTGCCGAGCGTGCCCGCCTGCAGGCGGCTCATGTCCAGCAGGTTGGCGACCAACCGGTCCAGCCGGACCAGCGATTGGTAGGCGGTGTCGAGGAGTTCGGCCTCGTCCTCCTCGCTCCAGGCGACGTCGTCGCTGAGGAGGCTCTCGACGGCGGCGGTGGCCGACGCCAGCGGGGTGCGCAGGTCGTGGCTGACTGCGGCGAGCAGCGCGGTGCGCATCTGGTTCGCCGCGGTGAGCTGCCGGGCTTGCTCGGCCTGCTCGGCCAGCCGGTGCTGGTGGAGTGCCACGGCGGCCTGGGTGGCGAAGGCTTCGAGCACGCGGCGGTCGGCGGCCGGGAGGGTGGGGCCGCGCAGGGCCAGCGCGAGGTCGTCGCCGACGGCGATGTGCGTGTCGCCCGCGTCCGGGCTGGGGCACGGCGGCGCACCGGCGGCGTCCACGACGTGCCAGGCCCGCGGATCGTGCTGTTCGTCCGGTGTGCGGCCGGATTCGGGCCGCCGCTCCAACAGGGTCGCGGAGTCCTGCCCGAAGGTTTCGCGGAGCCGGGACAGCAGCGCGGACAGGGGGTGTTCGCCGCGCAGGACGCTGCCGGCGAGGTTGGACAGGACGGCGGCTTCGGCTCTCGCGCGGGCGGCCTCGCGGGCGCGGCGGGCCGCGAGGTCGACGACCGCGCTGACCGCGATCGCCACGATCGCGAAGACGATCAGCGCGACGAGGTTGTCGGGATCGGCGATCGTCCACACGTACAGCGGCGGGGTGAAGAAGTAGTTCAGCACCAGGAATGCGGCCAGCGCGGTGGAGATCGCGGGCCAGAACCCGCCGACGAGCGCGATGCCGACGACCAGCACGAGGAACAGCAGGATCTCGCTGGGCAGCGAAAGGTCGTTGCGCGCGAGCTCCAGGAGCGCGGTCAGCAGGGGAATTCCGAGCGCTGCCAAGGCGAAACCGGCGATTCGGCGCCGCCGGCCGACGCCCGGCGCGAAGGTGGGCAGCCACTGCCGGTGGGCGACGTGCTCGTGGGTGACCATGTGCACGTCGATGGGGTCGGAGCGGGCGGTGGTCGTGACGCCCACGCCGCGGGAGAACAGCTGCGCCAGCCGGCCCCGGCGGGAAGCGCCGAGCACGAGTTGGGTGGCGTTGACGCCGCGCGCGAAGTCCAGCAGTGCGCCGGGGATGTCCTCGCCGACGACCTGGTGGTAGGTGCCGCCGAGGTCCTCGATCAGGGCGCGCTGCCGCGCCAGGTGCGCGGGACTGGCGTCGGAAAGCCCGTCGCCGCGCACGACGTGCACCGCGAGGAGGTCCGCGCCGCGGGTGCGTTCGGCGATTCGGGCGGCCCGGCGGATCAGCGTGTCGCCTTCGGCGCCGCCGGTGAGCGCGACGACGACGCGTTCGCGGGCCTCCCAGGTGCCGGTGATGTCGTGCTCGGCGCGGTAGCGGTCGAGCTGTTCGTCGACCTTGTCCGCCAGCCACAGCAGCGCGAGTTCGCGCAGCGCCGTGAGGTTGCCGACGCGGAAGTAGTTGCTCAGCGCCGCGTCGATCTTCTCGGGCGGGTAGACGTTGCCGTGAGCCATCCGGCGGCGCAGGGCCTCGGCGGTCATGTCGACGACTTAGACCTGCTCGGCGCGGCGCGCCACCTCGTCGGGCACGGTTTCGCGCTGCGGGATGCCGGTGATGTGCTCGACGACGTCGTTGAGCGATTCGAGGTGCTGGATGTTCACCGTGGAGACGACGTCGATGCCCGCGTCGAGGATCTCCTCGATGTCCTGCCACCGCTTGGTGCGGCGGGAACCCGGCACATTGGTGTGGGCGAGCTCGTCGATCAGCGCGACCTGCGGACGGCGGGCGAGGACGGCGTCCACGTCGAGCTCGGTGAACGCGGCGCCGCGGTATCCGAGCGTCCGGCGCGGGAGGACCTCCAGGCCGTCGAGGAGTTCGGCAGTGCGAGGGCGGTCGTAGGTTTCGGCGAAGCCGACGACCACGTCGGTGCCCCGATCCTGGCGGCGGTGGCCCTCGCAGAGCATGGCGTAGGTCTTGCCGACACCGGGCGCGGCACCGAGGTAGACGCGCAGTCGTCCGCGTGGCATCCGCCCTCACCTCCGCGGCTACGGCCGTTCGGGTGCTCACGACCAGTGTGCGCACCCGTTCCCGGCTCACGCCACGGGCCGAGACGCCCGGGCCGGTGCGACCGCGACCTCGGGGGAGGAAGCGCACTTCGCGAGTTCCGCCTTCGGCTGCCGGTCGCGCGCAGGCGGCTCGGCTCTGGGGGCCGGGATGGTCACCACGACCACCGGCCGCTCATGGCGGGCAGCCAGGACATTGCCGAGGAGCGCGCCGAGCAGCGCCGCACCCGTCAGCGCGGCCAGTCGAACGGCGTCGCCGGAGCCGTTCCAGCCGAGATCGCCGTGGGAGTGCACGACGAAACCGTTGAACAACATCCAGCCCAGCACCGCGGTGACCAGCGCGCCGGTGGCGTTGCGGACGGCGAAGCCGTAGCCGCCTGCCACGAGGCACAGCACGACGAACCCGGCCACCTGCCCGCCCGACCACCAGACCGCCGCGGCCGTCGGCGCCATCCCCGCCACGACCGCGAAGAAACCGACCGCGGATGATGTCGCGGGCCCGGCCACCGACCGGCGAACCAGGCCACGCCGGAACACGACCATCACGACGCCCCCGGACCTGACGAGCACCGTCTTCCATCGCCGGTGACCTGTTCAGTGAAGCTCGCCGAGCGGCCCCGGGACGGGCTTCTTGACGCGATTCCTACAGGTGACGAGCGGACCTTGACGGAGGGATGACCCCGCGGCGGCGTTCAGCGCGCAGCCAGCGCCGTCCCGGCCCGGCTCCGGTTCCGGCTCCGGTCCCGTCCCGGTCCCGTTCCGTCCCGGTCCCGTTCCGGCTCCGGTCCCGGCTCCGGTCCCGGTCCGGCTCCGGTCCGGTCCGGTCCGGTCCGCAATTTCCATTGAAATTGAAGGTCCAATTTCAATGGAAATTGCGGACCGAGGGCGGAACCCGGGCATCCCGGGGGTTGGGTCGGTCGGTTGGGTCGGTGGGTCGGGTCAGTCGTCCAGCAGGCGGGCCATCGCGGTGCTCGCCTTGAGGCCCGAGCCGGTCAGCACCGCCACGACGACGTCGTCGCCGGCGAGGTGGCCGTCGCGCACGAACCGTTCGAGGGCGGGCACCACCTGGGCGCTCGTGGGTTCGGCGTAGAGACCGGTCTTCGCCAGGGCGAGCGTCGCCGGGCGGAGTTCTTCCTCGGGCACCGCGATCATCGCGCCTCCGCTGGCGCGGATCGCGCGCAGCACCTCCTGGTCGCGCACGGGGTGCGCGATGGAGGTGCCTTCGGCGAGCGTCGGGGCCCATTCGGCCGGTTCCACGCCGTCCGCGCCGGAGTCGAACGCCCGCACCAGCGGGCTGCACCGCTCCGGCTGGCTGACCAGCAAGCGCGGAATCCGGTCGATCTCGCCCGCCCGGTGCAGCTCGTCGAAGCCCGCGGCGCAGCCCAGCACGAGGCTCCCGGCACCGGCCGGGACGACCACCGCGGACGGGGCGGTGAAACCGAGGTCCTCCCAGATCTCGTAGGCGATGAGCTTGATGCCGTCGAGGAAGTGGGGGTGCCAGTTGTGGCTGGCGTAGAAGCGTTCGGCCGACCGGCGGAGCGCCTCGTCCGCGGTGTCCTGCCTGCTGCCGGGCACGAGTTCGACCGACGCGCCGTGGATCCGGCTCTGCAGGATCTTGGCCGGGGACGTCGCTTCGGGGGCGAGGATCTGCGCGTCGATCCCGGCCGCCGCGCAGTAGGCGGCGACGGACGAGCCGCCGTTGCCGCTGGAGTCCTCCAGCACCGCGGGGACGCCCTGCGCGCGCAGGGTGCTGATCATCACCGAGGTGCCGCGGTCCTTGAAGCTGGCCGTGGGGTTGGCCGATTCGGCCTTGACCGCGACGTCGAGCCCGGCCAGCCGGCGGTGCAGCAACGGGGTCAGCCCCTCGCCGAGGCTGACCGCCGGGGTGTCGGGCAGCGCGAGCGCGGCGGCGTAGCGCCATTGCGAGCGCACGCCCGAATCGATGCGCTCGCGGGTGATGCCGGGCAGCGGCTCGACCAGCAGGGGTGATCCGTCGTCGCCGCACCAGCGCGGCTCGTCGATCGGGTAGCGGCAGCCGGCGCGGTCGACCAGCTCGGGTTCGCCAGTGCTCACGATGTCTCCTCGGCTCGGGTGGACGGTTCGGAAGGGGAGCGCGAAAGTCATTGCCCCGCAGGGACGTCCAGGCGCTGGGCGAGTCCCTCGGCGATGTGGTCGATCGCCAGCTTCGCGCGCCGGGTCAGGTTCTGGGCGGAGTCGTAGACGGCGTAGATGTTCGCGCCGGGAGTGGGGACGGCGTCGAGCAGCTGGACCAGCGCGCCGGTGCGCAGCATCGGGGCGACGTGCCACCGGGAGCGCATGAGCAGCCCGTGGCCTTCCACGCACCACTGCGTCGCGACGTCGCCGTCGTTGCTGACCATGGACCCGGGGACCTTCACCGCGGTCTCCTCCGATTCGGTGCCGAATCTCCAAACGGCGTAGTCGGAATCGTTCTCCCGGATCACGATGCAGTCGTGCTCGGGGAGCTCGTGGATCGACCGCGGCGGGTTCCGCTTCGCGAGGTACTTCGGGGCGGCGCACACGACGCGCCGATTCGGGTGCAGGAGCCGGGCGCGGAGGCTGGAGTCGCGCTGCCTGCCGACCCGGATGGCGAAGTCGAACCGGGTCCCGGCGATGTGCAGCGGCAGGTGGGACAGCTCCAGGTCGATCTCGACGTCGGGATGCAGGTCCTTGAACCGCCCCAGCAGGGGAGCGATGTGCGTGCGGCCGAGCCCGATGGTCGAGTGCACCGCGACGTGGCCGCGCAGCTCGTGGCGGCGCTCGCCCACCTCCTCCTCCAGATCGCTGATCAGCGGAAGCAGCCGGGCCGCTCCCGCCGCGTAGCGCCGGCCCTCGTCGGTGAGGTCGAGCCGGCGGGTGCTGCGGGTGATCAGCTGTGCGCCGAGCCGCCTTTCCAGGTGTGCCAGCCGTTTGCTGACCGCGGAGGTCGACACGCCCCACTGCCGCGCCGCCTGGGTCAGGGTCTCCGAGCGGGCGACGCCGTCGAAGAACTGCAGATCGTCGAGCTCCGGCAGATCCACGACGTCCTTCTTTCGTCTCGCGCAACGCTGTTGTGTCGAATCGGGTCTTTTGGGTCCACTTCGTGCGCCCTACGCTACATGGAAATCGCCCGCGGGACGCGGGACGAGGTCGGGCCGAGCCGCGGGACAGAGCCGATTTCGACTGTGCCGCAAGGAAATGAGGCCACCGGAGGAAATCCAGCATGACCACCACTCATCGCATCGCCGTGATTCCCGGTGACGGCATCGGGAAGGAGGTCGTGCCCGAGGGCGTGCGGGTGCTGACCGCGGCCGCGGAAACCTTCGGTTTCGCCCTCGATCTCGTGGACTTCGACTTCGCGAGCGCCGACTACTACGTCGAGCACGGCCGGATGATGCCGGAGGGCTGGTTCGAGCAGCTGCGCGGTTTCGACGCGCTGTTCTTCGGCGCGGTGGGGTGGCCCGAGGTCGTGCCGGACCACGTGTCGTTGTGGGGCAGCCTCCTGCAGTTCCGCCGCCGCTTCGACCAGTACGTGTCGCTGCGCCCGGTGAAGCTGCTCCCGGGGGTGAAAAGCCCGCTCGCCGGGCGCGTTCCGGGCGACGTGGACTTCTACGTGGTGCGGGAGAACACCGAAGGCGAGTACTCCAGCATCGGCGGCAAGATCTTCGAGGGCACCGACCGCGAGACGGTGGTGCAGGAGACCGTCATGACCCGCAAGGGCGTCGACCGGATCCTGGAGTTCGCCTTCGAGCTGGCGCGCAGCCGCCCGCGGCGGCGACTGACCTCGGCGACGAAGAGCAACGGGATCTCGATCTCGATGCCGTACTGGGACGAACGGGTGCAGAACATGGCCGCCCGGTACCCCGACGTCGAGGTGGACAAGTACCACATCGACATCCTCACCGCGAACTTCGTGATGCACCCCGACTGGTTCGACGTGGTCGTGGCCAGCAACCTCTTCGGCGACATCCTCTCCGATCTCGGTCCGGCCTGCACGGGCACGATCGGCGTGGCACCGAGCGCGAACATCAACCCGGAGCGGAACTTCCCGAGCCTCTTCGAGCCGGTGCACGGCTCGGCGCCGGACATCGCGGGCAAGGGGATCGCGAACCCGGTCGGCCAGATCTGGTGCGCCGCGATGATGCTGGAGCACCTCGGCGAGCACGCCGCCGGCACGGACGTGCTGCGAGCGGTCGAGGACGTGTTGGGCCGCGGCGGAGCGCGGCTCACGCCGGATCTGGGCGGCGACGGCACGACCGCGGAGCTCGGAGCCGCCGTCGCCGATGCGGTCCGCGGCGCCCGCTGAGAGCGCTCCTGCCCGGTCGATCGGCTCCCGGATTTGCCGCCGCCCCCGGAAATCGATTGGTCTCGCAGGTCGGTTGCGCCGTTTTCCGCGCAACTCCCAGAAGGATCTCAAAGATGAGCACACCTACAGAAGTCGCGACGAGCAGGACGACAGGCCGGGGCAGGAACTGGAATCCGCTCAAGGCCGCGGTCGGAGGTGTTCCCCTCGTCGTGCCGGTCGTCCTCGTCGCCGGGGTGTTCGGCCGGATTCCCGAGAACATGATCGGCGGCCTAGCCGTCATCACGGGCTTCGGGATGCTGCTGGGCCCCCTGGGCAACCGGCTGCCGGGCATCTCGAAGATCGGCGGTGGGGCGCTGCTGTGCCTGAAGTGCGACGGGCCAGAGGTTGGATCAGCTGGACGACTTCTTCGGCGCGAGCCGCGATGCGCAGTTCGCCGCGATCGCGGAATCGCCGCCCGGCGAGGTTCACGGCTGACACGCCGCGCCTGGGCAACATCATGCGGGCACGCAAGGAGGTTTACCGTCGCTCCCGCTGCGGATCGGGCGGCGGCCGGGTTCACGGCCGGGAGCAGGCGCTCGCCGGTTGCCGGTTCGCGAGGAGATCTTCGGTGAACCGCTGCGCCGCGGGCTGGGACGCCGCGAGGACCTGGCGGTGATCCGCGCCGTCGTACGCTTCGTAGCCGATCGCGGGGGAGCGTTCGCACAGGGACTTCACCAGCTGGTCGGTTCCTCGCTTGCTCACGAGCACGTCCGTCGTGCCCTGCAGGACCAGGGTCGGGATGCGGAGCGCCAGGCCCTCCGGTTCCTGCGACTTCAGGTACGCCGTCAGCCGGTCGAGATCCGCGCCCTCGCGGAAGACCCGCTCCGCCCGCACCGTCGAGGCGGCCTCCCGGATCCCGTCCTGGCAGGTCGTGCGCGCCGCGTCCAGCACCGGCCGGACCTCGTCGGCGAGCAGCTGTTCGGGCACGATTCCGGGATCGACCGCGGCCGCCCCGATGAGCATCGTGGGGAGGAACGGCAGCGCCGCGCGGACGCCCCGCTCGCCCGATTGCTGCTGGAAGTACGCCGTCGTCTGGCTCGTCTGGAAGCCGCCCGGCGCGATGGACACGGCACCGCGCAGCGACAGCCCAGCGACTTGCTGGTCCGCTGCCGCGGTGAACAGCGCGGCGTGGCCGCCCTGGCTGTGCCCCACCGCGAACCAGTCCGATCCGACGCCGGGGTCGACCTGGCGCGCGGCCCGGACGATGTCGGCGACCGCGTTCGCCGCGCTGGGCCCGTTGAGGTAGGGGTGTTCCCCGGGGGTGCCGAGCCCCTCGTAGTCGGTCTGCACCACGACATAACCGGCGGCGACCCACCGGTCCAGCGTCTGGTCGACGAGCCCGACGTAGGAGTGCGCCGGGCCGCCCGGCCGGTCGGCGGACGGCGCGCAGGCGTCGGCCGTGCCGGTGGTGCCGTGCGCCCAGCTGATCACCGGCCAGCCCGCCTGCGGCGGGGGAGACCCCGGCACCGAGACCGTTCCCGAGACCGTGATCGGCTTCCCACCGGCGTCCGCGGAGGTGTAGGAGATCAGCCATTCGCCCTGCGCGCTGGGCAGGCGCCGGTGGTCCAGCGGGACCGAACTCGACAGGGTGCCGCGTTCCGCCGGCACCGGCTCCGGGGTGTCGCCGGTGCCCGCGGAGCAACCGGACGCGACCAGTCCGGCCGCGAGCAGCGCGGTCAGCGAGGTGGTTGGGGACAACCGGTTCACGGGCGTTCCTCCCGGGCGGTCGGGTTCGAAGTCCCGCAGAGACAACCCCGTCGGCGCTCGGTGGGAGTCCGCCGATCCCACTCACCGGTACTACCGGATACCGCGGCGCGGTGAACTCCGATAGGCATGCGGTGATGGCCGCTGCGCCGGATTTCCCAGGCGAGGCCGAACGAACTGGTGTGAGGAGCACGAGGACATGACACGCCGCATCGCCGTGACCGGCTCGGCATCGGGCATCGGCAAGGCCCTGGTGGAGGTGCTGAAGGCGCAGGGGGACACCGTGATCGGTGTCGATCGGGAGACCGCGGACGTCCGGGCCGACCTGTCCACCGACGAGGGGCGCACCCGGGCGGTGGCGGAGGTGGCCGAACTCGGCGCGGGACGCCTGGACGGCGTGGTCGCGTGCGCCGGCGTCTCGCTGCCCGATCCGATCGCCGTGGGCGTCAACTACTTCGGCGTCGTCCGGCTGCTGGAGGAGCTTCGGCCATTGCTCGCCGCCGCCCCGCAACCGCGGGCCGCGGTGGTCGGTTCCATCGCCGGCACGCAGCCGGTCGACCAGGCCGTGATCGAAGCGTGCCTGCGGGACGACGAGCAGGCGGCGCTGGAACGCGCGAAGGCAGCGGTCGAGGGCGGGGCTGGTTACCGGTTGTACCCGTCGTCGAAATCGGCCCTCGCGCAGTGGCTGCGCAGAGCGGCGGTGACCGCGGACTGGGCGGGTGCGGGCATCCCGCTCAACGCCGTGGCACCGGGAGTCGTGCTCAGCCCGATGGTGGCGCCGCTCCTCGAGGACGAAGCGATGAAGAAGGTCATGGACGAGGCGGTGCCGATGCCGCTGAACGGATACGCGGAACCGGGCGTGATCGCCACGGCGCTGGGCTGGCTGATCAGCGCGGGGAACACGCACATGACCGGCCAGGTGATCTATGTGGACGGTGGCACCGAGGCCACCCTGCGGGGCCCGGAAGTCTTCTAGCGGGCCGGAAGCGGGGCTGCGGTGCCCCGTTCTCGTGGCGCAGTGGCCGAACCAAAGCGCCCACCGACCTTGGCGCCTATCGAGGTGAACGGTCCGTTCGCTCCGTTTCGGTGGTGCGTGCTGGTGTTGGGTGGGCGGAGTGAGCGGCCTGTTCGCCTCGTCTATTGAGGTGAACAGGCCGTTCGCTCCACACCAGCCGGGGCGAGGTCGTGCACCGCGCCCGGCTGGGTGGGGCGTTCCAGACTGCGGTGCGGGCACGCGTGAGGCGTGACCGCCTGGCACGCAGGGCGTCGCTTTCGCGCGAAACCGGCGCCTCCTCGGGCCTCAGGCGCCTTGCAGATGAGCCCTTGTGAAACGATTCCTGAGGCGGCATGTGTCCTATTAGGACGTGGCTGTGGTGCTCAGGCCGGTCGGAGCACCGCGAAATCGCCCAGGGTGATCCGCATGTCGAACGTGCGCGACGACAGCCGCCATCCGCCGGGCGTGCGCACCCAGCGGTCGTCGTACTCGCCCATGCACTCGAAGAACCGCCCGGCCATCGGCCCGGCCCCGACGTGGTGCACGCGCGCGTAGGTGAGCGAACGCGCGGTGTCGCCGTCCACCGCCACCCGGTGGTTGCCGAGCAGGTGCTGCGTCGGCCCGCACCCGTCGAGGTGATCGCGCATCTGCCGCACGATCGCCTCGACGCCGTCCCGGCTGTACCCGTGGGCGTCCGGTAGGAAGGTGGCCTCGATGGCTGCCCAGTCCCGTGCGTCGATCGCAGCCGCCAGCTCGGCGAGCCGCTCCACGATCTCCTCCCGGGCGGTCATTCCGCCTCCACCGCAACGGGATCGAGCGCGGCGAGCAGTCGCGGCGACTCCTCGCGGCCGTCGAGCACCCGGCCCGTGCGGCGGGTGACGCGCCAGCCCGCCGGGCCGCGCCGCAGCTGCCAGCGGTTGGCGGTGGCGCGGCGCACGACGAACTCCCCGCCGTTGTGCACCACCATCAGCGAGTGGCCCACGGCGATGGCCTCGTCGCCGTCGACGGTGATGTGCGCGGGGCCGAGGAAGTGGGCGCAGCCGCCCTCGATCCAGCCCTGGTGCGTCGCGCCGGTGACCATCGCGGCGATCTCGGCGCGGCCGTTCATCGACCACCCGTCGACCTCGTACGCGCCGTCGGGTTCCCAGCGGTCGGCCACCGCCTCGGCGCTCCCGCTGTCGACCAGCGGGCCGTAGCTCGCGATGAGCCGGGCGATCTCCTGCTGGTCTTCGAGCCGCCGCAGGCGCTCCTCCAGCGCGGCGAACCGCTCGGCAAGATCGATGGATTCCTCAGCCATCGGTACCTCGTCCCGTCAATCGAGGCCGGCCGCGATGCCGGCCAGGGCTTCGAGCTGCTCGCAGTAGTGGTCGGCGGATCGCGCCCGCAGCTGGGCGCCGACGAGCGTGGCGCCCGCTTCGCGCACCTGCACCAGCGCCGCCTCGGCTGCCGTCGGCTTTTCCATCGGGTCCAGCGCGCCGGAGGAGAGCACGACCTCGAAGTCCGCAGGCAAGTCGACCTTGGCCAGCATCTCCCGCAGCTGAGCCGTGTCGAGGCCGAAGGGCGCCCAGCCGTCGCCGTGCTTCGCCGCGCGGCGGAGGGAGCGCAGCGTCCGGCCGCCGATCCACATCGGCACACGGGCTTGCACGGCGTGCGGCTCCACGACGAAGCCCGCGTAGTCGTAGTGCTCGCCGTGGTACTCCGGTTCCCGCTGCGACAGGCTGGCCCGCAAGGCGGCGAGGGCGTCGTCGGCTCGGGAGCCCCGTCCCTCGAACTGCGCGCCGATCAGCGCGAATTCCTCTTCCAAGCTGCCCACGCCGAGCCCGAGCACCAGGCGGCCGCCCGACACGCGGTCGAGGGTGCCGTAGCGCTTGGCGATCTCCAGCGGGTGGTGGTAGCCGAGCACCAGGACCTGCGTGGCGAGGCGGATCCGCGTGGTGCGCGCGGCCAGGTACCCGAGCGTGGCCAGCGGGTCCCAGTAGGTCGCGCCGCGCTGCTCGGCGACCTCCCGGGGAATGCCCACGTGCTCGCTGCACGTCAGGTGGTGGAAACCCAGCCGGTCGGCGGCCTCGGCGATCCTGCCGAGCTCCTCGATGCCCGCAGTGCGCTCCCACTCCGAATGCACGCCGGGCACCTGCGTCACCACCGGGCTTGCGATGCCGACTCTCATCTGCAGACCTTTCCTCGCACGGCACCGGTCCCACCGGGCCGTCGACAAGGTTTAGCCCAGCCGCCTCGGCGAACTCCCGGCTCGTCCCGGTCACCGGGAGCCGGCGGCCGCCCGGAACACGGGCGAAACCCCGGCGGGAGGCTTCCGCAGCTCGCGCGCCGCTGCTACCGTTCCAAGGAAGAATTCATTTCAGTTTTACCTCCGGTACGCCGGGCCGAGGGGAGAACCATGACTGTCCCTTTCGCTCGCGAGAACGCTGACTCCCCGCGCCGCGAGCTGCCGCCGTCGATGGTGGAGCGGATGACGCTGATCCTCGACTCGTTCGAGCGCTGCGCCGCTCGGCTCACCCTGGAAGACGTGGCTCGGCGCACGCATCTTCCCAGGTCGACCGCGCATCGGATCCTCGATCAGCTGGTCCGGCTCGACTGGCTCCGGCACAGCGCCGCCGGCTACTCGCTCGGGCGCCGCGCGCTCAGCCTCGGCGGCCAGGCCAACGCCCACGACGAGCTCCGCGGCGCCGCCGCACCGCTGCTCCACAACCTCCAGATGAAAACTGGAATGGTCGTTCACCTCGCGGTGCTGGAGCGCGGCGAGATCCACTACCTTGACAAGGTGGGCGGCCGGTTCGCCGCGTCGGTGCCCTCGTGCGTCGGCGGCCGGGCCCCGGCGCACTCGACCGCCCTGGGCAAGGCGATCCTGGCCGGGCTCGCGCCCGAGACCGTGGACGAGCTGCTCGGCGACCGCATCGGGCGGCTGACGGACCGGACCATCGGCGACATCGGCACCCTGCACCAAGAGCTCAACCGCATCCGGCGCCGCCGCGGTCTCGCCTTCGAACGGGGCGAGTGCATTCCCTCGCTCGCCTGCGCGGCGGCCGCCGTCCGCGGCCCGGAGGGACCGGTGGGCAGCATCTCCCTGGTGGGCTACGTCAAGGCGCCGTTGGAGAAGGTGGCGCCGCTGGTGGTGGACGCCGCCAGGACGGTGTCGGACGTGCTCTACCCGGCCGCGGTGAAACCGCGCTCCTGCCGCAAGATGCGCGTGGTCGCGCCCGAGAAGACCTGGTCGACCGCGACGCTCGACCGGATGATGGCGGCCGGATCCGGCGACTGGCTCTGACCGCCGGGCGCCGGATTCCGGCCGCGCCCGGCGGAAACCCGGTGTGCACGGCGGCTCAGGCCCAGGTGTCGCCCCAGCCCCAGGCGTCCGGCATGACGAGCTCCGGCTCCGGGGCGATCCCGAACTTGCCCCGGAAGAAGACCATCGGCGGCGCGTCGGCGGGCGTCTCCAGCTCCAGCACCCGGCCGATCACCACGTCGTGGTCGCCGGCGGCGTGCACGTCGTGCACCTCCGCGTGCACCCGCAGGAGCACGCCGGGCAGCGCCGGGCTGCCCCACCGGGACAGCTGCCAGGGCAATCCCTCGAACTTGGCTCCCCGGCTGGAACCGAACCGGTCGCACAGGTCGTTCTGCCGCTCGGCGAGCACGTTCACGCAGAAGCGCCCGGCGTCGCGGATCCGCGGCCAGGACCGGCCCCGGTGGTCGGCGCAGAACAGCACGAGCGGCGGTTCCAGGGACACCGAGGCGAAGGACTGGCAGGCGAAGCCCACCGGCTCGCCGTCGTACCCGGTCACCACCGTGACGCCGCTGGCGAAGGTACCCATCGCCCGCCGCATCTCCAGCGGCGTGGGCGCCACCGCCGCGGGGGCGTCGTCCACCGTCACCTGAGGATCTTCCGCTGCACGCTGGGTGTTCACGGGACCGACGTTATGCGCGCGGTTGCGGCGTTCTCGCCGCGTCGTCCCGTTGAGCGGGAGGCACCTCCGGGGCCCCCGGAAGCGGATTCCGCGTGCGGTCGCGATCCCGTTGGCCGGGAGCCCGCGATCCCGCTGATCGGGAGTTCGTGACGCCCGACCGGGGCACCCGCGCTTAACGTGCAGCGGCGAAACCCCTGAAAGTCCTCGAGAGCTTGGGCGTGAGATGACGGAACTGAACTACGAGTCCACGCTGCGCGAGCTGCAGACGGACCGCGGTGTCCTGCGCTACCACGAAGCCGGCGACGGGCCGCCCCTGCTGATGCTGCACGGGTCCGGCCCCGGCGTCACCGGGTGGCGGAACTTCCGCGGCAACCTCCCGGTCTTCGCCGAGCACTTCCGCTGCCTGGTCCTGGAATTCCCCGGCTTCGGCGTCAGCGACCCCACCGACGAGCACCCCATGGTCGCCGCCCCCGAGGCCGTCCGGCGCTTCCTGGACGGCCTCGGCCTCCAGCAGGTGGACGTGATCGGCAACTCCATGGGCGGCATCGTCGCGACCCGGTTCGCCATCGGCCAGCCGGACCGCGTGCGCCGGCTCGTCACCATCGGCGGGATCGGCCGCAACATCTTCAGCCCCTCGCCGGGCGAGGGCATCAACCTGCTGATGGAGTTCACCGAGGAACCCACGCGGGAACGGCTCGTGGCGTGGCTGAACTCCATGGTGTACGACCGGTCGCTGGTGACCGAGGAGCTGATCGAGGAGCGCTGGGCGCACGCCACCGATCCGAGCACCCTCGCCAGCGCGCGGAAGATGTACGGACGCAAGGCTTTCGAGGCCGTCGCCGCCGCCGCGGCGATGTCCGACGAGCCGCCGTACTGGGCGATGCTGCACAAGGTCCGCGCCAGGACGATGATCACGTGGGGACGCGACGACCGGGTCAGCCCGGTGGACATGGCGCTGATCCCCATGCGCACGATTCCCGACGCCGAACTGCACATCTTCCCCAACTGCGGGCACTGGACGATGATCGAGCAGAAGGAAGCCTGGGAGAGCGCGGTGCTGGCATTCCTGACGCGGAAGGACGCGCCGTGACCGCGTCCTGGGACCACGAGTTCGACCTCGTCGTCGTCGGCTCCGGCGGCGGCGGGATGACCGCCGCGCTCACCGCCACCGACGCGGGCCTGTCGACGGTCGTCGTCGAGAAGGCCGGGAAGTACGGCGGCAGCACCGGGATGTCCGGCGGCGGCATCTGGATCCCCAACAACCCCGTGCTGAGGGCGAAGGGCCACGACGACAGCCGCGAGTCGATCCGCCGGTACCTGGACCTGCTCACCGAGGGCAAGGTGCCGGCCGCCCGCCTCGACGCCTACGTCGACCACGGCCCCGCGGCGATGGAACTGCTGTGCCGCAGCAGGTGGATGCGGTTCTACTGGACCAAGGGGTACGCCGACTACCACCCGGAGTACGAGGGCGGCCGGCCGATGGGGCGATCCGTCGAGCCGCTGCCGTTCGACACGCGGAAGCTCGGCGCGGACGAGGAGTTCCAGCGCCCCAACAGCATGAAGGACCCGCTGGGTCTGTGGGTCACCGGCAAGGACTACCACGACCTGGCCATGGTCAAGCGCACCTGGCGGGGCCGCTGGGCGTCGGTGATCGCCGCCTGGCGGGTGTCCTCCAACGTCGTCCGGCGGCGGCACATGTCCACCGGCGGCCGGGCCCTGGTCGCGCGGATGCGGATGGCGCTCAAGGACGCCGGAATCCCGCTGTGGCTGCGGACGCCGATGACCGACCTGGTGGTCGAGGACGGTCGCGTGACCGGTGTCGTCGTGCGCCGCGACGGCAAACAGCAGCGCATCCGCGCGCGCCGCGGCGTGCTGCTCGCGACCGGCGGCTTCGACCACAACAGCGAGATGCGGGCGGAATACCTGCCCGAGGGCGGCCAGGAGAACCACAGCCTCGGCGCGGTGGAGAACGTCGGGGACGGCATCGCCGCGGGCCGGAAGCTGGGCGCGGCCCTGGACTTCATGGACGACGCGTGGTGGATGCCCTCGGTCGAACATCCCTCGGGCGCCACGATCCCGCTGGTCTCCGAGCGCGCCATCCCGGGCCAGATCATCGTGTCGGCGGACGGGAAGCGGTTCACCAACGAGTCGGCCCCGTACACGAACTTCGTGCACGCCCAGCTGGCGGGCAAGCACCGGCCGATCTGGTTCATCATGGACGCCAGGGCGCGCGCGAGGTACCCGTTCGCGCAGATCCTGCCCGGCATGCCGTTCCCGCAGAGCTTCTACGACGCCGGCATCGTGCACCGGGCCGGCACGATCGCGGAACTCGCGGAACGCATCGACATCCCGGCGGACGCGCTGCAGCAGACCGTCGACCGGTTCAACGGCTTCGCCCGCGCGGGAAAGGACGCGGACCACGGCCGCGGCGACAGCGCCTACGACCGCTACTACGGCGATCCGACGCTGAAGAACCCCAACCTGGACGCGATCGACAAGGCGCCGTTCTACGCGGTGCGGGTCGAGGCCGGCGATCTCGGCACGAAGGGCGGCCTGGTCACCGACGAGCACGGCCGGGTCCTGCGCGCGGACGACTCGGCGATCGAGGGCCTCTACGCCACCGGCAACACCACCGCGTCGATCATGGCCAACGAGTACGCGGGCCCCGGCGCCACCATCGGCCCGTCCATCGTCTTCGGCTACATCGCGGCGAAGCACGCCGCGGGAGTTCTCGGATGAGGCGGGAGGAAACATGACGCCGCCAACGGTGTGGAAGCTTCGCGTCGTCGAGGTGATCCGGGAGACCGCCGACGCGCACACCCTGGTCCTGGAGCACTCCGAGCGGCCGGGCGAGCCGTTCGGCTACCTGCCCGGCCAGTTCCTGACCATCCGGATCCCCTCGGACCGGCCGGGCGGTGCCGCCCGCTGCTATTCGCTGTGCAGTTCCCCGGTCTGCGACGAGAAGCTGAAGGTCACGGTCAAGCGCACCAAGGACGGCTACGGCTCGAACTGGATCTGCGACAACGTCGTGGCGGGCGGCGTGCTCGACGTGCTGAGCCCGTCGGGCACGTTCACACCCGCGTCGCTGGACACCGATCTGCTGCTCGTCGCCGCCGGCAGCGGGATCACCCCGGTGCTCTCGATCCTCAAGTCCGCCCTCCGCGCGGGCGCAGGCCGGATCACCTTGCTCTACGCCAACCGGGACGAGAACTCGGTGATATTCCGCGACGAACTGCAGACGCTCGGGCTCGACGAGCACGGCGACCGGCTCACCGTGCTGCACTGGCTGGAATCCGTGCAGGGGCTGCCGACCGCCGCGGGCGTGCGGGAGCTGCTGCGGCCCTATGCCGACCGCGAGGCTTTCGTCTGCGGGCCCAAGGTGTTCATGGACCTGGTGCTCGAATCGCTGACCGCGCTCGGCGCGCCGCCGAAGCGGGTGCACGTCGAACGCTTCACCTCGCTGACCGGCGATCCGTTCGCCGCCAACGAGAATCCGCCGGAGATCAGCCCGGACGGGCCGGTGAGCGAGGTCGAGGTGACCCTCGACGGGGAAACGCGCACCGTGTCGTGGCCCCGGAGCAGCAAGCTGCTCGACGTGCTCCTGGCCGCGGGCCTGGACGCGCCGTACTCCTGCCGGGAAGGCGCCTGCAGCGCTTGCGCCTGTGTGCTGCTCGAAGGCGAGGTCGACCTCGAGCGCAACGAAGTGCTCGACGACACCGACCGCGCGGAGGGCATCATCCTCGGCTGCCAGGCAGTGCCGCTCACCGACCGGCTGAAGTTGACCTACGACTACTGACCGGACGGGGTCCCGGTGAGCGGGCGGGAGAACCCGCGGTGCGATCCCGCACCGCGGGTTTTCGCTTGTCCGGAAGGAGTTCTGCGACGACCTCGCGGCGGGTGGTCCCGGTGAGCGGGAGAGGAATCCCAGCTGAGCGGGATCGGCTGGCACCGTTCAGGCATGCTCGATGCGACAACTCGACAGGCTGCCGCCGACGCCCTCCGGGCCGCGCAGTCCGATCGCGCGCCGATCGATCCGCTCACCGAACGGTTCCCCGGCATCGACGTGGTCGACGCCTACGAGATCCAGCTGCTGAACATCCGCAGGCAGCTCGCCGCCGGTGCGGTGGTGCGCGGTCACAAGGTCGGGCTGTCGTCCCCCGTGATGCAGCGGATGATGGGCGTCGACGAGCCCGACTACGGCCACCTCCTCGACACGATGTTCCTGGCGGAGGACCGCGCGGTGGAAACCGCGCGCTACTGCTACCCGCGCATCGAGGTCGAGATCGGCTACGTCCTGGGCGATTCGCTGCCGAGCGAGGGGTGCACGGAGGAGGACGTGCTCGCCGCCACCGAGTACGTCGTCCCGAGCCTGGAGCTGATCGACAGCCGGATCGGGGACTGGCGGATCGGCCTCGCCGACACCATCGCCGACAACGCCTCCTCCGCGGGCGTCATCCTCGGCGCCGCCCGGGCCAAGCCCGGCGAGCTGGACCTCGCCGACATCGAGGCGGTGCTGTTCTCCGGCGGCACGGAGATCGCCCGCGGGAACACCAGCGCGGTGCTCGGGAACCCCACCACCGCGGTGGCCTGGCTGGCCCGCAAGGTCGCCACCTTCGGCGTCCGGCTCGAAGCTGGGCACGTGATCCTGCCGGGCTCGTGCACCAGGGCCGTCGACGTCGCGCCGGGCGAGGAGTACCGCGCCGACTTCACCGGCCTCGGGTCGGTCACGGCCCGGTTCGCGTGAGGCGCACCGGGAACCTGGAAAGGACGAATGGAACAGTGACCAAGGCGACCGCTGCCATCGTGGGCTCCGGCAACATCGGCACCGACCTGATGTACAAGCTGCTGCGCTCCGAAACCATCGAGCCGCGCTGGATGATCGGCGTGGACCCCGACAGCCCCGGCCTCAAGCGCGCGGACGGCGAGGGGCTGATCAGCTCCGCCGAGGGCGTCGACTGGCTGCTGGCGCAGGACGAGCAGCCGGACATCGTGTTCGAGGCGACCTCGGCCTACGTGCACCGGGAGAACGCGCCGAAGTACGCCGAGCGGGGCATCCAGGCGATCGACCTGACCCCGGCCGCGCTGGGGCCCGCGGTCGTGCCCGCGGTCAACCTCGGCGAGCACCTCGACGCGCCCAACGTCAACCTGATCACCTGCGGCGGCCAGGCCACCATCCCGATCGTGCACGCCGTCTCGCGCGTGGTGGAGGTCGCCTACGCCGAGATCGTGGCCAGCGTCGCCTCGCCGTCGGCCGGGCCCGGCACCCGGGCGAACATCGATGAGTTCACCATCACGACCTCGCGCGGCATCGAGGAGATCGGCGGTGCGCGGCGGGGCAAGGCGATCATCATCCTGAACCCGGCCGAGCCGCCGATGCTGATGCGCGACACCGTGTTCTGCGCGATCCCGGCGGACTGCGACCGGGACGCGATCGCCCGGTCCGTCCACGAGGTCGTCGCGAACGTCGCGAGCTACGTGCCGGGCTACCGGCTGCGCGCCGAGCCGCAGTTCGACGATCCGTCCACTGTGAACGGTGGCATGGCCCGCGTCGCGGTGTTCCTCGAAGTGGAGGGCGCCGGCGACTTCCTCCCGCCGTACTCCGGGAACCTCGACATCATGACCGCCGCAGCGGCCGGCGTCGGCGCGGGCTTCGCCCGGCGGATCCGCGCGCAGAAGGGGCAGTGAGAAACCCATGGCCTACAGCACCGATCTCGACATCAGGATCACCGATTCCTCGCTGCGCGACGGTTCGCACGCCAAGCAGCACCAGTTCACCGCCGAGCACGTGCGGGACATCGTGGCGGCCCTCGACGGCGCCGGGGTCCCGGTCATCGAGGTGACCCACGGCGACGGCCTCGGCGGCTCGTCGTTCAACTACGGCTTCAGCCACACCCCCGAGCAGGAGCTGATCAAGACCGCGGTGGCCACGGCCAAGCGCGCCAAGATCGCCTTCCTGATGCTCCCCGGCGTCGGGGTGAAGGACGACATCCGCGCGGCGGCCGACAACGGGGCGGCCATCTGCCGGATCGCCACGCACTGCACGGAGGCCGACGTCTCCGTCCAGCACTTCGGGCTCGCCCGCGAGCTGGGCCTGGAGACGGTGGGCTTCCTGATGATGTCGCACAGCCAGCCGCCGGAGGTGCTGGCGCAGCAGGCCCGGATCATGGCCGACGCGGGCTGCCAGTGCGTCTACGTCGTGGACTCCGCGGGTGCGCTCGTGCTGGAGGACACCAGCGAGCGGATCGCGGCGCTGGTCGCGGAGCTCGGCGACGACGCCCAGGTCGGCTTCCACGGCCACGAGAACCTGGGCCTCGGCGTGGCCAACTCCGTGCTCGCCGTGCGCGCCGGGGCGACCCAGATCGACGGCTCCACCCGGCGCTTCGGCGCCGGCGCCGGGAACACCCCGGTCGAGGCGTTCGTCGCGGTCGCCGAGAAGCTCGGCATCCGCACGGGTGTCGACACCCTGAAGATCATCGACGCCGCCGAGGACGTGGTCCGGCCGGTGATGGACGGCGAGTGCCTGCTCGACCGGCTCTCGCTGACCATGGGCTACGCCGGTGTCTACTCCAGCTTCCTCAAGCACGCCGACCGCGCCGCGAAGAAGTACGGCGTCTCCGGCGCCGAAATCCTCGTCGAGGCGGGCAAGCGCAAGCTGATCGGCGGCCAGGAGGACCAGCTGATCGAACTCGCCGTGGGCCTCGCCGCTCGCGGCTCCGACACCGAAGCGAGGGCCAGCTGATGTCCAACCCGGTTCTGACGGCGGTCGAAGAGCGCGCCGAGGAGATCGCCGCGGCCGCCGCCTCGAACGAGCGGCTCGGCAGGCTCGACGACCGAGCGGCCAAGGTGCTCCGCGAGACCGGTGTGATCAAGATGCTGCAGCCCGTCCGGTACGGGGGAGCGGAGGCGCACCCGGCCGAGTTCGCCGAGACGGTGATGAAGGTCGCGAGCCACGACGGCTCCACCGGCTGGGTCGCGGGCATCGTCGGGGTCCACCCGTGGGAGATGGCGATGGCCGATCCCAGGGTGCAGGAGGAGATCTGGGGCGAGGACACCGACACGTGGATCGCCTCGCCGTACGCCCCGCTGGGCGTGCTCAAGCCGGTCGAGGGCGGTTACGTCTTCAACGGGCACTGGCAGTTCTCCTCCGGGACCGACCACTGCGACTGGATCTTCCTCGGCGCCTTCATGGGCGACGAGGAGGGCAACGTGGCCCAGCCGCCGGAGTCCTACCACGTGATCCTGCCGCGGTCGGACTACGAGATCGTCGAGGACTCCTGGGACGTCGTGGGACTGCGCGGCACCGGCAGCAAGGACGTCATCGTCAAGGACGCGTTCGTCCCCTCGTACCGGGTGATCCCGTTCAGCACGATGCTCGACGGGTCGGCGCCCCGGGACGCCGGGCTGGACAACCCGACCTACCACGTCCCGTTCACCACGGCCTTCCCGCTGGGCATCACCTCCGCGGTGATCGGCATCTGCGAGGGCGCCCTGGCGCACCACATGGCCTACCAGCAGAAGCGCGTGCAGATCACCGGCACCAAGATCAAGGACGATCCCTACGTGCTGTTCGCGATCAGCGAGGCGGCGGCCGAGATCCACGCCTCCCGCGTCGCGTTGCTCGACAACGTCTCCCGGATCTACGACAAGGTGGCCGCGGGCGCGGAGATCGGCTTCGAGGAGCGCGCGGTCAGCCGCCGTACCCAGGTCGCCGCGGCGTGGCGAGCCGTCCGCGCGATGGACGAGATCGTCGCCCGCTCCGGCGGCAACGGCCTGCGCATGGACAACCCGATCCAGCGCTTCTGGCGCGACGGCCACATGGGCATGGTGCACGCCATCCACGTCCCGGGCGCCGTCTTCCACGTGTCCGCGCTGACCGAACTCGGCATCGAGCCGCCGCCGGGCCCGATGCGCTCGATGATCTGACCGCCCCGCCGCACAGAGATAGGAAGGACGCACATGCCCCAGATCCGCGGCCTCGGATACCTCACGGTGCAGACCCGGGACATCGACCGCTGGCGCGAGCTCACGGTCGACGCCCTCGGGCTCCAGGAGACCACCGGTCCCCACGCCGACGGGCTCTACCTGCGCATGGACGAGCGGGCCGCCCGGCTGGTCGTGCTGCCCGGCGACACCGACAAGGTGCTCGCCGTCGGCTGGGAGGTGCGCGATCAGTTCGGGCTCGCGGCCGTCGGCCGCGACGTGGAGGCGGCAGGAACGGCGGTCAAGGCGCTGTCGCAGGCCGACTGCGACGAGCGGCGCATCGAGGCCGGGATCGCCTTCGAGGACCCGACCGGCACTCCCGTCGAGGTGTTCTTCGGGCCGGTGCTCGACCACAGCCCGGTCGTCACCAAGCACGCCCACCGGTTCGTCACCGGCGATCAGGGCATGGGCCACGTGGTGCTGCCGACGATCTGTCCACAAGAGACGGTCGAGTTCTACACCGAGGTGCTCGACTTCCTGCCGAGAGGCGCTATCCGCGTCGGCGGCGGAACCGCGGACACCCCGCCGCGCCGGGTGCGGTTCATGGGCGTGAACCAGCGCCACCACAGCCTCGCGGTCTGCCCGGCCCCGCACGGCGAGCCGCCGGGCCTGGTGCACCTGATGGTCGAGGTCGAGGAGATCGACACCGTGGGCCGGGCTCTCGACGAGGTCAACCGGCGCGGCTTCTCGCTGTCGTCGACCCTGGGCAGGCACACCAACGACAAGGCGATCTCCTTCTACGTCCGCGCGCCCGGCGGCTGGGACATCGAGTACGGCTGCGACGGCCTGCTCGTCGACGAGACGTACTACACGGCGGAGGAGATCACCGCGGACAGCTACTGGGGCCACGACTGGTCCGGCTCCGAACCGCTCGCGGCGTTCAGCCAGGAAGGGTGAGCCGCCGATGAGCCCCCGGCCGGTGCACCCGGTGCCGCTGTCGCAAGTGGAAGCGTTCGACCACGAAGCCGACGTCCTCGTCGTCGGCTTCGGGTGTGCCGGCGCGGCGGCCGCTTTCGAGGCGGCCTCCGCCGGTGCCGACGTCATCGTCCTGGAACGCGCCGGGGGCCCTGGCGGGTCCTCGGCGCTGTCCGGCGGCGAGCTGTACCTCGGCGGCGGCACGCGCGTCCAGCGGGCGTGCGGTTTCGACGACACGCCGGACGAGATGTTCGCCTACCTCGAAGCGGCCCTCGGCCCGCACGCCGACGCGGAGAAGCTGCGGCTGTACTGCGACGAGAGCGTGGAGCACTTCGAGTGGCTCTGCGTCCGCGGGCTGACCTTCGAGGAGTCGATGTACGACGCCCCGAGCTGGATGCCGCCGACCCGCGACGGCCTGATGTGGCTGGGCGAGAATGCCTGGCCCTACAACACGATCGCGCGGCCGGTCCCGCGCGGCCACCGGCCCGCCGCGGAGAACTTCGGCGGCTGGCTGATCATGGAGCGCCTCGCGTCGGCCGCGCACGAGGCCGGGGCGCGGACGCACGCCGACACGCTCGCCACCGCGCTCGTCGTCGACGAGTCCGGGCGGGTCGTCGGGGTGGTGGCGAGCAACTACGGCAAGACCGTCCACTACCGCGCCCGCCGCGGCGTGGTGCTCACCACCGGCGGCTTCGTGGACGACGAGGAGATGCTCGCCGACCACGCGCCGGTGCTGCTCGGGCACGGCAAGGTCAGCGACGGCCTCGACGACGGCAGCGGGATCCGGATGGCCGCCGCCCTCGGCGCGGCCACCCGGCGGATGGCGCAGGTGGAGGCGGCGCTGACCGCGCTGCCGGCGATGGTCTGCCGCGGCATGCTCGTCAACGCGCGGGGCCAGCGGTTCATCAACGAGGACGTGTACCCGGGCATGTTCAGCCACGCCGCGCTGCACAACCCGGCGCCGTGGTGGGTGATCATCGACGAGGCGGGCTACGACGCCATTCCCGAGCGCGACCTCTGGGGCGTGCGACCGCAGCACGTCGCCGAAACCCTTGCAGAGCTGGAAGACGAGCTCGGCATGCCGGCAGGTGCGCTCGAAACGACCGTCGCGACGTACAACCGGCACGCCGTCGAGGGCGACGACCTCCACTTCCACAAGAACCCGGCGTGGCTGCGCGAGCTCAAACCGCCGTTCGCGGCGGTGAACCCGGCGCTCGGGTTCAACCCGGGAGGCGGCGACGCGGCGCCGCCGGGGACGGGCATCGCCGGGTTCACGCTCGGCGGCCTGCACACCACAGTGGACGGTGCCGTGCTCGACGTCTCGGGCAAGCCGATCACGGGGCTTTTCGCGGCAGGGCGGGCGAGTTCCGGAATCCACGGCGAAGGCTACGTGAGCGGCACGTCACTGGGCGACGGAACGTTCTTCGGCCGCCGCGCGGGCCGCACCGCCGCAGCGGGCTAACCGCGACTGGCGCGGCGGCGACTCCTGGTAGCGGCCCCAATCCTCGTGAGTGTTCGCGCCGGTAAGAACCGGAGTGAGCACTCACGAGGCTGTTCGGGGCTCCTCGATGAGCTGCGGCAGTTCCCGCCGTCGTCTGGTCGGCCGGCATGCAGGCGAACGGCTTGGTCCCGGAAGTGACCTGGAAAGTGGCGCGCGGTTCCTCGCTTGCCACCGGCCGGTCCACTGCGGACATCGCGACGCGGAGCAGGACGTCAGTGCTCGGGGTGCTGGGATGGCGACCGCCCGGCTTGGTCGTCGGCCGTGGCAGCGGCTTCGCCGAGGTGGATGGCGGCCCAGGTGGCCAGGAGGGTCATGGCATCGGCCGAAGGGCTGCCGGGTTCGGGGCTGTAGATGGTGAGGACCAGGCCGGGGTCAGCGGGCAGCGGCATCGTCTCGTAGGTGACCGTGATGTCGCCGACGACGGGGTGGTGGAAGGTCTTGGTGCCGGTGTAGTGCAGGCGCACGTTGTGCTTGGCCCAGCGCACCCGGAATTCCTCGCTGCGGGTGGACAATTCTCCGACCAGATCGGAGATGCCCCGATCGTAGGGGTCGCGGCCGGCGTCGGTGCGCAGCAGGTTGACCGCGCTGTCGGCCATCCACTCCCAGTCGGGGTAGAAGTCCCGCGCTCGGGGGTCGAGGAAGCAGAACCGGACGAAGTTGACCGGTTGGCCGGGGTCGGGGTGCAGCGGGTCCGGATAGAGCGGGGAGTAGAAGGCGTAGGCCAGCTGGTTGCCGCAGACGAAGTCGTGGCGGGCGTTGCGGACGAAAGCGGGCACGGTTATGGCGTCCACCATGCGCTGCACCATCGGCCGGATGGTCTTCGTGCGGCGGGGCCGGGGCCGCTGCGGGCTGGTGGTGGCGCTGCGGTGCAGGTCGAACAAGTGGGAGCGCTCGGCCTCGTCCAGTTGCAGTGCGCGGGCGATCGCGTCGAGCACCGATTCGGAGACGCCGTTGACCTTCCCGCGCTCGATCTGCGTGTAGTAGTCGACCGAAAGCCCGGCCAAGGTGGCGACCTCCTGGCGGCGCAGTCCGGGCACGCGGCGCTTGGCGGCGTCGTAGACCGGCAGCCCGACCTGGTCGGGGGTGATCCGGGCCCGTCGCGACGCCAGGAACTCGCCGATCTCCGCGTGGTGCTGCTTGCCCATGCCGCCGACGTTACGACGCCCGTTCCACCGCTGCCAGGTTCTGCGAGGGGGGTGCTGCCAGCACCCCCCTGAACGCCGCCTCCCACACCCGCGACGTGCGGCGTTTCCTTGGGCATCGGGGTCCGCTGCGGACCCGATGAAGAGCCACCTGGAGGGACGGAGACGTTGAGCACATCGCTGCGGGGTGCCACGAGCAGCACGCGGACGCCGGGACTGGTCTACGTGATCGCGGCGGGCATCTTCCTGATGGGCACCACCGAGTTCATGATCGCGGGGCTGCTTCCCGAGGCGGCTGCCGACCTGGGCGTGGACGTCGCGCAGGCGGGCCTGTTGGTGTCCGCTTTCGCGGTCGGGATGATCGTCGGCCCGCCGGTGATGGCGTTGGCCACGCTGCGCCTGCCCCAGCGGGCGACGTTGGTGCTGTCGCTGGTGGTGTTCGCGGTGGGGCACGTCGTGGCGGCGTTGAGCGGTTCGTTCGCCGTGGTGACCGTCTCGCGGGTGGTCACCGCGCTGGCCACCGGGACGTTCTGGGCGGTGGGTGCCGTGGTGGCCACCACGGCCGCCGGTCCGGGGGCGAATGCCCGGGCGCTGTCGGTGATGTCGGGCGGGCTGAGCCTGGCCGTGGTCGCCGGTGTGCCGCTGGGCACCTTCGTCGGGCAGTACACCGGTTGGCGGGGCCCGTTCTGGATGCTGGCCGGCCTGGCGCTGCTGGCCATCGTGGCGGTGCTGCGATTCATGCCGGCCGCCACCGGCCCTCAGCGCGCCGAGGTCACGGTGCGCGGGGAGCTGGCCACGCTGCGGCCGTGGCGGTTGTGGGTCGTGCTGGGCGCGATCGGGCTCGCTCAGGCCGGGTTCCTCGGTGCCTACAGCTACATCAGCCCGCTGCTCACCGACGGCGCCGGCATCCTGGTCGAGTTCGTGCCGCTGGTGCTGGTCGGGTTCGGGGTCGGTGCGCTGGTGGGCACGGCCGTGGGCGGTCGTCTCGGCGACCGTCGTCCGCTCGCGACCGTCGCCGGAGCGTTCGCGCTGACGTCGTTGTTGCTGGTGCTGATCGTGTTCAGCTCGACCCGGTCGACGGTCGTGGTCGCGCTGGTCGTCCTGCTCGGGGCGTCGGGGCTCGGGGCCAACCCGGTGCTGATCGCCCAGACGCTGCGTCATGCGGGCAACGGTTCGACGTTGGCCTCCTCGCTGGCGACCGCGGCGTTCAACCTGGGCACCGCCGTCGGCGCCGCCGTCGCCGGGACGACCCTGGCGACGTCGTGGGACCTGGTCGGACCCGCCGCGCTGGGCGCTGTCCTGACCGGTGCCGCGCTGCTGCCGATCGGACTGCTCGCGGCTGCCACAACTCGGCGCGCGCCCGGAGGCCGTCATGAACGCGAAGACGACACACCTGTTCCTGCTGCGGTGAGTTGACCCGGAAATGCCGGTTATCCGCAGAAGTTGTTCGCACGAGGAGAAAATCATGCTTGGTGCTGTGATGCACGCCCCCGGTGATGTTCGGGTGGAAGAGCGGGAAGACCCGAAGATCCTGCAACCGACCGACGCGATCATCCGCCTGTCCGCGGCGTGCGTGTGCGGCTCGGACCTGTGGCCGTACCGGGGAATCGAGCAGATCAGCGGCCCGACGCCGATGGGCCACGAGTACGTCGGCATCGTCGAAGAGGTCGGCGGCGACGTCGAGAACATCAAGCCGGGTCATTTCGTGGTCGGCTCGTTCTTCGCCTCCGACAACACCTGCGAGGTGTGCCAGGCCGGTTACCAGAGCTCGTGCGTCCACCGGGTGGTCATGGGCTCCATCGGGACCCAGGCGCAGCTGCTGCGCGTTCCGCTCGCCGACGGCACGCTCGTCGCCACCCCGGAGCTGCCGCCGGCGGATCTGATCCCGAGCCTGCTCACCGCCTCCGACGTGCTCGGCACCGGCTGGTTCGGCGCGGTGGCAGCCGAGGCGGGCCCGGGCAAGACGGTCGCGGTCGTCGGTGACGGGGCGGTGGGGCTGCTCGCGGTGCTGGCCGCGAAGCAGCTCGGCGCGGAGCGGATCATCGCGATGAGCCGCCACGAATCCCGCCAGGAGCTCGCCCGCGAGTTCGGCGCCACCGACATCGTCGAAGAACGCGGTGACGAAGGCGTGGCCAGGATCAAGGAGCTGACCGGCGGGCTGGGCGCGCACAGCGTGGTCGAGGCGGTCGGCACCCAGGAGTCGATGATGCAGGCCATCCGCTCCGCCCGGCCGGGCGGGCACGTCGGCTACGTCGGCGTCGCCCACGACGTCGCGCTGCCCGGTGACGAGTTGTTCTTCTCCCACGTGCACCTGCACGGCGGTCCGGCCCCGGTGCGCCAGTACTTGCCGGAGCTGATCGACCTGATCTGGCGCCGGGAGATCGATCCCGGCAAGGTCTTCGACCTCACCCTCCCGCTGGAGAAGGCGGCCGAGGGCTACCGGGCGATGGACGAACGCCGCGCCATCAAGACCCTCCTCACCTTCTGACACGGCTTCTCCTCCCCGGTGAGCGCCGAGGGCTCCAGTCCTCGTGAGTGTTCGCGCCGGTAAGAACCGGAACGAACACTCACGAGGCTGCGGTGCCCGGTAGCCGGGCGGGGTCGGGGGCAAGCCCGGCTACCGGGAGGATCGGCGCGCTGGGGTCGGGGAGGTGCGCGCCGATCCGGTCAGGGTCAGGCGGCTCTCGACGAGGCGCCTTCAGGTGGAGCGCCGAGGCGGTGGCGGCCGGTGTACTCGGCTTCGCGTTCGGTCTCGATGTCCTGGATGAGCTGCCAAACGCCGTAGGCGTCCTCGCCCGCATCGCCGTGCTGCGGGTTCGACGCCGGGATGAGCAGCATCGCGAAGATGACGACGTTGAACGCGATGAGCGTGCCCAGCTGCAACCAGAACATGACGCCTACCTTGTCACCGTCCGATGTGGTCAGATCACCGTTCTCGCTTGATGCACTGCTGTTTCCGCAAGTGCCGCACCGCCGCGCCGGATCGTGCTGGATTCGAGGCGTGCTTGCCTGCTTCCGCGATCCGCACGCAAACCGAGCAGCGCGGCCGGGTCGTGGTCGGATGCCCGACGGCGGCCCACATCACCTCGGCCCCGCACTCGCCAGAGCCGCCGGGCCGAAGCACGAGGTGCGTGTCCAACGCCCGCAATCCAGGCGAAGGCAACCACCGAGGCCACACCTTCCAACACCAACGAAACCACCTCCACGACGTTCTTCGGCTACATTGGGCCGTGATCGCTTCGCAACCGGTCACGAACCACCCAGGTCAATTAATTCCTGGTCACGGGCTGAGACCGCAAGCTCGTTGCCCTCAACCTTTTGGGTGGTATCCGAAATGGCTCAAGAACGCCGTAAGCTGTGGAACGTGGGCGACACCGCTGGTACACCGCGAACTCGCGCGCTAGCCGCCGCATTGCGGGGCGCGCTCGACGACTCCGATCTGACAGCGCGGCAGGCCGGGCGCCTGCTCGACAAGTCCCACAGCACGATCTCGCAGTGGCAGACGGGCAAGCGAGTGCCGACTACCGATGACGTCTCCGCGTTTCTCGCCGTGCTCGGTGTGACCGGCAAACGGCGACGGCAGATCCTCGACCTGGCTCGCAATGCACGTGAGTCGAACTGGCTCGCCGGTGGTGCCTCGGAGCAGCTGGCAGGCATCGTCGAATGCGAACGAACTGCCATCGAGATCGTCGACTGGTGCCCGCTCGTCGTATCCGGACTCCTTCAAACCTACGAGTATGCGAAGGCCATCATCGGTGATGACGATGCCTTGGCGCCGCACGTGGTCGAGACGCGCGTAAAGCTCCGACTCGACCGCCAGGACCAACTGGCGCAACGCGATGATCGATCAGTTGATCACACCGTGCTGATCGGCGAGCCCGCGCTTCGTCAGTGCATCGGTGGGAAGGCAGTTCTCAGCGAGCAGCTTCGCAGGTTGGTGGAGCTCAACGGGAAGAACGGGACGACGATCCAGATCGTGCCGACCGGTGGCGGATGGCATCCCGGCTTGATGGGGCCGTTCGTCATCTACGGTTTCGAGGAGTCGCCGGCGATCATCGCGATCGAGAACCACCGGTCGTCGGTGTTCCTCTACGAAGACGACGACGTGGTGACCTACCGGCGCGCATCGGCAGCGATTCGCCGCGCCGCGATCAGTCCCGAAGATTCATCAGCGTTCGTCCTCGATGTGGTCCGAGAGTTGGAGGCAAGCGGATGATCAAGCAAACCCAGTGGCGCAAGAGCAGCTACAGCGGCCAAGAAACGCACTGCGTCGAGTTATCCAGCCCGCTCGGGTTGATCCGGGACTCGAAGGATCCGGAGGGGCCGCGTCTGGACGTCGATGTCGCTGGTTTCCTGCGGGCCGTCAAGGCCGGGCGTTTCGAGCGGTGAGCAGGTGGGTCTCGTGAGTGCTGAAACCGGTTCTTACCAGTCTCAGCACTCACGACCCCGCTAGTGGTATGTCGCTCCCCGGAGCCCACGTTCAGCGAGGCGAACAGGTCCGTCGTGCACCCCATCGGCAGTACTCTTGCGAGATGCGACCTCTCCGGTACTCCATCAACGTCACATTGGACGGGTGCTGCGATCATCGTGCAATCCCCGCGGACGAAGACTTGCATCGTCACCACGCCGGGAATCTCGACCAGGCCGATGCCCTCCTCTTCGGCCGGGTGACTTACGAAATGATGGAATCGGCGTGGCGGCAGCCGGAGCCGACGGGAGCGGGACCTGATGGGGTGGATCCCTTCGCCCAGACGATCAACGCGGCGAAGAAGTACGTCGTGTCGAGCACCCTGGAGCAGGTCGATTGGAACGCGGAACTCGTGCGCGGGGATCTGGGCGAGGCCGTTCAGCGCCTCAAGCAGGAGTCGGGCAAGGGACTGCTCGTAGGAGGCGTGAAGCTCCCACTGGCGTTGACGGAGCTGGGATTGATCGATGAGTACGAGTTCGTGGTGCATCCCAGGCTCGCGGGCCACGGGCCGACGTTGTTCGCGGGACTGTCGAAGCATGTCGACCTGAAGCTCGTCAGTCGGCTGGAGCTCGGCTCGGGGGCAGTGGCGATGCGGTACGAGCCGAGAAGGTAGCCATCGGGCTTGCTGGCCGGAGTCGACCGGATCATGGAGCCCTGGTTCGCGGCTCTTGCGCGCCCCACAACCGCGGTCCATTGAGGACATTGCCGGCGATCCGCCCGAGCGACGCGGGAAACCGCGGTCCAGGTGCTCGGCAGGCCCTGGGCTGCGGTGATCCGTGCCGCGTCAGGCCTTCGCTTCGGGTGGTAGCAGGCGTTTCGACGCCTCGCGGGCGCCCAGTGCGAGCTCCGCCCGGTTGGGGCCGCTGCGCTTCTCCGCCGCCTCGGCGTTGCCGCCCGCCACCCACACCGGGCCGTGCGGCAGCTGTTCGAGCCCTTCCCGGGCCACGTCGTCGGATTCCGCGACGTTGAGGCCCGGGATGTCGAAGTTGAGTCCGGCGCGCTCCATCGCCGGTGTCCGGGTCACGCCGAGCACCAGCTCCAGGACGTCCACGCCGTGCTCCCGCAGTTCGAGCCACAGGCCCTCGGCGAACACCCGGGAGAACGCCTTCACCGCCGAGTAGACGCTGATCTGCGCCTGGCCCAGGTAGCCCGCCATCGAGCCGACCAGGACCACCCCGCCACGGCCCCGCTCCTTCAGCAGCGCGCCGAAGTGGTGGGTGAGCGCGAGCTGTGCGGTGATGTTCAGGTCGATCACGCCGCGCACGCGGTCGAGGTCGCCCGTGACGAACTCGTGGCCATAGGTGTTGGCGCCCGCGTTGAAGATCAGCAGACCGACGTCGAGGTCGTCGGTGACGTCCCTGATGGCCCGCAGTGCATCCGGGTCGAGCAGGTCGAGCTCCAAGGCGCGCACCTGCACGCCCTTGGCCCGCACCGCATCGGCGGTGGCCTCCAGCGGCCCCGGTTTCCGCGCGATCAGCACCGGGTTGATCCCGGCGTCGGCGAGCCGGTGGGCGAACGAGGCGCCCACGCCTTCGGATCCGCCCGCGATGACCGCCCATGGTCCGTACTTCGTGGTGTCGAGCACTCAGTCCTCCGCCTGGATCGCGATCTCGCCGCGGGCCGCCGCTGCGCACACGGAATCCCGCAATGCCTTGCAGCCGCTGAAGAACCGGCCGTTCGGCCCGGAGCCCGGCTGTGCGTCGCGGCGCTCCGCGCAGGCCCGGACGGCGTCTTCGTGCCACTGGATGCTGGTCTGGTCCCAGCTGCTCTTGCGGACCTCGACGCGGCCGCCGCAGGCGCCGCACTGCACGGACTGCATGGGCGAATCGGCGAGCCGGCCGTCTGTGCGCACCGCCATCAGATCACCTGCGCCTTGCGGGCCAGGTTCTCCTCGACCTCGCGGCGCCAGGCCTCGTTGGGCCGGGTGGTGTCGATCTCGAACTCGAACCGCTCCACCATCTCGGGCGTCACGTCCGCGACGTCGACGTAGAACTGCTCGTACCACCGGCGCAGCTGGTAGACCGGGCCGTCCTCCTCGCACAGCAGCGGGTTGTCGATGCGGGTCTTGTTCTTCCAGATCTGCACGTCCTGCTCGAAGCCGATCTTGATGAAGTCGCCCATCTTGCGGGCCATCTCGTCCGCGTCCTCGCCGCGCATCCGGTCGGAGCGCTTGACGATGATCCCGTACTGCAGCACGAAGGAGTTCGCGGTGACCGGGTAGTGGCAGTTGATCAGCACCGACTCGACGTCGCCGTCGCTGTAGTGGTACGTCAGGTCGTCGATCATGAACGACGGGCCGTGGTAGGCGGCCACCGACGTGTTGCCGAGCATGCGGGGCGCGCCGCTGCCGGACTCCTGCGGGCGGGCGTCCTCCCGCCCGACGCCGTTCTGGATCTGGGTCGCGGTGTGGCCCTCGAAGATGTTCTTGAAGTACGTCGGGAACGAGTAGTGGACGTAGAAGAAGTGCGCCATGTCCACCACGTTGTCCACGATCTCGCGGCAGTGCGCGTTCTCGATGGTGACCGAGTACCACTGCCAGTCGGTCCACTCGTCGCTGGTGGCGCCTTCGATGCGCGGGATGGTCACGTCTGCGGGCGGCGGATTGCCCTCGGGGTCGTTCCACACGAAGAACATCCCGGCCTGCTCCAGGGTCGGCCACGCCACCGTCCGCGCGCGCAGCGGAACCCGGCGCGCGTAGGGGATGCTCTTGCACTTGCCGTCGCCGCCCCACCGCCAGTCGTGGAACGGGCAGGCGATCTCGTCGCCCTTGACCGAGCCCTGCGACAGGTCGCCGCCCATGTGCCTGCAGTACGCGTCGAGCACGTTCAGCTCGCCGTGGGAATCGGCCCAGACCACCAGTTTCTGGCCGAACGCCTGCACCGTGTGCGGCTCGCCGTCCTTGAAGTCCTTGGCGAGCCCGAGGCAGTGCCAGCCGCGTGCGAACCGGGTGGGCGCCTCGTCCACCTCGATCTGCCGGACCTCCTCCACAGCGGTCATGCTCGTCATCCCTTCCCGTGAGCAGTGGGTCACCGCGAAGGTAGGCGGAGGCGGCCACCGGAACCGCCGGTGATCCCACTCACCGGTACCTTCCGGAGACCGCTGCCGACGGCAGGCCGCACGATGGGGAACCCCGATGCCGCAACGGGAGGACGAGCATGACCGACGAGGTGCTGGAGCGGGTCCGCGACGTCCTGCCGGCGATCGAGAAGCGGACCCGGACAGCGGAGGAGGACCGGCGGTTGCCGGCGGAGACGGTGGCCGACCTGGTGTCGGCCGGCGCGTTCCGGATGCTGCAGCCGAAGCGCTACGGCGGCCTGGAAAGCGATCCCGTGCGCTTCTACGAGGTGGTCCGGGAAGTGTCCACAGTGTGCGGTTCCAGCGGCTGGGTGCTCTCGATCCTCGGCGTGCATCCCTGGCACGTCGGCCTGTTTCCCTGCGAAGCCCAGGACGAGGTCTGGGCGGGCGGCCCGGACGTGCTGATCTGCTCGTCGTACGCGCCCATCGGCCGCCTGACCGCGGTCGAGGGCGGTTACCTGCTCAGCGGCCGGTGGGGCTTCGCGTCCGGATGCGACCACGCGAGCTGGGCGCTGCTCGGCGGGCTGGTCGTCGGCGAGGAGGGGCGGCCGGTCGACTTCCTCAGCGTCCTGGTGCCGCGCGCGGACTTCCGGGTGCTGGACGTGTGGGATCCGGTGGGGCTGCGCGGCACCGGGAGCAACGACATCGTCGTGGACAAGGCGTTCGTGCCCGCGCACCGGATCGTCCGCAACTACGACGTGTCGCAGCTGCGCGCCCCCGGCCGGGCGGTGAACCCGGGCCCGCTGTTCGCGCTGCCGTTCGGCGCGGTGTTCACGACCGCCGTCGCCGCACCCGTCGTGGGAGTCGTGTCGGGCTGCTACGAGACCTACGTGTCGGCCATGCGCGACCGGGTGCGGCTGAGCCTCGGCGGCGGCCGGTTCGTGGAGGACCAGGGCGCGCAGGTGGCAGTGGCGCGGGCGGCGTCCGAGATCGACGCGGCGGTGCTGCAGCTGGACCGCAACATGACCGACCTCTACGACCACGCGGTCCGGGACGCGGAGATCCCGATGGAGCTGCGGCTGCGCGCCCGCCGGGACCAGGTGCGCGCCACCGAGCGCGCGTTGGTGGCGATCGACCTGCTGTTCCAGAGCGCGGGCGGGAACTCGCTGCGCCGGGGGAATCCCATCGAACGGGCCTGGCGCGACGCGCACGCGGGTAGCACGCACGTCGCCAACGACCCGCAGCGCGCCCTGGCGCTGTACGGCATGGGCGCGTTCAGCCTCCCCGTCGAGGACACGCTGGTCTGATCGCCTGCCTCCGAGTCGAACTCGATGGTCTTCCTCCGGCAAGGAGACCAGCGCGGGAGAATGCGCCACGACCGCCTCCTGCCGTTCGGCGACCGTGGTCGCGTCCTCCGCGCTGATCCGATCGCCGGCGGGCAAGGCGGAAGCCCGTGGTACGGGGCCCGCCCGTCCCGGTGAGCGGTACGTTGGCGGAGACGGCCACGAGGCGAACCCGCACAATCAGATGTCGATGCGGATCAACCGAGGGGGGACACGTGCCGAGAATCGCCGAGGCCCGGCCGGCCGCGGAGCCGAGCTCGCAGGAGCAGAAGGCGCGCCAGCGCCGGATCCTGCGCGCCGCCGCAGGCCTCGCGGCCGAGCGAGGGCTCGACCGCGTGCAGATGCATGACGTGGCCAAGGAAGCAGGCGTCGCGATCGCCACGCTCTACCGCTACTTCCCCTCGAAGACGCACCTGTTCACCGCCGTCATGGCGGAACAGGTCGAGCAGCTGGACAAGCTGGCGCGGCCGCCGCGCGCGGATCAGGACCCGGTGGACGCCGTGTGCGAACTGCTGCTGCGGTCCACCCGCCAGCTGCTGAGCAAGCCGTTGCTGGCCAGCGCGATGATGCAGTCCAACGTCCAGGCCAACGCGGCGACGGTGAACGAAGCCATCCGCATCGACAAGATGATGAACGAGGCGGTGTTCCGGATGCTCGGCATCGAGAGCCCGACGGCCCGCGACGTCCGCCTCGTGAGCCTCGTCATCGAGTGCTGGTACGGAATGCTGAGCTCGGCGCTCAACGGCCGGATCTCGATGGCGGACGTCGAGGTGGAGATCCGGCTCGCCTGCGGCCTCCTCCTAGCGGCCCGCTCGAACGCACCGAAACCCGCTGCCCTGGAAGACTGACCCCTCCGCTCATCCCTCCCCGCACCTCGCCCGGCGGACCGAACTCCCGACCTCGTTCCCGCAATTTCCATTGAAATCGAACCTTCGATTTCAATGGAAATTGCGGACCAGGTCGGGCGGGACCACCGGCCGACCCTGGATCAACGGCCGATCCCGGGCGATCGGCCGATCCCGGGCCACCGGCCGACCCTGGACCACCGGCTTGATCCCCTCGGGTGGCCCGGGTTCCGTCTTCGGTCCGCAATTTCCATTGAAGTTGGACCTTCGATTTCAATGGAAATTGCGGATCAGGTCGGGGCGGTTACTTCTTCTGGGGCGCGATGTTCTGCACTCCCGTGGTGTCCAGCTCCGCGACGCTGTAGGCCGCGTAGGTCTGGTACGGGCTCCGGCCCTCGAAGTACGGCGTGAGCTGGTCGTTGAGCTCCGCGACGCTGAAGGCGCCCGCCGCCGCCGTGAACTTCCGCTCCACCGTGGGCGCGGCCAGCAGTGCGACCATGTCGCCGTAGACCACGAAGACCTGGCCGTTGATCTCGTCCGCCGCCGGCGAGGCCAGGTAGGCCACGAACGCGCCCACCCGCTCCGGCGCCAGGATGTCCAGGTCGCCTCCGTTCGGGTCGTCGCTGAACACGTGGGCCGTCATCCCGGTCCGCGCCCGTGGGCAGATCGCGTTGGTGCGAACCCCGTACCGCGACAGCCCCTGCGCGCTGGACAGGGTCAGCGCGGTGATGCCGGCCTTCGCCGCCGAATAGTTCGGCTGGCCCGCGGCGCCGAACAGGAACGCCTCCGACGTGGTGTTTACGATGCGGCCGTAGACGGGCCCGCCCGCCGCCTTGCTGGCGTTGCGCCAGTGCACCGCCGCGGCGCGCGAGACGGCCGCGTGGCCCTTGAGGTGGACGTGGATGACGTCGTCCCAGTCGCGCTCGGTGAGGTTGAAGATCATCGTGTCCCGCAGGACGCCCGCGTTGTTCACCACGACGTCCAGGCCGCCGAAGATGTCCACGGCCGCCTCGACCAGCCGGTCGCCGGTGGACCAGTCGCCCACGTCGCCGGTCACCGCCACCGCGTCGCCGCCCGCGGACTTGATCTCGTTCACGACGTCCTCGGCGGCCGGGCCCATGTCGTTCACGACCACGTTGGCCCCGTGGGCCGCGAGCGCGAGCGCTTCCGCGCGCCCGAGCCCTGCGCCGGCGCCGGTCACGACCGCGGTGCGGCCCTCCGGAGTGCTGTCGCTCATCGCGTGCTCCTTGTCCTGCATCCGACGGTCCTGGCACGGCCGTGCCCGGTCCCGGGCCGAAAACTAGTATTCATTCTTCTAGCGAGCGCGCCCCAGTCCCACTGAGCGAGCCTGAAGCGGTCCGCTCTCGCTGTGGTGGTGTTTCAATGCGGATAGATAATGAATTCTAGGGATGCGGGGCGCGTCGTCCCGCATCCGGATGGAGAAGCCAGATGCCCGAGGCCGTCATCGTCGAGGCCGGTCGAACGCCGGTCGGCAAGCGCTACGGAGCCCTGTCCGGGCTGCATCCCGCCGAACTCCTCGGCCTCGCCCAGCGGGGCGTGCTCGACCGGGCCGGCCTGGACCCGGCGAAGGTCGGCCAGGTCGTCGGCGGCTGCGTGACGCAGGTGGGGGAGCAGTCCAACAACGTCACACGGAACGCCTGGCTGCACGCCGGCCTGCCGCACACCACCGCGTGCACCAGCATCGACTGCGCCTGCGGCTCGTCCCAGCAGGCCGTGCACCTGATCGCCGGGTTGATCGCCAGTGGCGCCATCGACACCGGGATCGCCTGCGGCGTCGAGGCGATGAGCCGCGTCTTCCTCGGCGCGGCCCTGGCGCCGGGCACCGGCATCCCGGTGCCGGACTCCTGGTCGATCGACATGCCCGACCAGTTCACCGCCGCCGAGCGGATCGCCCGCAACCGCGGCATCACCCGCGCCGACGCCGGCGCGCTCGGCGCGGCCTCCCAGCAGAAGGCGGCGGTCGCCTGGTCCGAGGGGCGCTTCGACGGCCAGATCATCCCCGTCGACGCGCCGGTCCTGACCGAGGACGGCCCCACCGGGGAAACCGCCCTGGTGACCCGGGACCAGGGGCTGCGCGAGACCACGACCGAGGGCCTTGCCAAGCTCAAGCCGGTGATCACCGACGGCATCCACACCGCGGGCAACTCCTCGCAGATCAGCGACGGGGCGGCGGCCGTGCTGCTGATGAGCCGGGAGCGGGCCGAGGCGGAGGGCCTGCGGCCGCGGGCCCGGATCGTCGCCTCCGGGATGGTGGGCTCCGACCCGTACTTCCACCTCGACGGCCCCGTGCACGCCACGGCGCACGTGCTGGAGAAGGCGGGCATGGCGCTCGGCGACATCGACCTGGTGGAGATCAACGAGGCCTTCGCGTCGGTCGTGCTGTCGTGGGCCCAGGTGCACCGGGCCGACATGGACAAGGTCAACGTCAACGGCGGCGCGATCGCGCTCGGGCACGCCGTCGGCTCCACGGGCGCCCGGCTGATCACCCAGGCCGTCCACGAACTCGAACGCAGCGACCGCTCCACCGCGCTGATCACCATGTGCGCCGGCGGCGCGCACGCCACGGCCACCATCGTCGAACGGATCTGAGATGACACGAGGAACTCTGGGGTTGAGCGAGGAGCACCGCGACCTGCGGGACTCCGTGCGAGCCTTCGCCGGCCGGCACATCACCGAGACCGAGGTGCGCGCGGCGGTCGATGCCGACGCGGAGCAGCTGCCGCCCTTCTGGAAGCAGCTGGCCGCGCAGGGCCTGCTCGGGCTGCACCTGCCGGAGGCCGTCGGCGGCGCCGGTTACGGGCTGCTCGAACTCGCGGTCGTCCTCGAAGAACTCGGCCGCTGCATGGCGCCCGGTCCCTTCCTGACGACCGCGCTCACCAGCGCGGTGCTGCGCGAGGCGGGGCACCAGGCGCACCTCCCGGCGCTCGCGGACGGAACGGCGACCGGCGCGCTCGCCCTCGGCGACGGGTTCACCGCCGAGCGCGCCGCGGACGGCGGTCTCCTCGTCTCCGGGACCGCCAAGCCGGTGCTCGGCGCGCACCTCGCGGACGTGCTCGTCCTTCGCGTAGCGCTGGAGGGGGCGCAGGCGTGGGTGGTGCTGCCGCGCTCCGCGGTCGAGGTCGCCGAGGTGCCGAGCCACGACCTCACCAGGCGGCTCGCCGAGGTCGCGGTCTCCCGCGCGCAGGTGCCCGCCGAGGATGTCCTCGACGTCCCGCCGCACCGGCCGCACGACCTCGCCGCCACGCTCTTCGCGGCGGAGGCGTGCGGCATCGCCGACTGGTGCACCACGACCGCCGCCGAGTACGCCCGGGTGCGGGAGCAGTTCGGCCGGCCGATCGGGCAGTTCCAGGGCGTCAAGCACCGCTGCGCCCGCATGCTGGCCCGCACCGAGGCCGCCCGGGCCTGCGCCTGGGACGCCGCCCGCGCGCAAGACGCGCAGGACGCCGCCGACGAGGTTGAGCTCGCCGTCGCCGTCGCGGGAGCCACCGGCATCGAGGCCGGGTTCAGCACCGCGAAGGACTGCATCCAGGTGCTCGGCGGCATCGGGTTCACCTGGGAGCACGACGCCGGTCTCTACCTGCGCCGCGCCCAGACGTCGAGATTGCTCCTGGGAGCGACCGGCCACTGGCACCAGCGGGTGGCGCGCCTGGCGCTGGACGGCACCCGCCGCGCGGTTTCGGTGGACCTGCCACCGGAGGCGGAGGAGATCCGGGCGGTGGTGCGCGCAGAGCTCGCCGAGGCGGCCGCCCTGCAGGGCGGGGAGCGCATCGCCTACCTCGCCGAGCACGGGTACACCGCGCCGCACCTGCCGAAGCCGTGGGGCCGGGGCGCCGACGCCGTCGAGCAGCTCACCATCGCGGAGGAGATGCGGGCCGCGCAGGTGCGCGCCCACGACATGGTGATCGGGAACTGGGTGGTCCCGACCCTGATCCAGCACGGCGACGAGGAGCAGCAGCGCCGGTTCCTCCCAGCGACGCTCCGCGGGGACATCACCTGGTGCCAGCTGTTCTCCGAGCCGGGCGCGGGATCCGACCTGGCCGGCCTGTCCACCAGGGCGGAGAAGGTCGATGACGGCTGGAAGATCAACGGCCAGAAGGTGTGGACCTCCATGGCCCGCGAGGCGCACTACGGCATCCTCCTCGCCCGGACCGACCCGGACGCGGCCAAGCACAAGGGACTGTCGTACTTCCTGCTGAACATGGACGCCCCGGGCATCACCATCAGGCCGCTGCGCGAGCTGACCGGCGATGCCCTGTTCAACGAGGTGTTCCTGGACGACGTCTTCGTGCCCGACGACATGCTGGTCGCCGAGCCCGGCGACGGCTGGAAGCTCGCCCGCACCACCCTGGCCAACGAGCGCGTCGCGCTCTCGCACGACTCGTCGCTGGGCACGGGCGGCGAAGCGCTGCTCGAACTGGCGGCGGCGGAAGCCGACGACCACCGCCTCGCGGTGCTGGGGCAGATCCTCTCCGACGCCCAGGCGGGCGCCTTGCTCGGTCTCCGCCAGACGATCCGCTCGCTCAGCGGGCAGCAGCCGGGATCGGAGTCGTCGATCGCCAAGCTCCTCGGCGTGGAGCACATCCAGCAGGTGTGGGAGACCGCGGTGGAGTGGCAGGGTCCCGCGGCGCTGCTCAACGGCCAGCGGCCGTCCGCGGATTCCCCCGGCGCGACCTGGAAGTTCCTCAACACCCGATGCCTGTCGATCGCGGGCGGCACCACCGAGGTCCAGCTCAACATCGTCGGCGAGCGGCTGCTGGGGCTCCCGCGCGACCCAGAGCCCCGCCCCAAGTCCTGATCTGACGCACACAGGAGAAACGCAAGAATGGCGATCGACCTCGACGAGGCGCTGAACGCCCGGCCCGCGAACCGCGAGATCTCGTGGACGCGGCGGGACGTGCTGCTCTACCACCTCTCGCTCGGCGCCGGCGCCCGCGCCGACACCGAGCCGGAGCTGCCCTACACCTACGAGGGCGGCCTCCAGGTGCTGCCGACCTTCGCGATGGTGGCGGGGCAGGGGATCTCCGCGGGCGACCGCGCCGCGCCGGGCCTGGCGCTGCCCGGGATCGACATCGACCTCCGCAAGATCCTGCACGCGGGCCAGTCGCTGCGCGTGCACCGGCCGCTGCCCGCGTCCGGCACGGCCACCATCACCAGCCGCGTCGCGGACGTGTGGGACAAGGGCAAGGCGGCGGTGATCGTGCTCGAATCGACCGCGGCGGACGGCGACGGCGCGGCGCTGTGGACGACGACCATGCAGATCTGGGCGCGCGGCGAGGGCGGGTTCGGCGGAGCACCGGGACCGGACGTCGCGGCCGCACTGCCGGAGCGCGAACCGGATGTCGTGCTGGAGTCGCCCACGACGCCCGCCCAGGCGCTGATCTACCGGCTCAACGGCGACATGAATCCGCTCCACGCCGATCCCGGCTTCGCCCGCACGGCCGGTTTCGACCGGCCCATCCTGCACGGTCTGGCCTCGTACGGGCTGGTCGCCAAGGCGATCGTCGACGGGCTGCTCGACGGCGACGCCGCCCGGCTGCACGCGTTCGAGGTGCGATTCGCCGGCACGCTGCTGCCGGGGGAGACCATCCGGACCGCGGTGTGGCGCGACGGCGGGCGACTGGTGCTGCGCTCGACGTGCCCCGACCGCGACGACGCGCCCGTGCTGACCCACGCCACCGCGGAGGTGGCGTCGTGACCGCCGCGCAGAAACAGCCGCTGGAGCTGACCGCCGCGCCCCGCAACGAGGGCGTCGACGCCGCGGTGTCGGCGGCCCGCCGGGTGATCGCGTCGCTGCTGCACGCCGGGGACGGATCGGCGGCGGAGATGAAGGAGGTCGCGGACCGGCTCAACGCCGTCGCGGACCACCTCGACGAGCACGCGCCCGCGATGGACCAGCGGATGGTGGACATGTGGTCGGGGGAGGGCATCACCCGCCACGACCCCGTGACCGGCCCCGAGAACGCGATCGCGCCGCCGCTGCACCTGACCGGGAAGGACGACGGCTCGGTCGAGGGGGTGGTGGCGCTGGGCCTGCCGTATCAGGGGCCGCCCGGGCACGTGCACGGCGGGCTCTCGGCGCTCTTGCTCGACCACACCCTCGGCGTGGCGAACCACTGGGCGGGTCAGTCGGGGATGACGGCGGAGCTCACGCTGCGCTACCACCGGCCGACCCCGTTGTTCGAGCCGCTGACCGTCACCGGCGAGCAGGTCGCGGTCGACGGGCGCAAGATCCGCACGGCGGGCGCGATCACGGCGCGGGGCGAGGTCTGCGTGTCGGCCGAAGGCCTGTTCGTGGCGAAGCACCTGCCGCGACCACGCTGACCCGAACCCGAAGGGCTTCCGACCGGTGCGGGCACGTCCGAGATGTGGCCACCTGGAGCGGCGGGGAGCGTGCCCGGAGCCGTCCTGGGACGACCCTGTCCAGCACGGGGGCCTTCGATGGTCGGGCTCGTGCGCCGGTTACGACGGCCAGTGGTTTCCGGGGAGTCGGTCGGCGGGCGTCGGTCTGCCGATGTAGAAGCCCTGGGCTTGGTCGCACCCGAGACGGCGGAGGAGGTCCAGTTGCCCCGCCGTTTCGACGCCTTCCGCCACCACCGTGAGCTTTACCGCGTGCGCCATCGCGATGATGCTGCTGACGATCGCTTCGGAGTCGGGGTTCTCGTCCACCCCGGTGATGAACGAGCGGTCGATCTTGAGCGTGTCCAGGGGGAGTCGTTGGAGCTGGGCGAGTGAGGAGTAGCCCGTCCCGAAATCGTCGATCGCCAGCCTCACCCCGAGCCGGCGCAGGTTGCTGAGCACCTGCGCCGCCGCCGTCGGGTCGTGCATGAGGGCGCTTTCGGTGACCTCCAGGCAGACGGCGCCGGCCGGCAGCCCCGCTTCGGTGAGGGCTTCGTGCACGTCGTTGTGCAGGTGGGGGTCGTCGAGCTGGCGTGCGGAGAGGTTCACCTTGAGCCGGAGATCGAGCTGGTGCCGGGCGCGGTAGGCCGCTAGTTCACGGCTGGCCATGCGCAGCATGTGGGCGCCGATTCCGTGGATGACGTCGCTTTCCTCGGCCAGCGGGATGAACTCCGCCGGCGACACCGTGCCGTACAACGGGTGCGTCCACCGCAGCAGTCCTTCCACGGCGACAGTCCGTCCGGTGCCCAGATCGATGATGGGCTGGTAGGCCATCCAGAGCTGGTCCTTCTGCGCCGCTTCGCGGAGGTCCTGCTGCAGGAGGAGGTGGCGCTGCATGCGTTCGCGCAGTCGCACGTCGAAGAACGCGGTCCGCCCGCGGCCGAGCGTTTTGGCGTGGTACATGGCCACATCGGCGTCGCGGAGCGCATCCGCGGCCGTCCTCGGGTCACCGGAGGGCGCCAGCACGATCCCGATGCTGGCGTCGACGCGCAGCTTCCGGCCCTCCACGTTGATCGGATCGGCGATGTTCCGGCGCAGCTCCTCGGCGAGCAAGAGGAGCTTCCTGCGATCGTCCTCGGCGCGGGCGATGACGACGAACTCGTCACCGCCGAGCCGGCCGACCACTTCGCCCTCGCCCACCAGTTGCTGCAGCCGCTCGCCCACGACGCGCAGCACCTCGTCGCCGACACCGTGCCCCAGCGAGTCGTTGATGACCTTGAACTCGTCCAGGTCGATGAACAGCACCCCGGCGGGGCGGGTGGATCGCAACGCGGAATCGAGGCACCGGAGCACCAGGGTGCGGTTGGCCAGGCCGGTCAGCGGGTCGTGCGTGGCCTCCCGCTCCAGCCGCTCCCGGATCGCCCGGGACTCGGTGATGTCGGTGAACGAGAGGACGACCGGGTGCGGCGCGTCGCTGTCCGGGGTGAGCGACCGCGAGGTCACCGAGAGCCACACGCTGCGTCCATCGCCTCGGCGGGTACCGATCACCCGGGCGTTCTCCGGGGCTCCGGTGCGGTGGGTCTGCGTCGCCGGTCGAGCGTCCAGCGGGATCGGCGTCCCGGTCTCGTCGAACAGCGGCCAGTCCCCGAGGGACGAGCCCACCACCTCCGTCCGGGCGGTGCCGAGGATCTGCGCCGCAGCGGGGTTCGCGGACAGGACGACCCCCTTCGCGTCGGCCACGATCACTCCTTCGTCCAGCGAGTTCACGACGGTGGCGTAGTCCTGCTCGGCCCGTCGGCTCGCGGTCTCGTCGGCGCAGACCAGGACGAAACCGGACGGCATCTCCGCAGCGGAGACGCGGATGGCCAGTGCGGATCCGTCGGCGTGCAGGTGTCGAGCCTCGGTGATGCCGCCGGCGTCGAGCAGCTCCGCGGGATCCAGCGGCGCGCCGACCACCGCGCCGATCTGCCGGCCGATGGCCTGCTCGGGGGACAGCCCGTAGATGGCCGCTGCCGCCCGGTTCCAGCTGGTCACCATCCCGTCCCGGGTGGTGGCGATGATCGCGTCGCTGACGTGCTGGACCAGCGCGGCCTGGTGGTGCAGCACCACCTCGGCCGGTTGGTGGGCCGTGACGTCCCGTTGGATGATCTGGAACGCGGGGCGGCCCGCCCAGTTGATGCGCACAGCCACTGATTCGACCGGGATGGTGCTGCCGTCGAAACGCCGCATCTCGACCTCGGCCGGCATCGTGGCCGTTCCCGGGGTGGTCAGCGCCGCGAGCCGCTCCTGGACGCCCGGCATCGCGTGCCCGGCGACGAGGTCGGCGATCGGGCGGCCGACGATCTGCGCGCTGGACTCGGCCGCGAGCATGCGGACGGTAGCGGGGTTGGCGTAGACGGCCTTCCGATCTTGGTGGACCCAGATCGAGTCCGGGCTGTGCTCGACGAAGACCCGGTAGCGGGCGGCCAGGTCGGACATCGCCCGCCGGTCCTCCCGCGCCCGCGTGACATCGGTGGTGATCCCGAGCAGGCGACCGGTACGGGCGTCCCCGACCAAGCGGGCGCGGGAACAGAGCAGCCGTTCGTCCCCGGTCGCCGTCGTGCAGTGCTGTTCGTGCCCGAAGACCTCCCCGGCCGGGGCGGAGCGGGCGGTCGCGATCAGCGGGCGGATGAGCTCGATGAGCCGGGCGCGGAGGTCGTCGTGGGTCGCGCCGGGCAGGCCCAGCAGGTCGTCCAGGCCGGCCGCCCAGGTCGGCTCGTCATGGGCAAAGCCGAACGACCAGGGGACCGCCTCGTTCAACGACCACACCGCGTCCAGGAGCTCGCGATCGACCACCGCGAACCCATCGGCATCATGCGGGTCGGTCATAGCCCTCCGGAAACCACCAGGAAGCGGTGGGGAGAATTCGCCCGATCGGACTCCCGCTCGGTCGGGTGGTCCACCACGGCGTGCCGTCATTTCTAGACGCGTTCCGACGTGCATTCAAGCTCGGTTCGTTCAAGGTCGGACTTGACCGATTAAGCCGTTGGTCGGCGTCGTGCCCAGCGAAAACCGGTGGTCCGCAAGTGGCGCCCGGGGGGTGAGGTGCAATCCGGGCCGGTCGACTTGATTTGAACAGTCCTCGTGTTCGCAATGCTCTGGAGCGCTTGGAGTTCGAGGTAGTTCTGATCTTGATCCGGCCCGCACGAGATCGCGGAGGCGCTCACCCGGCGAACCCTGGTGGAGATCCCGTCGTACGCCGGGAGGCGTGATCGGCGCCGTTCCGCTCTTGATCTACTGGGCGCTGGTTCGCCGACCCGGAGCGAACCGGAGTCGAAGGGATTCTCCATGGGCCGCAGGATCATCCTCGATGTCGACACCGGCACGGACGACGCCGTCGCCATCATGTTCGCCGCGCTGCACCCCGATCTCGATCTGATGGGCATAACCACGGTCAACGGGAATGTGCCGCTGGAGAACACCACGGACAACACGCTGCGGGTCCTGGACTGGATCGGGAGGCCGGACATCCCGGTCTTCGCAGGCCTGTCGAGGCCCGTCGCCCGCCGGGGTTTCCCCGGGGGAAGGCATTTCGAACGGGACACCGATCAGGACCCGCACGGCAGCGAGCTGCCGATTCCGGCCCCGCACAGCGAGGTTCGGGACACCGGAGCCGTCGAGTACCTGGTGGAAACACTGCGATCGACCACCGAGCGGCTCACCTTGGTCCCGGTCGGTCCGTTGAGCAACATCGCCACCGCGCTCGCGATCGACCCGTCCTTGACCGAAGCCGTCGACGAGTTGGTCGTCATGGGCGGTGGCCACGGTGTCACCAACGTGACCGCGTCCGCCGAGTTCAACGTCTGGGCCGACCCCGAAGCGGCGGCCCTCGTCCTCTCGGCAGGCTTCGATCGCCTCACCCTCGTGACGCTGGACGCGACCCACCAAGCGTTGATCACGCTGGAGGACTGCGACGCGCTCGAAAACCTGGCGACCCCAGCGGGAATCGCGTCCGCCCGGATCATCAGGCGCCGGATCGACGCCTACGCGTCGGCGATGACGATCGAGCACGCGGCACCGGTGCACGACGTGCTCTGCACGGCCTACCTCGTGCGGCCCGAGGTCGTCACCACGCGGCACCTACCCGTCGCGGTGGACACGACCAGCTCGCTCACCATCGGCCGAACGGTCATCGACACCCGCCCGGACACGCCGCAGGAACCCAACGCGCACATCGCGTTCAGCGCGGACGCACGCATGCTGTCCGAGCTCCTCGCCGGTACTTTCGCCCGCGACGCTCGCGCCGGCCAGCCGAACTGAATCTCGGGACGACGCCCGGCGTCGTCGGACGATCAGCGCGCGAGCCCAGGGAAATCCGGGTGCGAAGGCCCCGGTCGTTCAGCCGGAGCGAACGGCCGGGACTTCGCGCTCCGCCGGGCTAGACGTCCTCGCGGACCGCGGTTCGGATCACCTTGCCCGTGGCGTTGCGCGGCAGCCGGTCGTGGGTGATCCGCCAGCGCGACGGCACCTTGAAGTAGGCCAGCTGGTCCCGGGCGTGGTCGCGCAGCTCCTCCTCGGTGAGCCCGCTGCCGGGATCCGTGACCACCACCGCGAACACCTCCTGGCCGAGGTTGGCGTGCGGGACGCCCAGCACGGCGCACTCCTGGACCTCCGGGTGCTCGGCGAGGACGCCCTCGATCTCCGCCGGGTAGACGTTCTCCCCGCCGCGGATGATCAGGTCCGAGCGCCGGCTGCTGAGCCGGAGCCTGCCCCGCTCGACCACCCCGATGTCGCCGGTGCGCAGCCACCGGTCCTCCCGGATGGTGTCGCCCGTCGCCTTCGGGTCGTTCCAGTAGCCGAGCATGTTGTAGGCGCTGCGGACGCACACCTCGCCCTCCTCGCCGTCCGGCAAGGGGATTCCGAGCGGGTCGCGGATCTCGAGCTGGACGCCGACGATCGGCCGGCCGAGGGTGCCCGGCGCCTCGGCGAGGTCCACCGGGCTCGCGGCGGTGAGCGCCGTGCAGGTCTCGGTCATCCCGTAGCTGTCCACAAGGGACTTCTCCGCAAAGGGTAGCTTCTCCCGCAGGCGCTGCTTGAACGCCGTGGACGACGGCGCGGAGGCGAGCGAGAACGCAGTGAGGGCCGAGAGGTCGTACTTCGACACGTCGCCGTGCTCCAGCAACCGGTGGGCCTGGGTCGGCACCGCGCCCCAGTTGGTCACCCGCTCCCGCGCCACCAGGCCGAGCACCGCGTCCACGTCGAAAGCGCCCTGGTGCATGACGACCGTGCTGCCGGTCGCGAGCCTCGGCACCGCCAGGTTGTGCAGGCTGGCGATGTGGAACAGGGGCAGCGCCAGCAGGTATCGCCGGTCCTGCGGGTCGACCGGATCGCGGAGTGCCGCGGCGAGGGCGTCGTTCATGCGGTGGTACTCGACGACCGAGCACACGTTGCGGTGCGAGTGGACGGCTCCCTTGGGGCGGCCGGACGTCCCGCTGGTGAACAGGACGATCGCGGGGTCGTCCTCGGCCACTTCCACGGCGGGCAGCGGCGCGCCTGCGTACCGCTGGACCAGGTCGCCGACCTGCCGCTCCATGCGGAGCAGCGGCACGGAGCCGTTCTCCAGCAGGGCGGCGCGCTTGGCGTCGGCGACGATCACGCGCGGCTCGACGAGGCCGACGCCGTGGTCCAGCTCGCGGGCCGACCACCAGGCGTTGAACCCGGCGGCGATGCCGCCCACTGCCATCGTGGCCCAGAACGCGAGGATCCATTCCGGCGTGTTGGCGGCGGCGATCGCGACCCGGTCGCCCTTGCCGACGCCGAACTCCTCGCGCAAGGCGGCGGCCAGCGCGGCGACCTGTTCGGCGTGCTCGCGGAAGGAGATCCGCCGGTCGGCCGTCACGATGTAGTCGCGGTCGCCGTGCGCGGTGGAACCGGCGAGGATCTCGGCGAGCGACCCGGCCCGGTTCTTGAACACCGGAAGCCGCGCGCCGAGCACGTCTTCTTCGGCGAGTTCGAAAGCGCCGCCAGGCCCGGTCAGGGCGGTCACGACGGCAGCAGGTTCGGTTGTGCTCATGGGTGGGCGTTCCTCCAACTGCTGACCGGGACGTTGAGCGCATCAAATCGTGCGGTACCCGGTGCGGACAACAGCCGCAGGTTTCCGTTCATCGGGACGCCCGCTCGCCCGTCTTCCCGCTGAGCGGGACGGTCCGCTCGGCTCTGCCCCGATCCGCCCCACCCTTTGCGGGGCAGGCGCAGCACACGTCGATCTGGGAGTCGCCGCATGGGCATCTTGCAGGGCAAGGTCGCACTGGTCACCGGGGCCGGGCAAGGCGTCGGGCAGGGCATCGCGCTCGCGCTGGCCGGGGAGGGCGCGTCCGTGGCGGTGGTCGGGCGCACCGAGGCGAAGCTGAGCGCCACCTGCGAGCTGATCCGCGAACGCGGCGCCGAGGCCGTGCCGTTCACCGTCGACGTGGCGGACACCGCCGCCATCCCGCCGCTGGTGGAGCAGGTCGTCCGCACGCTGGGCGGCGTCGACGTGCTCGTCAACAACGCCTACACCGGCCACTACGGGCCGCTGCTGTCGATGAGCGACGACGACTTCCAGCGGGGCTTCCGGACCGCGCCGTTCGCCGCGTTCGCCTTCATGAAGGCCTGCCACCCGCACCTGAAGGCCCGCGGCGGCGGCTCCATCGTCAACCTCGTCACCTCCGCGATGGTGCGCTGGGATCCCACGACCTACGGCGCGTACGCCGCGGCGAAGCAGGCCCTGCGCTCGCTCACCCGGACCGCGGCGGCGGAGTGGGGGCGCGACGGGATCCGCGCCAACTCCATCGCGCCCCACGCCCTGTCCCCGGGGCTGGAGGCATGGGTGGCGAAGAACCCGGAGGAGGCCGCCGAATTCGTCAAGTCCATCCCGCTCGGCCGCATCGGCGAGTGCGAGGCGGACATCGGGCGCGCGGTCGTCGCCCTGGTCGGCCCGGACATGCGCTACCTGACCGGGGCCACCGTGCCCCTGGACGGCGGCCAGGCCTTCTTCGGCTGACCCGGCCTTCCCGATGAGCGGGACGGCCGGGGTGCGGGATCTCCCCGGCGGCCTACCGTCCGCGCAGAAACCGAACAGGAGCATTCGTGACCACCACCGACAGGACCGTTCCGGACGTCTTCAGCCCCGGCAGGATCGGCCCCCTGACCCTCCGGAACCGGACCATCAAGGCCGCCACCTACGAAGGTCTCAGCCACAAGGGCAGGGTCACCCGGGATCTCGTCGACTTCCACGTCCGGCACGCGGCCGGCGGCGTGGGCATGACCACGGTCGCCTACTGCGCGGTGTCTCCCGAAGGGCGTACCGACCGGCACCAGATCCTGTGGACCCCGGAATCGCTGCCGGGCCTGCAGAAGCTCACCGCCGCGGTCCACGCCGAGGGCGCCGCCGCGTCGGCGCAGATCGGGCACGGCGGCCCGGTCGCCAACCCCAAGGGCAACGGCGCGCCCGCGCTGGCGCCGAGCCGGCACTTCCACAAGACCACGCTCAGCTTCGCCAAGGAGGCCACGCGGGACGATCTGCGCCGCATCGTGCGGGATCACGCCCGGGCGGCGCGCATGGCCATCGACGCGGGCTTCGACGCGGTCGAGGTGCACCTGGGCCACAACTACCTGGCCAGCTCCTTCCTGAGCCCGAAGCTCAACCGCCGCACCGATTCCTACGGCGGGAGCCTGGAGAACCGGGCGCGGTTCGCGCGGGAGATCATGACGGCCGTCCGCGAGGCCGTCGACGACCGGATCGCGATCATCGCCAAGATGAACATGGACGACGGCGTGCCGGGCGGCTTCTGGCTCGACGAGGCGATCGCGGTGACCCGCTGGCTGGAGTCCGACGGCACGGTCGACGCCCTGGAGATGACCGCGGGCAGCTCGCTGAGCAACCCCATGTACCTGTTCAAGGGCGACGCGCCGCTGGAGGCGTTCGCCGACGTCATGCCTCAGCCCATCAAGCTCGGCGTGAAGCTGGTCGGGAACAAGGTGCTGCGGGAGTACCCCTACCGGGACGGCTTCCTGATCGAGGACGCCCGCCAGATCCGGGCCGCCGTCGAGCTGCCGATGATCCTGCTCGGCGGCATCACGAACCGGGGGATCATGGACCAGGCGATGGCCGATGGCTTCGAGTTCGTCGCGATGGCCCGAGCCCTGCTCCGCGAGCCTGACCTGGTGAACCGGATCGAGGCCGACGCGGGCGTCCGGTCGCTGTGCAACCACAACAACCGTTGCATGCCAACGAACTTCACCGGCACACGCTGTGTCCTGGTCGACCGGACCACCACGCGCTCCGCGACCTGGGGCACCGAGGCCGGTTACGTCTCCTGAAGCGGCGAGGACCGATGACCGAGCGACGAGAGACCATCGCCGATCTGCTGCTCGACCGGCTCGGTGACCACCGGCCGGGGCTTCGCTCCCGGGAGCGGAGCTGGACCTGGGACGAGGTCGTCCGGGACAGCGCCGCCCGCGCCGACCTGTTGCGGCGGCAGCGCGACGAGGACCGGCCCTTCCACATCGGGATCCTCCTGGACAACGTCCCGGAGTTCATCCTCTGGCTGGGCGCCGCGGCGCTCAGCGGGGCGACGGTGGTGGGCATCAACCCCACCCGCCGCGGCGCCTACCTGGCGGAGGAGGTGCGCAACACCGACCTCCAGCTGGTGGTGACCGACGCGGCGGGGCTGGAGATCCTCGACGGTCTCGACATCGGCGTGGCGCGGGACCGCTTCCTGCTCGTGGATTCGGCGGAGTACGCCGAGCAGCTCCCGAGCCGGGCCGAACCGGCCAAGGACCCGTCGGTCGCGGCCGCGACCCGGATGCTGCTGCTGTTCACCTCCGGGACCACCGGTGCGTCGAAGGCCGCGATCTGCTCCCAGGGGCGGCTCGTCGGGCTGGCGTACCAGAACACCGCGAAGTACCGCATCGGCCGCGACGACGTCTGCTACTGCTGCATGCCGCTGTTCCACGGCAACGCGCTGATGGCCCTCTGGGCGCCCGCCCTGCTCGCGGGGGCGTGCGTCGTGCTCACGCCGAAGTTCACCGCGTCGGGCTTCCTGGACGACGTTCGCCATTACGGCGCAACGTACTTCACCTACGTCGGCAAGGCGCTCGGCTACATCCTCGGCCAGCCGGAACGACCGGACGACGCCGACAACACGCTGACGCACGGCTTCGGCACCGAGGCGTCGCCGGAGGACCAGGCCGAGTTCAAGCGCCGCTTCGCGGCGACGCTGTACGAGGGCTACGGGTCCAGCGAAGGCGCCGGGATGATCAACCAGGCCCCGGACGGGCCGCCCGCGGCGCTCGGGGTGCCCGCGCACGCGGGCGTCCGCGTCGTCAACCCGGAGACCCGCGAGACCTGCCCGCCCGCGAAGCTGGACGAGCACGGCCGGGTGCTCAACGCCGAGCTCGCCATCGGCGAGATCGTCAACACCGAGGGCGCCGCGAAGTTCGAGGGCTACTACAAGAATCCGGCGGCCAACGCCGAACGGGTGCGCCACGGCTGGTACTGGACCGGCGACCTCGGGTACGTCGATCCGGCGGGCTACTTCTACTTCGCCGGCCGCTCGGGCGACTGGATCCGGGTGGACGGCGAGAACATCTCCGCGCTGCTGACCGAGCGGATCCTGCGCCGCCACCCCGATGTCGTCGCCGCCGGCGTCTTCGCGGTGCCCGACCCGCGCTCGGGCGACCAGGTGATGGCGGCCGTCGAGATCCCCGAGCGGATGAGCTTCGAGGGCCTCGGCCTGCCGGATTTCCTCGCAAGGCAAGAAGATCTGGGCGCCAAGGGCGCGCCGCGCTACATCCGCGTGTCGCACCAGCTGCCCACGACCGGCTCGAACAAGCTCCGCAAGAAGGAGATGCAGGCCGACGGCTGGCGGACCACCGACGACGTGTACTGGTGGGCCGGTCGCGGCGAGCCGTCGTACGAGCTGATGACCGCGGCGGACAAGGAATCCCTCCGCGAGCGGTTCGCCGCGAACGGCCGGCTGCGCTTCCTGCCCTGACCTTCCGCCGCCGCCGCACCACCGGCCGGGACCGGCCGCACCGAGCCAGGAACGAGGACTCCCGATGGATTTGCGCGAAACCCCCGAGCAGCGCCGGCTCCGGCAGGAGCTGCGCGGCTACTTCGCCGGGCTGCTGTCCGCGGACGAACGCAGACGAGTGGGGGAGGAGGGCGTCGGCGGGGACATGTTCCGGGAGGTCGTCAAGATGCTCGGCCGCGACGGCTGGCTGGGCATCGGCTGGCCGCGCGAGTACGGCGGCCAGGGCCGGTCGGTCGAGGAGCAGTACGTCTTCTTCGACGAGGTGCAGCGCGCCGGGCTGCCGTTCCCGTTCGTCACCGTGAACACCGTCGGCCCCACGCTGATGGAGTACGGCACGGAGGAGCAGAAGAAGGCGTACCTGCCCGGAATCCTCAGCGGCGACGTCGTCTTCGCCATCGGCTACACCGAACCCGACGCGGGCACCGACCTCGCCTCGCTGAAGACCCGGGCGGTGCGCGACGGCGACGAGTACGTGGTCAACGGGCAGAAGATCTTCACCTCGGGCGCGAACACGGCGGACTACGTGTGGCTCGCGGCCCGCACCGACGCGGAAGCGCCCAAGCACAAGGGCATCTCGATCCTGATCGTGCCCAACGGCGCCCCGGGCTTCTCCTGGAGCCCGATCCAGGCCGTCGGCGGCATGGTGGTCACCGCCACCTACTACAGCGACATCCGCGTCCCGGCCGGCGACGTCGTCGGCGCGGTCGACGGCGGATGGCGGCTGATCACCGCCCAGCTCAACCACGAGCGCATCGGCCTGGCCGCGCTCGGCGGGCGGATGATCCAGCTCTGGGAGCAGGTGCTGGCCTGGGCGAAGCGCACCGGGGTCGTCGAAAAGCCCTGGGTGCGGCGGGAAATGGCCCGGACCTACGCGAAGCTCGAAGCGATGCGCCTGATGAACTGGAAGATGACCACGGCCGTCGCGGAGGGCACGCTGATCGGCGCGACCGCCGGTGCTGCGAAGACGTACGGCACCGAGACCCACATCGACGTCCAGCGCACGCTGACCCAGGTGCTCGGCGCGGCGGGCCGGATCCGGCCGGATTCGCCGGCGGCCGTGCTCGGCGGGCAGATCGAGCAACTTTCCAGGCAGGGCATCGTCAACACCTTCGGTGGCGGCGTGAACGAGGTGCTGCGCGACATGGTCGCCACCCAGGGCCTCGGCCTGCCCCGGGCGAAGAGGGGCGCATGAGCGGCGAGCAGATGACCCCGGAGGCGGCGTACGAGCAGCGCCTCCAGTCCTACGTGGGGAGCGTGCTCGTGCCGGGCAGGCCGGGCCAGGACCCGGTCAACGTGCCGATGATCCGCCACTGGGTCGAGGCGATGGGCGACGCCAACCCGGTCTACCTCTCGGCCGAGGCCGCGCGGGCCACGGGCCGCGACGGCGTCGTCGCCCCGGCCTCGATGGTGCAGGCGTGGACCATGCGGGGCTACGCCGCCACCACGGCACCGCACGATCCCACGCCCTTCGACGAACTCGCCGCCCTGCTCGCGGAGGGCGGCTACACCTCGGTGGTGGCCACCGACTCCGAGTTCGAGTTCCACCGCGAGCTCGTGCCCGGCGACGAGATCAGCACCGAGGAGGTCGTGGAGTCGATCTCCCCGGAGAAGCGCACCGGGCTCGGAGCGGGGCGCTTCGTCACCACGGTGCGCACCTACCGCGACGCGAGCGGAACCGCGGTGGCGACCCAGAAGTGGCGCACCCTGCGGTTCCGGCCCGCCGAGAAGAAGGCGCTGCGGCCCCGGCCCGCCGTGAACCAGGACAACGAGTTCTGGTTCGCCGCGGCGAAGGAGAAGCGGCTGGTCGTCCAGCGGTGCCGGTCCTGCGAGACCCTGCGCCACCCGCCCGGCCCGTGCTGCCCGCACTGCCAGTCCTTCGACTGGGACACCGTGACGGCTTCCGGACGCGCCACCGTCCACAGCTACGTGGTCGCGCACCACCCGCCGCACCCGGCGTTCGAATACCCGCTGGTGATCGCGGTCGTCGAACTGGCGGAGGGCACCCGGCTGATCACCAACCTGGTGGGCGTGGCGCCGGATGACGTCGCCATCGGCATGCCGGTCCGGCTCGACTGGCTCGAAGCGGACCCGGAGCTGACGCTGCCCGTGTTCCGCCCTGCGACCGAACGGCCCTGACCGGCCGGAGAAGGAGAACCCCGAATGGACTTCCACCTCAGCGACGAGCTGGTCGCGGTCCAGGACCTGTCCCGCAGCATCTTCGCCGACCGGGCCGCCACCGACCGGATCCGGGAGGTGGAGGCGTCGGAGACGCGCGTCGACGAGCGCCTCTGGGCGGACCTGGCCGGGGCCGGGCTGGTGGGCATCGCGCTGCCCGAGGAGCACGGCGGAGCGGGCCTCGGCCTCGCCGGCCTGTGCGTGCTGCTGGAGGAGCAGGGCCGGTTCGTCGCACCCGTTCCACTGTGGACGGCGGGCGTGGTGGCGCTGGCGGTCGCCACCCACGGCGACGAGGAGCAGCGCGCCCGGATCCTGCCGGCGGCAGCCGACGGGAGCCTGCGGCTGGCCCTCGCGCTGGAGGAGTTCGCCCCCGCCGAGCCCGGCGCGCCGGCGTGCACCGCGACCGCCGACGGAAATGCCTGGCGGCTAACGGGAACCAAGGCGGTCGTGCCGTCCCCGCAGGGCGCCGGCGCGGTGGTCGTGTCCGCGACCACGGACCGGGGACCGGGGCTGTTCCTGGTGCGAGCGGACGCCGAAGGCGCGCGGTGGGAACAGGCCGAGACCACGACCCGGGACCTCAGCGGGCACCTCCACCTCGACCGGGCCGCCGGGCACGCGGTCGGCGCTCCGGGCGGCGACGCGCTCCGCCGGACCCTGCACCGCGCCACCGCCGCCCTCGCGGCGATCCAGGCCGGGGTCGCGCGAGGAGCCCTGGCGCTCGCCGCCGGCTACCTCGGCGAGCGGCACCAGTTCGGCCGCCCCTTGGCCACCTTCCAGGCGGTCCAGCACCAGCTGGCCGACTGCTACATCGACATCGAGGCCATGCGGGTGACGCTGTGGCAGGCGATCACCTCGCTCGCCGACGAGGCGCCCGGCGCCGGCGCCGCCGTGCTGGTGGCCAAGTGGTGGGCGGACCAGGCCGGGCTGGACGTCGTGCACCGCACGCAGCACGTGCACGGCGGCATCGGCGTCGACTACCCGGCCCACCGGTTCTTCCTGTGGGGCAAGCAGATCTCCGGCACGTTCGGCGGAGCCGAGGCCGCTCTCGCCGACCTGGGCGAGCACCTGGCCGTCGAGGAGGTGGCCTCGTGACGATCCCGCCGACGCGGACCTTCGACGTGGTGCGCGTCGGGGAAGTCCTCCCGGAGCTGGAGATCCCGCTGACACGAACCCTCGTCGTGGCCACCGCCATCGCGAGCCGGGACTTCCAGGACGTGCACCACGATCCGGGGCTGGCGGCCGAGCGCGGCTCCCAGGACGTGTTCATGAACATCCTCACGACCAACGGCCTGGTGGACCGGTTCGTCACCTCCTGGGCCGGCCCGGCAGCGGTGGTCAAGGCCATCCGGATCCGGCTCGGCGCGCCCAACTACCCGGGCGACACGATGGTCCTCAGCGGCGCGGTGACCGGCAAGGACGAGCCGAACCGGCGCGTCCAGGTCTCGGTCCGGGGCGAGAACGGCCTCGGCGCGCACGTCACCGGCACGGTCGACGTCCAGCTTCCCGGCACCCGGAAGGAATCCGCATGAGCCCGGCCAGCGGCACCGCGCTGTCCCGTTCGGCCGCGATCGTCGGCATCGGCGCGACGGAGTTCTCCAAGAAGTCCGGCCGCAGCGAACTGCAGCTGGCCACCGAAGCGGTGCTCGCCGCCGTGGCCGATGCCGGGCTGACGCCCGCCGACGTCGACGGCATGGTGACCTACACCGCGGAGTCGAGTTCCGACATCCACGTCGCCCGCAACGCGGGGATCGGCGATCTCACCTTCTTCTCCCGCGTCGGCTACGGCGGCGGGGCGGCGTGCGGCACGGTCGCGCACGCCGCGGCCGCCATCGCCACCGGGCTGGCGTCGGTCGTGGTCTGCTGGCGGGCGTTCAACGAGCGGTCGGGGGAGCGCTACGGCCTGGGCCAGGCCGACCGCGCGATGGACACCAGCGCCGACCGGGCCGCGTACTCGTGGATGACGCCGTACGGCCTGAACACCCCAGCCCAGTGGGTCGCCATGTTCGCCCGCCGCTACCAGCACGAATACGGCGCCACCTCGGAGGATTTCGGGCGGGTCGCCGTGCTGGACCGCAAGCACGCCGCCACCAACCCCAACGCCTGGTTCTACGGGCGCCCGATCACCCTGGCGGACCACCAGGCGTCGCGGTGGATCGCCGAGCCGCTGCACCTGCTGGACTGCTGCCAGGAAACGGACGGGGGCCAGGCGCTGGTGCTGGTCTCCGCGGAGCGCGCCCGGGACCTGCCGCACGCCCCGGTGGACGTGCTCGCCGCGGCGCAGGGTTCCGGCGCCGACCAGCACATGATGACGAGCTACTACCGGCCGTCGATCTCGGGCATCCCGGAGCTGGGGCTGGTCGGCGACCAGCTGTGGTCGCAGAGCGGGCTGCGCCCCGACGACGTGCAGGCCGCGATCCTCTACGACCACTTCACCCCGCTGGTGCTCCCGCAGCTGGAGGAGCTCGGCTTCTGCGCCCGGGGCGAGGCGAAGGACTTCATCCGGGACGGTCACCTCGAACTGGACGGCAGGCTGCCCACCAACACCCACGGCGGCCAGCTCGGCGAGGCGTACCTGCACGGGATGAACGGCATCGCCGAGGCCGTCCGGCTGGTCCGGGGCACCTCGGTCAACCAGCCGGCGGGAGTGCGGAACGTGGTGGTCACGGCGGGAACCGGGGTGCCGACCAGCGGCCTGATCGTGGGAGCGGCGCGATGACGGCGGAAACGGCCCGCCCGGCGGGCGAATGGCGGGGCGTCGAGCTCGGCAGCCGCGTGGTCGACTACACCGAGCGGGACGCGATCCTCTACGCGCTGGCGGTCGGCGCCGCGGCAACGGACCTGGACCTGGTCTTCGAGGAGCGGCTGCGCGTCCTGCCGACCTTTGCGCTGACGCTCGCGCAATGGGCTCCCGACGCACTGGGCGCCCGGGGAGCTTTCGACACCCGCACCGCCGTGCACGGCTCACAGCGGCTCGAAGTGCTCGCCCCGCTGCCCCGCTCGGGTTCGCTGGCGCTGACCGCGTCCGTGGCGCAGGTGTGGGACAAGGGCTCCGCGGCGATCTTCGAGGTGGCGGTGGAGAGCGACTACTTCGTCGCCACCTGGGCGCTGTTCGCCCCCGGCTGCGGCGGGTTCGGCGGCGAGCGCGGCCCGTCGAGCCCGAAGCGGCCGGAAGCCGCGGCCGACCGCCGGCTCGACGTCGCCACCGCGCCGAACCAGGCGGCGCTGTACCGGTTGCTGGGGGATCGACACCACATGCACATCGATCCCGAAGCCGCCGAGGCGGCCGGGCAGCCGCGGCCGTTCCTGCACGGCCTGTGCACCCTGGCGGGCACGACCCTGTCCGTGGCGCGGCGCTACGGAGCCCATCCGGCCGACCTGCGCCGGTTGGAGGGTCGCTTCGCCGCTCCCGTCTTCCCCGGCGACCGGCTCTCGGTCGAGTGCTGGGGAGCCGACGCGAGCGCGGTCGCTTTCGGCGCCGCGGTCGCGGAGCGCGCCGTGCTGACCGGTGGGACGGTCTCGTTCGGCTAGCGCCGGCGCCTGCCGACCGGGGGCGTCCGGTCGGCAGGCGCATCGGGGGTGGCCGGCGGTCAACCGACGATGGCCGTCACGCGGATCTCGACGCGCATCCCCGGGGCGCCGAGGGCCGGCACGCCGAGCTCGGTCCAGATGGGCGCGCGGTCGCCCATGCGCTCGCGGAACTGCGCCACCATGACGCGGTTGTGGACCTCTCCGATGAACTCGGCGGATTCGGGGACGTGGTAGGAGTTCACGGCGATGACGTCCCGCCACGTGGCGCCGGCCGTGGCGAGGGTTCGCTCGACGTTCTCGAAGGCCTGCACGATCTCGTCTTCGAGGGACTCGGGGAAGTTCCAGTCGTCGTCCCATCCTCCTTGGCCCGAGGTCTCGACGCGGTCGCCGATGCGAACCGCCTGGTTGTAGTGCATGTCGGTCAGCTGCCTCGCGCCGTACCCGGGCGTGGCGAAGAATTCCGGCTCGCTCATGGGGTCCTCTCGTGATCACTTCACGCGTGAAGTCAACGTAGCACGGTTTTACTTCATGCGTGAAGTAATGGCCGCTGGGTAGGGTTCCGCCATGGCCACCACCGCACCCCCAGGCGGGCACGCCCCGGACGAGACGCCGTGGCTGAACCCGGACGAGAAGGAGGCCTGGACCGGGCTGGTCTCGCTGATCCTGCTGCTACCGGGGCGGCTGGAGTCGCCGCTGCAGCAGGAGGCCGGCCTGACCCTCTTCGAGTACCTGACCCTCAGCCACATCTCGGAGGCCCCGGAGCGCCGCCTGCGGATGAGCGAGCTGGCCTACCTGGCCAACGGTTCCCTCTCGCGCCTGTCCAACGTCGTGAAGCGGTTCGAGCAGCGGGGCTGGGTGGAGCGTTCGCCCGATCCCGACGACGGCCGGTACACCATCGCCGCCCTCACCGACGCCGGCTACGAGGTGGTCGTCGCCGCCGCGCCCACGCACGTGCGCGCGGTGCGGCGGCTCGTCCTCGACCCGCTCACCGCCACCGACCAGCAGGCGCTGGCCCGCATCGCGGCCAAGCTGCGGGTACGACCGGTCGACCTGGCCTAGGTGCAGGACGCCACGACGTTGGTGACACGCTGATCCAGCATGGCTGCGGGCGGTTGTCCGCCTGCTGCGCCGTGCGGGCGGTGATAGTCGTAGTGCGCGTTCCACACGCAGAGGGCGTTCGAGCGTTGCTGCTCTGAGGTTGTGTCACTGCCGGTCTGCCCGGGCAGCACCGCCCTCACCCGGTTCCGCGGGTGCGTCCGGTGACGGCGGCAGAACGCCAACACGCTCACCTCGCACCCCCGGCTGCTCGGCAAGGTCGACGATCGCGCGAGCGTGGTCGGGACGAGATCGTCGATGCGCGGGAGCCCGGTGCCACCCGCTACCCGAGCAAGCAGTAACCGGCCGGACGTCAGCAACCTGTTGGCCGGCAACGCCTAGAGGTCGTTCCCGCGGGTTCGGTCCTGCGATTGCGGGACGGCCGACCGAAATCAGTGGACGCCGCCGTCGAGGCGGAGGATTGCTCCGGTGCAGAAGGAAGACGCGGCACTGGCGAAGTAGAGAGCCGCCCCCACGACCTCGTCGGGCTCGCCTCCGCGGCCCAGCGCGATCGAGGTTCTGGCCCGTTCGGCGAAGGCGTCGAGGTCCCAGGCGTGGGAGATGTCGGTGAGGAACGGCCCGGCTTGGATGGCGTTGACCCGGACCTCGGGGCCGAAGGCGCGGGCGAAGCCTTCGGTGAGGGTGTTCAGACCGGCTTTCGCCGCGGCGTAGGGGAGTTCGATCGGTGCCGGTCGGATCGCGGCTATCGACGAGATGTTGATGATCGCGCCGCCGTCGCCCTCGGCCATCCGGGTGCCGATCAGTGCGGTGAGCCGGAACGGGCCCTTGAGGTTGACGGCGAGAACCTTGTCCCACAGGGCTTCGCTCACCTCGTCGAGGCTGGGGTAGAGCGGCGAGAGGCCGGCGTTGTTGACCAGCACGTCGACTCGGCCGAACTCGGCGTAGGCGCGTTCGACCAGGGCATCGCACTGGTCCCAGTGGCTGACGTTGCAGGCCACGGGGAGTGCGCGGACGCCGTGCTCCTCCTCGATCTCACGTGCCGTGCTCTCGCAGGCTGCCAGCTTGCGGCTGGCGATGATCACGTCCGCCCCCTTGGCCGCGAAGGCGTGGGCCATCGCGCGGCCCATGCCCCGGCTGCCACCGGTGACGAGGGCGATCTTGCCGGTCAGGTCGAAGGTCGTGTCGGTCATGGGATCGCGCTCCAACCGGGGTTCATATCAGCGTTCGGGCGCAGATGTCGCGGCGGGCGGCGCAGTACGTCACCTGATCGCCCCTGCGTAGCCGCAGCATGACGTTCTGCGTGCCGCCGGTCAGCTCGGTGACTTCGGTGAAGTCGCCCGGCGGCAGGCCCTGGTCGTCCATCCACCGTGCGAGCGCGGCGAAATCGACCAGCGCGGGATCCACTGTGGATGGTCGGGGTGCGCTCACGCCGGGAGCCGCCCGTGCCGCTTGAGCACGTCGGCGTACTTCTGGCGGGCCTGGTCGCGCAACTTCGGCTCGTGGCGGGTGGGGAACAGGTCGTCGGACGGCTCGTAGTCGTGCAGCACCTGCCGGGCCAGGGTGGCCTTGTGGACCTCGGTCGGGCCGTCGGCGAGCCCCATGTGAAAGGACTGGGTGACGTACCCGGCGAACGGCATCTCGTTGGAGACGCCGAGCGAGCCGTGGACCTGCAGCGCGCGGGAGGCCACATCGCGCAAGACGCGCGGCATCATCGCCTTGACCGCGGAGATGTCGGCGCGCACCTTGCGGTAGTCCTGGTACTTGTCGATGCGCCACGCGGTGCGCAGCACCAGGAGCCGGTAGGTCTCCAGGTCCAGCCAGGAATCCGCGATCATCTCCTGCACCATCTGCTTGCGCGCGAGCTGCTCGCCCTGGGTGGTGCGGGAGAGCGCTCGCTCGGCCATCATGTCGAGGCTCCGCCTGATCAGCCCGACGGTGCGCATGGCGTGGTGGATGCGCCCACCGCCGAGGCGGGTCTGCGCCACCATGAACGCCTCACCGCGCGGGCCGAGCAGCGCGTCGGCCGGAATGCGGACGTTGCTGTAGCGGATGTAGGCGTGCGAGCCCGCTCCTTCGGGGTCACCGCCGAGCCCGACGTTGCGGATGATCTCCACCCCCGGCGCGTCGGTCGGGACGATCAGCATCGACTGCTGCCGGTACGGCGGGTTGTCCGGGTCGGTGACCGCCATGACGATGAGGAAAGCCGCGTAGCGGGCGTTGGAGGAGAACCACTTCTCCCCGTTGATCACCCATTCTCCCCCACTCTCGGCTTCGCTCGAGCGGGGGGTGCCCCCTCCATCGCGAACCGCGCTGGTGGTGAACACCTTCGGGTCGGCGCCACCTTGCGGCTCGGTCATCGAGAACGCCGAGACGATCTCGTTGGCGAGCAGCGGCTGCAGCCAGCGCTCCTTCTGCGCCGGCGTGCCGAAGTGGGCGAGGATCTCGCTGTTGCCGCTGTCGGGGGCTTGGGCGCCGAAGACGATCGGGGCGCAGCGCGCCCGGCCGAGGATCTCGTTCATCAGGGCGAGCTTGACCTGCCCGTACCCGGGTCCGCCCAGGTCCGGGCCGAGGTGGCAGGCCCACAGGCCGCGTTCGCGGACCGTTTCCTGCAACGGCGGGATCAGCTCCGCGCGGACCGGGTCGTCGAGGTCGTAGGGGTGGTCGATGATGTGGTCGAGCGGTTCGATCTCCTCGCGGACGAACTCCTCGATCCAGTCGAGTTCTCGCTGGAACTCGGGGTCGGTCTCGAATTCCCAGGCCACGGCGGTCTCCTCCGGTGCGGGCTTCGGTGCCGGGCGCCAACGTAATGCGACTGCCTTAGAAGCACAAGCACTTGATTTTCCGTTGCGGGCGGAGCAGATTCGAGCCGTCTCACGGAATGTCCGAGCCGGCGAGGGTGGGGACGTGGAAACGATGAGGAACCACGAGGACATCCGCGCAGAGCTGACCGCTCCGGGCGCGCCTTTCGAGACCGTCGAGGTCGACATCCGCGGTGTGCGAGTGCGTGCCTGGCGGAACGCGCCAGCCAGCTTGCGGGCCGTGGTCGAGAACTCGCGGGCCTTCGCCGAGCGGGATTTCCTCGTCCACGGCGATGAGCGGGTCACCTACCGCGAGCACTTCCAGCAGGTTGCCGGGTTGGCGGGGCAGCTCGTCGACGAGCACGGCATCCGGAAGGGCGACCGGGTCGCCATCGCCATGCGCAACTACCCCGAATGGCCGGTCGCCTTCTTCGCCGCCGCGTGCGCCGGTGCTGTCGTGGTGCCGTTGAACGCTTGGTGGTCGGCGAGCGAGCTGGGGTTCGGGCTGCGCGACTCCGGGGCGAAGGTGCTGATCGCGGACCAGGAGCGGATGGACCGGCTGCGGGACGTGCTACCGGGCCTCGGGATCACCGCGATCGTGGCGCGGCCGACCGGGCCGCTGCCCGCCGGCAGCAGCGACATCCGCGATGTGCCCGCCGCCGCGGAGCTTCCCGATGTCGACCTCGGCCCCGAGGACGACGCCACGATCTTCTACACGTCCGGCACCACCGGCACTCCCAAAGGCGCGTTCGGCACGCACCGCAACATCTGCGGCAACGTGACCAGCGTGGGATACGCGGCGGCCCGGGCCCTGCTCCGGCAGGGCGGGTCGCTCGCCGATCTGGCCGCGGCGCAGGCGATGCCGGCGACGGCACTGGTGGCGGTTCCGTTCTTCCACGGCACCGGCTGCCACTCGGTGCTGCTAGGTGCTTTCCACCGAGGCGCCACTTTGGTCCTGATGCACAAGTGGGACGCCGGCACCGCGCTCGAACTCATCGAGCGCGAGCGCGTCACGCAATTCACCGGCGTGCCGGCGATGCTCGCGCAACTTTATGCGCACCCCGAGTTCGCGCGGCGCGACCTGACCAGCCTGACCGCGGTCGGAACCGGAGGAGCGGCTGCGCCACCGGCGCTCGTGCAGCGCTCCACCGCGCTCCTGCCCGGCGCGGCGCCGGCCAACGGCTACGGCCTCACCGAGACGTCCTCGATGACCACGGCCAACCGCGGACTCGATTACCTGGCCAAGCCGGACAGCATCGGGCTCGCGGTCGCGATCTGCGACGTCGAGGTGGTGGACCCGGTCACCGAGCAGCGGTTGCCCGCGGACGAGATCGGCGAGCTGCGGATGAAGGGCGCGAACGTGGTCAAGGGCTACTGGAACCGGCCGGACGCCACGGCCGACGCGATCACCGACGGCTGGCTGCGCTCCGGCGACCTCGCCCGGATCGACGAAGAGGGGTTCGTCTACATCGTCGACCGGGCCAAGGACATGCTGATCCGCGGCGGGGAGAACGTCTACTGCGCCGAGGTCGAGGCCGCGATCCACGAACATCCCGCAGTGGCCGACTGCGCCGTGATCGGCATCCCGCACGACATCCTGGGCGAAGAGGTGGGGGTGCTGGTCCAGGTCCTCGCCGGCACCACCCTGACCGCCGAGGCACTGCGCGCGTTCCTGGACGGGCGGATAGCGCGGTTCAAGATCCCCGCGCACGTCTGGGTGCAGGAGGACGAGCTGCCCCGCAACGCCTCCGGGAAGATCCTCAAGCGGCAGATCCGCACCGAGCTGATCCGCGCGGTCACGGCCGGCGAATCGCGGCACGGATAGGTTCTCGCCATGACCCACACCTCGACGCGCGATGCCGAACCCGCGGCGGACGCGCGTTCGGCGCTGACCCGAGCGGCCACCCGGCTCTTCGCCGAACGCGGGATCTACGCGGTGTCGCTGCGGGAGATCACCCGCGCCGCCGGGCAGCGCAACACCACCGCGCTGCAGTACCACTTCACCAACCGGGAAGGCCTGCTCCGGGAGGTGCTGATCGAGCACGGGCGGGACGTCGGGGCTCGCCGCAACACGCTGCTCGACCAGTACGAGCTGACCGGCCGCGACGACCTGCGCGCGCTGGCGTCCGCACTGGTCCTGCCCCTGATCGCGAAGCTGTCGGATCCCGCGGGCGGCCGCGAGTACCTGCAGATCGCCGCGGAACTGCTCGGCCGGACCAACCGGATGGTCGAGCCGGGGGAACCTGCCGCGATCGTGCTCGACGACCCCGGGGGCAGCCTGGCCCGCTGGCTCGGACTGGTGGCACCGATGCTGCCGCCCGAGGCGGTCGGCCCGCCGCTGCACCGCCGATTCGCGGCCATCCACTTCGCGCACCTCGAACTGAGCCGCCGCGCCAAGGACGACCCGCGCAGCGAACAAACCCTGTTCACCCACTACCTCACCGACCTGGTGGCCGCGGTGCTCGCAGCACCGGTCTCCGACGAGACGAAGCGGGTGCTCGCCACGCGGCAGCGATCCTGACGCCCGCCCGACCGGAAGGACATCGATGTCCCGACTGACCAGATTGAGCCGTTCTGTCGCCGGCAGCGTTGCCCTCGTGACCGGAGCGGCGAGCGGGATGGGGCGGGCGACGGCCCACCTGCTCGCCGACGAGGGCGCCGCCGTCGGCATCGTCGACCGCGACGCCGACGGGCTGGCGGCGGTTGCTGAAGAGATCCGCGGCGCAGGAGCTGAGGTGCACGCCGTGGTCGCGGACGTCGCAGATCCCAGCGCGCCTGCTGCCGCGGTGTCGGAGGTCCGCGAAGCGCTCGGCCCGATCGACGCCCTGGTCAACAACGCCGGGGTCAGCATCCACGCCGGTCTGGCGGACGAGGGCTTCGACGATGCGTGGGCGACCACGCTCGCGATCAACCTGACCGCATATCCCGGGTTCGTCCGGGCGGCCCTTCCGGACCTGCGCCGCAACCGCGCGGGCCGGGTCGTGAACATCGCCTCCACCGAGGGGCTCGGCGCGACGGCCGGGATCACGGCCTACACCGCTTCCAAGCACGGCGTGATCGGCCTGACGCGCTCGCTCGCGGTGGAGCTGGGACCCAGCGGAGTCACGGTGAACTGCGTCTGCCCCGGCCCGATCAACACCGGCATGACCGCGCGAATCCAGGACGAGGACAAGGCCGTCTTCGCGCGGCGGCGCACAGCGCTGCGGCGGTACGGAGAGCCGGAGGAGGTCGCCCACGTCACGGTATCCCTGCTACTGCCCGCGGCCTCGTTCGTCACCGGCGCGGTGCTCGCGGTCGACGGCGGCCTGACGGTCCGCAACGCCTGATCCAGGCGGATTGCAAAGGATCTTCCGCCTGAACGGCGAATCCCTCGCGGTCAAGTCCGCAGTTTCAATGAGGTTTTTCCAACCTCGTTCTGCGTGGCGGTGCGGGTGGCGGAACCTCAGAGGCTTCCGGGACTGTGGGTGCCCCTCCTGATGTATGTCCAATACACGGCGTCAGGGCCGTCCTCGCCGACGGAACCCCGGAGGGGTGGGCACCGTGAACCCGCGGCGGTGCGAGTGTCGTAGGTGGGTTATGCGCCTGCGGCGCATGCGGCACCTCATCGACGTGTGGCTTTGCGACCCGCGGCTGCGGGTTGACCAGGATTAAAAGGGCTCAATTGAAACTGCGAACTGGGTGCCCGGCGAGCGGCGACTGCGCCCTTGCGGGGAGCCGAGTCGCGTGCCGTTGCACCGCTTTCCGCAACACCCTCTTGCAAAGGGTCGTTTCAGAGGGGCGGGCGTGAGCCCGGCTGGGAAGGGCGACTGCCCGCCCGATACGTTCGCTCCATGGAACTCGTACCGCTCGCCTCGTTGCTCGGCGTCGTGGTGGTGGAGTTGGGCATGGTGCTGACCCCCGGGCCCAACATGGTCTACCTGGCATCGCGAGCCATCTCGCAGGGGCGGCGTGCCGGACTCGTGTCGCTCGCCGGGGTTGCCCTCGGATTCGTCGTCTACCTCGTCGCAGCGGCCGCCGGTCTATCCGCGCTCTTCGTGGCCGTACCTGAGGCCTACCACGTGGTGAAACTCCTGGGCGCGGCGTACCTCGCGTGGATGGCTTGGCAGATCCTGCGCCCCGGTGGCGCCTCGCCGTTCGAACCGCGCGAACTGGCCCCGCACTCGGCGGCCCGCCTGTTCGGCATGGGGCTGCTGACGAACCTCTTGAACCCCAAGATCGCGCTCCTGTACGCCGCGCTGATCCCCCAGTTCGTCGATCCCGCGCTGGGTGCGACGTGGTGGCAGTTCCTCCAGCTCGGAACCGCGCAGATCGTGGTTGGCGTGACCATCAACGGCCTCATCGTTCTCGCCGCCGCTGCGCTCGCCGGGTATCTGGCCCGCCACCCCCGCGTGCTCCAGGCACAGCGTTTCGCATCCGGCACCCTGCTGGGCTTCTTCGCCGCGAAGATGGCCGTCAGCCGGCCCAACTGAACCGATCAGCTGGCCGGAATCCGGGCCGGGGAACCTTCGGAGGGGCGTCCGCGAAGCTTCTGAAAGAGGCGGTGCCCGCTGCGTCGTGGGCACCGCCTCTGGTTCTCAGAGCGCGTATTTCTGGGTCCTCCGCAGGCATTCGGCCGCCTCGGTGACCACCCTGCCGATCAGCTCCTCGCAGGTCGGCAGGTCGTCCAGGACACCGACCACCTGACCGGCGGCGAGCACGCCGGCGTTCGTGTCGCCGTCGACGAGGCCGGACTTGAGCATCGTCGGGGTGTTGGCCGCGAGCACCATCTGCGACCAGGAGCGGCCGCTGCCGTGCTTCATCGACCGGCCGTCGGCGGCGAGCTCGCGCCAGGTCATTCCGCTCAGCTTCTTGAACTTCAGGGTCCGCCGGATGGTCGGCCCCAGCCGCTTCAGGATGCTCGTCTCCTGCAGTTCCTCCACGAACCGGGTGCGCAGCATGCGGTGCGGCATGCCGTCGACCTTGTCGGTGACGACGGTCCCGTTGACGTCGTGGGAGAGGTACAGCCGCTTCACGGCATCGGGAACGGCGCTGTCCTTGGTGAGCAGGAAGCGGGTGCCCATGCCGATTCCTGCGGCGCCGTAGGACAAAGCCGCCGCGAGGCCGCGGCCGTCGAAGAAGCCGCCCGCCGCGACGACGGGGATGTCGACGGCGTCGAGCACGCTCGGCAGGAGCAGCGTGGTGGGCACCGAGCCGGTGTGACCGCCGCCTTCGCCGCCCTGGACCATGACCGCGTCGGCGCCCCACGCCGCCACCTTCTCGGCGTGGCGGGGCGCGCCGACCGAGGGCATCACGACGATGCCGTGGTCCTTGAGCTTGGCGATCAGCTCCTTCTTCGGCGCCAGCGCGAACGATGCGACCTTCACCCCGTGCCGGATCAGCAGGTCGACGCGCTGCGGCGCGTCGCCGGCGTCGGCCCGGAGGTTGACGCCGAAGGGCTGGTCGGTGCGGCGCTTGACCGCGATGATCGCCCGCTCCAGCTCTTCCAGGCCCATCGTCGCGCTGGCCAGGATGCCCAGGCCGCCGGCGTTGGCCGTGCCGCCGACCAGGCTCGGCCCGGCCACCCAGCCCATGCCGGTCTGCACGACCGGATGCCGGATGCCGACCAGGTCGTTGAGCGGGGTGCGCAGGAGCTGCTCGGCACTCATCGGGCGGCCTCCGGCTTGACCTCGCGGTCGCGCAGGTTCTTCGGGTCGATCACCTCGCGGATGAGCGTCAGCTCCGCGCCGGTGGGCGTGCGGGTCTCCGGGACCTCGTCGTCGGCGTGGATCTCGCAGCCGCTGGCCGCCCGCACGTCGTCGACGGTCACGCCCGGGTGCACCGAGCGCAGCCGCAACGTGCGGTCGGGGCCGCCCAGGTCGAGGACCGCGAGGTTCGAGACGATGCGGTGGATGTCGTTGTACCGGGCCGCGGCCGGTCCGGCCTGCTCGGCCAGCTTCGGGCCGATGCCGGAGACGATGTCCACCCGTTCCACGAAAACCCGGGGGGCGTGCTTCGGAACCCAGTACGAGGTGCGGTTGTTCGCGGTGTTGCCGGGGGCGCCGCGGGAACCGAGCAGCTGGCGCTTCGGCTGCGCGAAGTCGCCGATCGCCGAGATGTTCTGGTTGCCGTGCCGGTCGATCTGGGTGGCGCCCATCATGACGTGCCGCTTGCCGTAGGCGACCACGTCGAAGACCTTCCGGAACGGGATCCAGCCCTCCACCGCATCGGATCCGGCCCCGAGCGCGGGAACCTCGGCGAGGAAGCGGGATTCGCCGTCGGAGATCACCAGATCGGGATTGCTCGTCAGCTTGGCCAGCCGGACGCCCAGGGTGGGCAGCAGTCCCATCGGGCTGCCGAAGATCTCGCCGTCGTCGGCGAACGCGTCGGCGATGGCCGCCGCGCAGATCTCGGCACGCGTCACGTCGGACATCCTCACGCCTCCTGCTCTTCGTGGAACGCCTTCACGGCGGCCTGGTAGTCGTCCTCGGTGCCGCGCAGGAAGCGCCGTTCGAAGGCTTCCCAGGCCGACGGGTCGGCGGCCGCGGCGGCGTAGGCGCGCTGGAACTTCTCGTCCCGCTCGTAGTCCGGGGTGCACGTGGTGAAGTGGGCCCCGTTGGGCGTTTCGACGACGCCGTCGACCATCATCCGGCTGATCAGCAGGCGCTGGACGGCGGCTTCGCGGGTGAGCTCCGCGGTGTCGACGATGCGCTCGCAGGTCACGAACGCCTTGTCGGCCGCCATGCAGAACAGATCGTCGAAGTAGGGATCCGGGCCGAGGTAGGTGGCGTTGCCGTGCGGGTCCGCGCGGTTCATGTGCACCAGCGCGGCGTCGAGGTGCAGCGCCGGAACGGCGACGAGTTCCTCGAAGACGCCGTCCGCAGCGGGGTACGGGCTGGTCACGGTGCGCAGGCCGGGGTTGTTCACCATGACGTCGGAGCCGAGCCCGGCGCGCATGGGCAGGAAAGGCAGGCGCTGAGCGGCGGCGCGCAGCCCGGCCTGGAACATGCCCTCGTCGAGCTCGACGACCTCGGGGATCGTCCGGTTCTGCCGCGCCTGCTGGAAGTTCGGTTCGAGCGGCACGGAGTCGAGCGAGACGAACGCGTACACCAGCTTGCGGATCCGGCCCGCGCGGGCGAGGAGCCCGACGTCGGCGCCGCCCCAGGAGACCAGGGTGAGGTCGGTCAGGTTCGAGCGCAGGATCGCGCGGACCAGCGCCATCGGCTTGCGCCGTGGGCCCCAGCCGCCGATGCCGATGGTCATGCCGTCTTCGAGCCCGGCGACCACGTCGTCCGCGGTCATGCGCTTGTCGCGGGGCTTGCTCATTCGCTCCTCGCTTTCTCGGTGCCGGCGAACCGGTCCCGGTGCTCGTCCGCCACCCCGGCGAGGTTGAGCTCCATGGTGAAGCCCTGCTCGAACCGGTAGCTGCGGTTGACGTCGACGGGGTCGATGCCGTTGATGGCCTCCTTGGCCATCCGGATGACCCGGGTGTCCTTCGCAGCGATCTCGGCCGCGACGGAGAGGGCCGCCTCGTCGAGGCGGTCGCGCGGGACGACTTCGAGGACGGAGCCGTGCCCGACGAGGTCGGTGGCGGGGATGTTGCGGCCGGTGAAGTAGAGGGTGCGCAGCAGGTGCGGCGGGACGAGGCGGGCGAGGTGGGTCGCGGCGCCGAGGGCACCGCGATCCACCTCCGGCACCCCGAAGTAGGCGTCTTCGGCGGCGACGATCGTGTCGGCGTTGCCGACCAGGCCGACGCCGCCGCCGAGGCAGAACCCGTTGACGGCGGCGATGACCGGCACGGCGCACTCGTAGACGGCCTTGAACGCGGCGTAGCAGCCGCGGTTCGCGCCGATCAGGGCGTCGAATCCGTCGGTGTGCTGCATTTCCTTGATGTCGACGCCCGCGTTGAAGCCCTTGCCCTCCGCGCGCAGCACGACGACGTGGGTGTTCAGGTCCGCGCCCGCTTCGTCGAGCGCCGCGGCGAGGTCGAACCAGCCCCGAACGGGGAGCGCGTTGACAGGCGGGTAGTCGACCGTGATGACGCGGATGCCGTCGTCACGCAAGTCCGAGGTGATGCCCATGTGCCACCTTCCGGGCTACTTGACCTATCATTTGCTTGGTACCCTAACATCTGCTTGGTTCTCGACCCATCGGAGAGACGCGTGGCTGTTCAGCTGGACATGACGGGACGGGTGGTCCTGGTGACCGGGGGCACCAAGGGCATCGGCCGGGCCATCGCCGCGGCCTTCGTCGCGGCCGGCGCGCAGGTGGTGACGTGCGCGCGGTCCGAAGGGGACGAGCCGGCCGCGGGCACGACGCACCTGCGGTGCGATGTGCGGGACGAGGAGTCGGTCCGGGCGATGATGGCCGAATTGCTCGCGCGGCACGGCCGGATCGACGTGGCGGTGAACAACGCCGGCGGCGCGCCGTACGCCCTGGCGGCGGACGCGTCACCGCGCTTCCACAGCAAGATCATGGGCCTCAACTTCTTCGGCCCGCTGCTGGTCGCCCAGGTCGCGAACGCCGCCATGCAGCAGCAGGACACCGGCGGCTCGATCGTGAACATCTCCTCCGTCAGCGCCCTCCGGCCGTCGCCCGGCACGGCGGCCTACGGCGCGGCGAAGGCCGGGCTGGACTCGCTCACCCGCTCGCTGGCCGTGGAGTGGGCGCCGAAGGTGCGGCTGAACTCCATCAACGTCGGCCTGTGCCGCACCGAGCTGACCGGCGGCCACTACGGCGACGACGGAAGCGTCGAGGCCATCGAGCGCACCATCCCGCTGGGGCGGATGGCGCGGCCGGAGGAAGTGGCCAACGTCGCGCTCTTCCTGGCCTCCGACCTCGCCTCGTACGTCAGCGGTGCCTCGGTCGAATGCCACGGCGGGGGAGAGCCGCCCGCCTTCCTCTTCGCCACTCAGACCCTCTAGCGCACCGCGCGATCGAAGGGGAGTGGGACGCGGTCACCCGGGTCTACGGCACGTAACCGGTGTGGTCACCGGTCGGTCGGGGTGTCCGCGTCCGGTGCCTTGGTGCGGTGTGCCCGGAGGGAACCGGGGTGGGCCTTCGCCGACGGGTCGCGCCGGGTCTTGATCAGGCTCGCCACGGTCACGACCAGCAGCACCGCGATGATCACCCCGAGGCTGAGGGGCGTCGGGATCTCGGGGACGCGCTCGTCGATGTCCACGTGCAACCAGTGCAGGATCAGCTTGACGCCGATGAACGCGAGGATCAGCGACAGCCCCGCCGAGAGGTAGACCAGGCGCTCCAGTAGGCCCTTCACCAGGAAGAACAGCGCGCGCAGGCCGAGGAGGGCGAAGGCGTTGGCGGTGAAGACGATGTAGGGCTCCGCGGTGATGCCGAAGACCGCCGGGATGGAGTCGAGGGCGAACAGCAGGTCGACGCTGCCGATCGCGATCAGCACGATGAACATCGGCGTGACCACCCGGCGCCCGCCGGCGCGCGCCACGAGCTTGCCGCCCACGTACTCGTCCGAGACCGGCAGCACCCGGCGGGCCGCCTTGACCACGGCGTTGTCCTCGACGTCGGGATCCTCGTCGCGGTGCCGGAACAGTTGCACGGCGGTGTAGATCAACAGCAGCCCGAAGACCAGGAACATGAAGGAGAACAAGGACAGCAGCGCCGCGCCGACCGCGATGAAGATGCCGCGCATGATCAACGCCAGCGCGATGCCGAAGGTCAGCACCTTGTGCTGGTGCTCCTCGGGGACCGCGAACGTGGTCATGATGATCACGAAGACGAACAGGTTGTCGACCGAGAGGCTCTTCTCGACGATGTAGCCGGCGAAGTACTCGGTGCCGGCCTGGCCGCCGTACTGCGTCGCGAACCAGACGCCGAAGACGACCGCCACCAGGGCGTAGGCCACCGACCACGCGCTCGCCTCGGCGAAGCCGACCCGGTGCGGGCGCGCGGCCGCCATGATCAGGTCGATCGCCAGCAGCCCGACGATCACCGCGATGGTGAGCACCCAGGTCAGCGTGGATATCTCGAGCACGTTCCCTCCGCTTGGAATCGTCGTGCGACGCCGGCGTGCTGGTGCTGTGCGGGCGGTCGCGGCGGACGGTGGATCCGCCACCTTCGGAACGCGGCGCCGCCGCACACCCGATCCCGGACGGGCGGGATCGCAACGGCTCGTGCCAGGTGCGTGTTTGTTGATCTGCCGCCGGTCAGGGTAATCGGGCTCGCCGCGCCGCGCCCGCTCGACACGCGCACCGATCCGACCGTCCACTGTGCAGCGCGGAATCCGATGCGCATGGCCTTCGATGACCGTCTCTTGTGGACTGGGAGGTGGCGCGGTGCCGAGAAGTCCTGTTGCGGCTCGGACTCCGGGACGATCCGCCGTCCGCTCACGCCCCCGAGGCATAGTGCAGGCGGCCGGGACGGCACGCCAATGCGGTTGCCACGACCAGCAGCGCGGCCGGTTGTCGATCGTGCACAACCGCGCCGGAGGTCTTCGGCGACGCTGGATATGGGCGCGGCTCCGCGCCGCTCCTAGTGCTCGACGCCGCGCTCGGCGTGATCGAGCGCGGCACCTGGAAGGTCTCCGACCCGGTGGCCGCCCAGCCGTGGCTGCCGGACGGGCCGATCCCGCTGGACGTCACGTGGACCCGCGAACTGGCCCGGCGGTCCGCACGACCGCCTGACCGCAGCCGGGCCGATCGGTCTTCCGGCTGGAAGACTCCGGGGCGGAGGGCGAAACCGGCCCGCCCTCCGCCCGCCCAGGAAGCGCACGACACCGACCCCGGGAGGGAACCCCGATGAGCACCGCGATCGTGATCGGCAGCGGCCCCAACGGACTCACCGCAGCCGCAGTCCTGGCCCGGGCGGGCGTTGAGGTCACCGTGCTGGAGGCGGCCGGCGAGATCGGCGGCGGTACCCGCACCGTCGAGGCGATCGTGCCCGGCCTGCTGCACGACCACTGCTCGGCGACCCACCCGATGGCCGTCGGCTCGCACGCCCTGCGCGATCTGGGACTCGACCGCTACGGCCTGCGTTGGCGGCTGCCGGAGATCGACTGCGTGCACCCGCTCGACGACGGCACCGCCGGCGTCCTGCACCGCTCGGTGGCCGAGACGTCCCGCGGGCTGGGGCCCGACGGCCGCCGTTGGCGCGCGCTGTTCGAGCGACCGGCCCGCGGCTACGACGCGCTGAGCGAGGACATCCTGCGTCCGCTCCTGCGCCTGCCGCGGCATCCGCTGCGGTTCGCCCGGTTCGGCATCCCGACGCTCCTACCTGCCACGGCGCTGGCGCGGCTGTTCAGCACCGAGCGGGCGCGGGCCTTGTGGCTCGGCGTGGCCGCGCACGCCTTCCGGCCGCTGGACCTGCCGCTGTCCTCGGCGATCGGGCTCGGCGTCCTGACCGCCGGTCACCGCAACGGCTGGGCGGTCGCCGAAGGCGGTTCGCGCGCCATCTCGGACGCGCTGGCCGCGCTGCTGCGCGACCACGGCGGGAAGATCGAGACCGGGGTCGCGGTCCGCTCGGCGGCGCAGCTCCCGCCGTCGGACGTCGTGGTGTGGGACGTCGCGCCGACCGCGGTGGCCGACGCGCTGGGCGACCGGCTGCCCGCGCGGATCTCCCGCGCCTACCGCCGGTTCCGGTACGGGCCCGCCGCTTTCAAGGTCGACTTCGCGGTCGCGGGCGGCGTGCCCTGGACCGTCGAGCAGGCCCGGCGGTCCGGTTCGGTGCACGTCTGCGGCGCCGCGGCCGAGGTGGCCGCGGCCGAACGGACGGTGCACGCCGGGCGGCTGCCCGACCGGCCGTTCGTGCTGGCCGGCCAGCAGTACCTCGCCGACCCGACGCGCTCGGTGGGCGATGTGAATCCACTGTGGACGTATGCGCACGTCCCGCACGGCTACACCGGCGACGCGACCGAAGCGATCATCGCGCAGATCGAGCGGTTCGCCCCCGGGTTCCGGGACCGGATCGTCGGCACCGCGGTCCGCACTCCGGCCGGATTCGCCCGGGAGAACGCCAATTTCGTCGGCGGCAACATCCTGACGGGCGCGAGGGACGTCCGGCAGCTGACCTTCGGCCCCCGAACCACCCTGCAGCCCTACGACGTCGGGCTGCCAGGCCACTTCCTGTGCTCGGCGGCGACCCCGCCGGGTCCGGGCGCCCACGGCATGTGCGGCGCGCACGCGGCCGCCCGCGCACTACGCCACCTCCGCCGCTGACCCCCGCCCGTCGTCCTCCCGCAATTTCCATTGAAATTGGACCTTCGATTTCAATGGAAATTGCGGGAGGACCACGCCCTGGGGGAGTCGGCCCTGGGGGAGTCAGGGGTGGTTGGGTTGGTGGAGGACTCGTTCTCCCAGGAAGTGGCAGACCTCCAGGGCCAGGGTGACGTCCATCCGGTCGTAGGAGGTCGGGGTGCTGCCCTCGCCGAAGACCTTGTTCATCCGGTACTTCACCGTGTGCAGGTGCAGGTGCAGGTGCAGGTGCAGGTGCAGGTGCAGGTGCAGGTGCAGGTGCAGGTGCAGCAGTTCCGCGGTCCGGGCGTAGTTCTCGCCGGTGCGGAATGAAGATGCGCATCGTCTCCCGGAGCGTGGCGGCGTGCTCGTTGGCGACGGCGAGGTGGCCGAGGACGTCGCGCACACATTGCCGGGTCTCATCGATACCATCACGGCCGGCGCGGAGGGCACGGCCGCGAGCACGGCGGCCGCCGTCGCGATCGCCACCGCGCCGAGGGTGAGGTGGTTGCGGAAGCCGAGCGAGCGCGCAGTGGCCCCGGCGATGAACCCGCTGGCGACGATCGCGAGCTGCCCGGGCAGCAGCCACCCCGCCATCTGGGTCGCCGAGAGCCCGAAGCCGTACGACGTGCTCTGCGGCGCCTGCAGCAGCATCGGCATCAGGGTGGCGAGCAGGGTCGTGGCGCCGTAGGCGATGCCGCCGGCGATGACGGTGTAGCGCAGGCCCGCGCGCACCTGCGCCGGGCCGACTCCGCCGTGCTGCTGGCCGTGCTGGCCCAGGCCACCCGGGACGTGTCGGTGCTCGACGAGCTCGTGATGAAGCCCCGACGAGGTCCACCGGGTTGAGTCCGGCTTCCATCGCGTCGAGCAAGCTCGTCGCGTGCCGTTCGATCCCCGGCAGGTGCTCGGGGCGGAAATCCGGTTGAGCGGCCACCAGGCGGGAGAATCGATGGTCGGTGCAAACCTTGGTGATGTCGTCCCGGCGGGTGATCATCCAGAGCTGCTGCCCGCCGGGCAGCGTCACCGGGCAGAGGGGGTGGTGCTTGCGTGCCAGGCGATCTCGCCGGGCGGAATTCCTTTGTGGACGGACGAGAACGGGTAGCGGAGCGGGAGTTCGTAGGACATCGGCTAGTCCTTGCGCGCAATGCCGAATGCCTGCCCGGGCGCAAGGGTGACAGTCGGGTCCCCGCCGAAGACCAGGGGCGCGCCGCGCGGCGAGCGATCACCGGCGTGATTCCGGCCCGCCTATGCCTGCTTCCTGGGATAGGAACGATGTGGTGATCGCCTCTCGGAGCGGCCGGGCTGGTCGATTTGCGCGATTTCGACCATCTCCGGTGTCCGGGTGCTTCGGGGATCCGTGGCGAGGCGGGACTCACTCTTGATTAGTTCCAGAAAATGCGGCAGGCTCTGCGCGTGCCAACGACCACGGCGGATCTTGAGCGCATGTTGCGCAAGACTGCGCTTCGCGTGACCCGGCCCCGGGTCGCGGTGCTGTCCGCAGTGCGTGAGCATCCGCACGCCGATACGGACTCGATCGTCGATGCCGTGCGCAGAGAACTCCCGAAGGTTTCCCGCCAGGCCGTCTACGACGTGCTGCGCGCGCTGACCGAAGTGCGTTTGCTGCGTCGCATCCAGCCGATGGGGTCCGTGGCCCGCTACGAGGCGCGAGCCGGGGACAACCACCACCATCTCGCGTGCCGGTCGTGCGGTGCCATCGTCGATGTCGATTGCGCCGTGGGAGCGGCCCCCTGCTTGGCCGCCTCCGATGTCCACGGCTTCACGATCGACGAGGCCGAGGTCATCTACTGGGGGCTGTGCTCCTCCTGCTCGCCCGACCCCGCCGCTGAACAGAACAGCTGAACCTGAAAGGGAACTCCCGTGACTGACAGCCCTGACGCCGTTGTTGGAGACAACAAGGAGGCGAGCGCAGGCAAGTGCCCGGTCGCGCACGGGCGCGCGCCGCACCCGACCCAGGGCGGCGGGAACCGCCAGTGGTGGCCGAACCGGCTCAACCTCAAGATCCTCGCGAAGAACCCCCCGGTGGCCAACCCGCTGGGCGAGGAGTTCGACTACGCCGAGGAGTTCAAGACCCTCGACCTGCCCGCGGTCAAGCGGGACATCGAAGAGGTCCTGACCACCTCGCAGGACTGGTGGCCGGCCGACTTCGGTCACTACGGGCCGCTCATCATCCGGATGGCGTGGCACAGCGCGGGCACCTACCGCATCAGCGACGGCCGCGGTGGCGCCGGCGCCGGTCAGCAGCGCTTCGCGCCGCTGAACAGCTGGCCGGACAACGTCAACCTGGACAAGGCCCGCCGCCTGCTGTGGCCGGTCAAGAAGAAGTACGGCCAGAAGATCTCGTGGGCCGACCTGCTGATCCTGGCCGGCAACGTCGCGCTGGAGTCGATGGGCTTCAAGACCTTCGGCTTCGCCGGTGGTCGCGTGGACGTCTGGGAGCCCGACGAGGACGTCTACTGGGGCCCCGAGACCACGTGGCTCGACGACGAGCGCTACAGCGGTGACCGGGAGCTCGAGAACCCGCTGGCCGCGGTCCAGATGGGACTCATCTACGTCAACCCGGAGGGCCCCAACGGCAACCCGGACCCGATCGCCGCGGCCCGCGACATCCGCGAGACCTTCCGCCGCATGGCGATGAACGACGAGGAGACCGTCGCGCTGATCGCCGGCGGGCACACCTTCGGCAAGACCCACGGTGCGGCGCCGGACAGCAACCTGGCCGCCGACCCCGAAGGCGCCGCGCTCGAAGAGCAGGGCCTGGGCTGGAAGAACTCCTTCGGCACCGGAAAGGGCGCCGACACCATCACCAGCGGTCTCGAGGTCACGTGGACCTCGACGCCGACGAGGTGGACCACCAACTTCCTCTGGAACCTCTTCAGCTTCGAGTGGGAGTTGACGGAAAGCCCGGCCGGCGCGAAGCAGTGGAAGCCGAAGGGCGGCGCGGGCGAAGGCACGGTGCCGCACGCCCACGATTCGTCGAAGCGGATCGCGCCGAGCATGCTGACCACCGACCTCTCGCTGCGGTACGACCCGGTCTACGAGCCGATCGCGCGGCGCTTCATGGAGAACCCCGACCAGTTCGCCGACGCGTTCGCCCGGGCGTGGTTCAAGCTGACCCACCGCGACCTGGGGCCGAAGTCGCTCTACCTCGGCCCGGAGGTGCCCGAGGAGACCCTGCTGTGGCAGGACCCGCTCCCCGCGGTCGACCACGAGGTCATCGGTGCCGAGGACATCGCCGCTCTGAAGGCGCGGATCCTCGACTCGGACCTGAGCGTCTCGCAGCTGGTCTCGGCCGCCTGGGCGTCGGCCTCGACGTTCCGTGGCAGCGACAAGCGCGGTGGCGCCAACGGCGCGCGCATCCGCTTGGAGCCGCAGAAGGGGTGGGAGGTCAACAACCCCGACGAGCTGGCGAAGGTGCTGAGCACCCTGGAGGGCGTCCAGGAGTCGTTCAACGCCGCTCAGACCGGTGGCAAGAAGGTCTCGCTGGCCGACCTGATCGTCCTCGGTGGGGCTGCGGCCGTCGAGCAGGCGGCCAAGGCCGCGGGCTACGACGTCGAGGTGCCGTTCACGCCGGGCCGCGTGGACGCATCGCAGGAGCAGACCGACGCCGAGTCGTTCGCCGCGCTTGAGCCCGCCGCGGACGGGTTCCGCAACTACCAGGGCAAGGGCAACCGGCTGCCGGCCGAGTACCTGCTGCTCGACAAGGCGAACCTGCTCACGCTGAGCGCCCCGGAGACGACCGTGCTCGTCGGCGGTCTCCGCGTCCTCGGCGCGAACTACGACGGCTCGGCGCTCGGTGTCCTCACCGGCACCCCGGGCGCGCTGACCAACGACTTCTTCGTGAACCTGCTCGACCTGGGCACCACGTGGAAGCCGGTGTCGGAGGACGCCCAGTCCTTCGAGGCTCGCGACGACTCCGGCGAGGTCAAGTGGACCGGCAGCCGCGCCGACCTCGTCTTCGGCTCGAACTCCGAGCTGCGGGCGCTCGCGGAGGTCTACGCGAGCGACGACGCGAAGGAGAAGTTCGTGCGCGACTTCGTCGCCGCGTGGGACAAGGTCATGAACCTCGACCGGTTCGACGTCGCCTGATCCCGACCGCGCCAGCTCGCTTCTGACGAGCTGAAATGGTCCGAAGAGGACAGCGAGACCCCGTCCACCAGGACGGGGTCTCGCCGTTTCCGGTGCTACCGCTGGGATTCCAGGGCGCCCGACATGAGGCGGTGGATCACCTCGGTCAGCAGGTCGGTGCCCGCGCAGATGTCGTGATCGGGGGTGAACTCGCCTTCGTTGTGGGAAATGCCGTCGGCGCTGGGGACGAAGAGCATGACCGCGGGCGTGACGTCCTTCATGTTCACCGAATCATGACCGGCGATGGTCATCATGGTCCGGTGCCGGAGCCCCAGCTCGTCGGCCACCTCGGCGGCGAGATCCACCCCCGCCAGCGGGAAGGGCGCCACGCCCCATCCGTGCGTCTGCACCACCTCGATGTCGACCGCCGCGTGCTCCTCGATGCCGGGGATGGACTCGGCGAGCTCTTTGGCCGCGTCGTCGAGGAAGGCCTCGTCGGGGGATCGCAGGTCGATGTGCATCCGCACCTCGCGGGCCACCACCACCGGCGAGTTGGGCTCGATGTACATCTCGCTCACCGAGGTGTGCAGCGGGACGGACGCGGCCCGCTCCGCCAGTTCGCGCACGGCCACGACCAGGAGGGAAGCGCCGAACAGGGCGTCGCGCCGGTCCGCCATGATCGTCGATCCGGTGTGCGACTGCTCGCCGCGGACGATCACCTGGTACTTGCGCGCCGCCCAGGTCGAGCCGACGAGTCCGATCGTGGTGCCCGCGTTCTCGAGTTCTCGCCCCTGTTCGATGTGGATTTCGGCGTATGCGGCCAACTCCGGCCCGGCGTAGTCGCCGATCGTCCCGATCTCGCGGAGCGCGGCCCGCACCGAGGTCCCCGCCGGGTCGGTCGTGGCGAGCGCGGTCTCGGCGGGCAGCTTCCCGGTGAAGACCGCGCTGCCCATCATGCTCGGCTTGAACCGGGAACCTTCCTCGTTGAACCAGTTGACGACGGCGACGTTGTAGCGCGGGGAAGCGCCGGAGGCCCTCCAGCGCTCGACGGCTCGGTGCGCGGCGTGGGCTGCCGCCAGAACACCGTAGGCGCCGTCGTAGCGGCCCCCGAGCGGCTGGCTGTCCAGGTGCGAACCGCTGAGGACGTACGGCGCGCCCGGCGTGAAGGTGAACAGGCCGAACTGGTTGCCCACGTCGTCGTAGTGCACTTCGAAGCCGTGGCTGGTCAGCCGCCGGTGCAGCCAGGCGCGCTGTTCGCCGTCGGCAGCGGTGGCGGCCTGGCGATCGACTCCGCCGCCGGGCGTCGCTCCGAACGCCGAGAGCGTCGCGAAGTCCTTCAGCAGTGCGGTGTTCTGCTCTTCTGGGGTCGGCGAGGCGGAGGCGCTTCTCATGATCAGGTCCTTCTGGGCAGGTTCGCGGCTCCTCGGATCCTCCGGTCGACCGGATCCCAGTCGTCGCTGTTGTCGTGATCGTCGTGCCGTCCATTCGACCCGAACCCGGGTCCGTGGGGAATTGCTGCCCGCCGCGGGAATCGGCCATTTCCTTGGGCGTATGCACAAGCCGCGGCGCAGCCGATCAACCAGGGGCGACCTCGCCGTCCGCGCGTTCCCGGCAGGCCAGTGCGACCAGGACCGCGGCGGCGTGCTCCGGCCGGGTCACGTCGTGCCCGGTGAGCTCGGCGAACCGGTGCAGCCGGTTGAGCACGGTGTTGCGGTGGCAGAAGACCTCGTTCGCGACCGCGTTGATCGAACCGGACCGGAGATACGCCCGCACGGTCTCCAGCATGCGAGCCCGCTCGTGCGGCGTGCCGGCGGCCGGTGAGGGGAGCACCTCGTCCCGCAGGGCGGCCGCGACCTCGCCCAGGCGGGCGCCGACGACATGCGGCCACCGCTCGACGAGGTGGTGCGGCCGGCCGTCCTCGCCGCTGATCGTCGCGGCCACTTCCACGCTGATCCGCAGCGCCCGGGGCACGTCGGCGAGCCCGTTCGCGATCGGCCCGACGCCGCACGGCACGGAGTCGAGCCACCGCCCCGGTGTCCCCGGCGCCCGGTTCGGCAGCTCGGCGATGAGCACCTGGCGCCGGTCGACGTCCTGCAGGTGGGCCGGAACGGACGTGGCCCGCAACCGGTCTGCCGCCTGGCGCAGCGGGCGCGGCGCGTCGACGGGGGCGGCCGCGACCAGGAAGTCGCCCTTCGCGTTCATGCCGAGCGCCTGCGCGACCTGCTCGACGACCTGCGGATCACGCCCCCCCCGGCGGCCAGCAGCGAATCCACCAGGCGGTTTCGTTCGTCGTCGCGTTCCCTGGCCAGCACGGCGGCCTCGTTCTCGTAGGCCAGGTGCACCCGGGCGCTGTACTCCTCGACCACGTCCCAGACGCGAACGGTGTTGTGCACGAGGAGCGGGAGTTCGGACCGGTCCACCCGGCGCAGGAACGCCGACCACATCACCCGGAAGTCCAGTCGCACCGCGCGGAGCAGGACTTCCAGCGGGACGCCGAGGTGCGCGCGCCTGCGCCCGATCCGCTCGCAGGTGTCGCCGAGCCGCTGCGGCACGGGCAGCCCCGCGGCGGTGCGCAGGAGCAGTTCGATGCTGGCTTCGGCGTCCTCGCGCAACTCCTCGTCCGGCACCGCGCCGCTGGCGTAGGGCTCGATCGCGCTCAGCTCCGCGATGAAGTCGTCGACCAGCTCGTCCAGGTCGTCCAGGCACGCGTGCACCAGGCCGCGCAGCGGGCCGCCCGGCGCGATATCGACGTCCGACATGTGTGTTCGCCCATTCCGTCGCGATCTTCCAGGTCGTCCGCCTCATTGTGCGGTGCGGGGGAGCGCTCGGGGCGATCACCGGCCGCTGCTCGTGTGCATTTGCCCAAGCCGCCCCGGGGAAGTAGCGGCATTTCGTCATTGTGCCGGGATGTCGGTGCGAGGACGCTGTCCGCACAGGATCACCGGGTTCCCACTTGGACATGCGAGAGCCCACGCGCCGATACGGGTACATCCCGGTCGGTGCGGGGCTCTCTTCGTGTCTGGCCCTAGGCGATGGCCGCACGCACGTGGTCGCGGAGCGGGTTCGGCAGGGTATCGACGCTGAGCCAGTCGGCTCCGGTCACTTCTTCGGTCTGCAACGCACCAACGTCGCCGCTGGTGCGGAACAGGAACCGGAAGTCGAAGTGGTGGTGGTCAGGTTCGCCCTTCGTCGGGTTGGCGGGGATCGGGTGAACGTCGACGTGGATCGGATCGTCCCCATCCACCGATACCAGCTCCAGGTTGAAGCCGGTCTCCTCGCCCAGTTCTCGCAGCGCAGCGCCGAGCAGCGACTCGTCATCGGGTTCGAGGTGACCACCAGGCAGGAGCCAGCGGCCGAGCCCCTTGTGACGGATGTGCAGAACCAGTCCCTCGTCGTTGACGAGGACAGCGCCAGCCGTGGCGTGTCCACGGAACTCGGTGCGAGGCGTGATGTCCACGCCCGCGTCGAGTAGATCCGTGATCATCTTGAGTTCGTCAACGTACTCGGGCCGGAACGTCAGATAGGTCTTGACCGTCTGGGAGATGTGTTCATGTGTGATCGGCATCTGTTCACCTGTTGAAGTAGTTCAGCCATGTTGCGGCGATCATGGGTCGGCAATCGGCCACTTCGTGCATGCCGGGCTCCAGGTTGCGTTGGGAAAGCCTGGCAACGGCGGCAAGGATCTCGGCCTGGACCAGAAAGATGAACGGCCCCACGCTCGCGCCGTGGAGAAAGTTCACCGCGTTGCCCTTGTTCAGGAGATAGAAGTAGTGGCCGGTCGTCATGTATCGGGTGATGTCATCGGTGATCGGGGTCCGGTCGTACACCTCCGTGAGCCCGTCCAGTTCCAGTTCGTCCTCGCTGCTCGTGACGGTGGCGACGTATGCGCCGTTCCTGAGCTGCGGGAAGTCTTCGCCGCGCAATGACAAGCGGCCGGTGGCGCAGAGCACGAGCCCCGCGTCCACGAGTGCGGACCGGCAATCTCGCGCTACCGTGAATCCCTGCGAGAGGGCCTGCGTTCGGCGTACGGGGTCGATGTCGTACACGGTGACGCGGACCCCCTTGACGTGGAGCAGCCGGGCGATGGAGCTCCCCAGCTTGCCAAAGCCGATCACCAGTGCGTTCCGCCCGTGCAGGATGTCGCCCCGGCCGCGCATGAGGGCTTCGGCGCTGAATACGACTGACTGCCCGACCAGGTAGTCTTCGGGGTCCTTGAGCGGTGACCGCGCCACCGAGACCACCGGGCACGGCAGCTTCAGATCTTGGTACCGCTGGTGTCCGTTCTCGGTGTCCTCCACCACGCCGAGAACTTCCCCCGAGAAGCGGTCACACAACTCGGTGAGGACCGACGCGAAGTACCCGCCGACGTCCAGTAGGACCACCGACCGCCCAGCGGCTCGCGCTTCCAGGTAGTCGACGGCACGGTCTGCGTCACTGAAGAGATCACGTGAGAGTCGATCGCACACGTAGCCGTCCGCCTCGACCTGACGTGCCGCGACGTTGTCGATCGACTTCGGCTTGGGCAGCACAGCGCGCAGATCGGTCAGGTGGCCCACGGCCCGAACGAACGCAGGGCGCTCGGGCAGCACGTGGGTGATCAGGAATGAGCTTGGCCGCTCGTCTGCGGGAACTTGAGCAACGATCCGGCCGAAGTAGGCATCGAGGTTCGCTCGCTCGAAAGCTTCCATCTGCGAAACCTGTCCCTTTCGTGTCAGTACTACTTCTCAGCGGTCGTGCGTGGTTCGGTAGCGGGAGAGGGAAGCGCCCGGCGCTGGATGAAGCCGGTTGCGACGACGGGTCGCTCGGCAGCCTCGTGCCGCGATTTCTCCGATCAGGTAGGCGATTCCAGCGCTGGGCACTTCATCCCGGAAGAGAAAAATGCTGCGCCTTCGTGTCGGGGGGCATGCACAACTGGGCAGCATCACCCGATGCGGCCTCGTACTGATCAGCGCCAGCACGAGAGCACCGGGTTACCTCTGGCGGGGTTTGCCTGGTTCGTGCGGCGGATGGTTCGGGTTGCCGCAGGCGATCCACTCCACGCTGGGACTACCTCCCTTCTCGGCTCGTCGGATTGGTGGCCCTGCTCGGTGTCCGGTGTGAGAGCTGCGAGCACCGGCAGGGAATCTGTAGTCAGGCGACACGAGAAACCTCGGTAGCCTTCGCGGACGTGGTTCCTGCCAGGTAAGGACTGGCAGGAACCACTCCTGAACGATCCGCCTCCAGCGCTTCGGCCAAGACCTGCACTCGATCGGTCTTCGGTGGGTCGTCTAACGGCCACATGACCTCGTCGCCCTTGGAGGGCAGCGCCGGGAACCAGTTGACGATGTTCGCACAGACCTGGCACACCGACCGGCGATCGACGGGAGGGGCCTCTCCGATCCTGCGGTGCACAGGCCCGTAGAGCCGGTGGCCGCAGGCAACAACGAACGATCCGCCGGAGTCGGTGACATCGCAGACGTGCCACCGGGTTTCGCGGGTACTCGCGACCCAAGCGCGCTGACTCACGGTCGCCGTCCGGTGCCTTCGCCAGCTCGCCAGGCGAGCCAGCTCAGCGCCAACACGATGATCGCCAAGACAACAGTGAACTGAACCATCAAGACGTGCCTCCTGGTTTTGACCCGGCCGAATCATGTCTGCATTCCTCAATGAGGACGCTAAGAAGGTCGCGAAATGACACTGCCTGATCGACGGTCCATGTCGTGACTTGCGCGGGGGCTGGGGAGAGGATCTTTATCGCTCTTCCTCTTTCTGTTTTTCCTAGAATCATTCGCTTGCGCTGCCTGGCAACATTGCACTCAGCACGGCGCCAGTGTTCAGAATCCAATCCGAGTACCTCGATCCCACTGATTCCCAATGGGCAAATAGATTTGCAATGAATCGACGCACGCATTCCTGGCAGAAATCGTGCCTGCTTGCGTCCAGGTGCGCGGGCGGTTCTGGCGGCAGTTGCATCTGCTCCCCACACAGACCGCCCAGGAGCCCTCCCTGGGAGCTCTCGGCCAAGCGTCGCGTTGTGCCGTGGATGACCATCGAGCCGACCGGGAGTACCCAGCGCACGAGTTCCTCGTTCGTACCAGCTGTCAGCTCGCCGAAAGTGGCGCGCTGGATCATCGACACGTTGACATCACTCCCCGTTGATCGAGCACCTGATCACGAGCGTGCTCGCTGGGAGGGGATTGCAAGAGGGAGAGTTACAGGGAGCGCAAGGGGAGACTTCGGGGAGAGTTGCACCCCCCGATGCGCGATCAGTCCATTACACTGAGCGACACCCTGGTCCCAAGGAGTCGACTTGTCTGAACCGAACGACGCGCTGCGCGCCGCTCGTGAAAGCATCGAATCGCCGTCGTCGCCAGGGCAGCCCTTAACTCGCCAGGAGCTGGCTGAGGCGGTGAATGCGCAGGTCTTCCGCTCGACCGGGAAGGTCACGGCTATCGATGCCAACCACATTGGGAAGTGGGAGCGAGGCGTAATCAGGTGGCCGGCTGCGCACTATCGCGCAGCAATCCGAGCGGTCCTTGACGTTGCAACCGACGCCGACCTTGAGTTTAGAAGAGGCGGCAGCGGGTGTACCACTGAGGACGTGGACCGCAAAACCTTCTTACGAAGCACCCTCGGTCTCGGAGCGGGTGCTGCGCTGGCACGCGCCACACCAGCCGTTGCCGCATTGGCAGGCGGGCAAGACGATCTCGTGTCAGCAGTCGCAGGCCCGACCCAGGATTACCGGCGCATGGAATCCAGCGTCTCATCTCAGTACCTCGCTCCAGCCGCAGAAGGGCATCTGCGACTAGCCAAGCAGGTAGTGCACGAGAAAGTTCGCAGCAGCAAGGGCTTTGCGACGTTGAGCGAGATCGCGGGCCTCGCAGCGTGGCTTGCGGCAGATCGAGGCGACTCCGCGACGGCTCGCGCTCGCTACAAGGAGAGCATCCGCTATGCGGAATCGTCTCGAAATTCGCTGCTGGTCTCCTACATGACGGCCAGCTTGGGGCACTACGCCGTTGAGATGGGTGATCCCCGCCAAGGATTGCATCTGCTCGATCGCGCTGCGCAGTACCAGGACGGTCACACTCCGGCTGCTGCACGCGCCTGGCGGGCTTCCCTGCGTGCCGTCGCGTTCGGCGCGATGGGCGATCGAGCGCAAACGTTGGACGCGCTCCGAACAGCTCAACGCAACACCGATCGCCAGACCAGCGACGCTCAATGGCCGTGGGTTTTCGCGTTTACTTCTGCCAAGGCGGCTCGATACCAGTCAACCGCGCTTGCTGCGCTGGGTGACTACTCGGGCTCTCGTGCTGCCTGTACAGCCGTGATCCCCACGATCAGCGCGCCAAAGCCACTGGCGCTTGCAAAGGTTGAGTTCGCGGGTCTCATGGTGTCCATGCGCCAGGAGGATGAAGCGTGTCGTCTCGCGGTGGAGGCGCTTCAGGTAGGGAAGCAGTACGGCTCGGAAAAGATCGTCGAGCGCGTGCGTGACCTGCGTTCCCGTATGGGCACGATGTGCGGTGACGCCAAGCTGCTTGATCGTATGTTGATCGACCTTTACGACTGAAGGAGCGACTGTGACGCGACTTGCTGTGACGGGACACCGAGGGCTGCCGCAGCAGACCACAGAACTGGTGCAGCATGCGCTCCGTGTCGAGTTGGGGAAGTATGGCGGCTCCCTGATCGGGCTGAGCTGCATCGCGGACGGCGCGGATACGCTCTTCGCACGAGCGGTCCTCGATCAAGGCGGGTCGCTGATCGTCATCGTTCCGGCGGCCAACTACCGCGAGAAACTTCCGGAAGAGCACCACGCCGACTACGACGAACTGTTCAGCCGGGCCTCGGAGATCATCCGGCTCGACTTCCCCGATTCGACCTCCGAGTCCCACATGATGGCCAGCGTCAAGATGATCGAGCTGGCAGATCGCCTCGTTGCAGTGTGGGACGGCAAGCCTGCTCGTGGCTACGGGGGCACGGCTGATGTTGTGGATGCCGCTCGTGAGCATGATCTCCCGGTCACCGTCATCTGGCCGGATGGAGCCGAGCGCGACTAGCCTCCCTGCATGTTGGTGGCCAGTTGCAATTCCCCGCAGGCAGCCAGTTAGCGGGGAATCATCTGGCCACCGGCGGTCACGGAAGGTTAATGCCGAGCAGCGGCAAGCACGGGGAAAGTCCCTTGATGCCGACCGGTACGGCGCGATGCCGCTCCCAAGCCGCGCGAGTAAGCCGCAGTCGATGCTCAACCGACGCGGCCCCACGGACAGCGCGGCGTTGGAGGCCGTCGGGTTGGTAGCCGAGCTTTCGAGAAACGGCCTGGGAGGCCACGTTGTGCTCAAATGCGGCGGAGACGGCCTCTTCCACATCAAGGCCGGCGAAGGCGAGGTGGAGTACTGCGGCGCGCATCTCGGTGCCGATTCCCTGCCCGTGGTAGCGCTGCCCAAGCCACGAGCCCGTGTGCACCTCCCGGGTAATGCCCAGGTCACGGGCATCGATGCTCTGCTGTCCGACGACGACTCCGCCGCGAAATACGGTGAGGTTGAGCGACCAATTCTGCGGGGTCCAGCTGCCGAGCTGCCGCCAGTAGTGCTGGATCACGTTCAGTGCGACCTGTTCGGGCGGGTGGTCGGTCCACGGCACAGTGAAGGGCATGACGTCTGGATCATGGACGCCGCTGGCGGCCAGTTCGGCCAGCTCACTGAGTTCATCGGGCGAGGGCAGGCGCAGTTCGAGCCGCGGCGTTGTCAGCCTGAGCCCGACCAGCGGGAAATGGTCGACCAGCATGCGTCCATTGTGGTGGCGGGGCGGCCGCAGATCATCCTATTTTCGGGCGCAGACTGAGTCTGGAAAAGGCTCTAGAGCATTGGCTGCACGATGCCGTTCTCGTCCACGTTGTCGGCGAAGTCCTCCCAGTCCATGTTCGCTATCGACAGGTTGTTCTCGATCTCCTGGATCGCCGGTGGAGTGGCGCGGAAGGTCTGGCCGAGGTTTTCCTCGTCGAGATCGACGACCAGCACGTGGCGTTCGGGGGATTCCATGGTCGCCTTGTCGGCGACGACCAGCAACGCCCAGTCGGCGTCCGGCGGCAGCAGCTGGACGAGTTGTGCGGCCGTCAGGCCGTCGAACCTGATGTCGTCGACGGGTTCCACGTTCGCGATGAAGACGTCGTCGCCGAACACCTGGCGCGGTGCGGTCACCTGGCTGCTCGCCGCGGCCCACGCCTCGTCGTCGGAGAAATCGGTGCGCACCAGGGGTACCGACCCGAGCGGCAGCTGCGGCGTGCCGGCCGGAACCTCCGCCGGCGCCACCGGTTCGCGCGCCTCCTCGAACAGCGGCTCTTCCGGGGGTTCCACGAGCGTGCCCCGGTAGGCGACCGGGGCTTGGCCCGCCGGTTGGCGGTAGCCGATGAATTCGGCGCCGGTTTTCTTGAAGGTCGAGCCGGCGACCGTGAATTCCTCGGACTCGCCAGACCAACCGGGCTTCCACAGCCCGACCGAGTACGCGTCGCCCGATCGGTCGCGCCACGCCACCCACTGCAGGGGCGACTCCTCGCCGTCGTCGATGAGGAACCGCAGTCGCCCCGCCGGGTGCCACCCCTTGGACAGGGTTTCAGTGGTGAACTCGAACCCGTGGACACCGTCGGCGTCCGCGAGGACCTCCCGGCCTTCGAGCTCGCCGCGAACCTGGATCAGGTGGGCGCTGTCCGCTCGGCGGTGGCCGAAGCAACCGCTCATGTCCGGCGCGAAGGCGAGTGAGGACTCCGCGCCGTCCCGCGTGACCCAGGACAGCTGCTCCGGCACCGCGCTCCCGTCTTCGGCGATGTGCACCAGCAGCCGGGGGCCTGGTTCCCACTCCACGGCCGCAAGATCGCGCCGCCACATGCGAAAGACGAACACCGAAGCGTTGCCCGAAGCCGACTGCACAGAAGTCTCCTCACAACCACGGCGCCGGAACACACAGCCCGGCGGCACCTCACGAGAGGCTCAACGTAGCCACGCCTCATGGCAGGCAGCGCCGCATCTGGGGAGGACTGTCCCGACGGGCAAATTGCGAATCCTGAATAGGCAGCGGAATGCCCGACCGTCTCTTGTGGACTTCAGCGGGTGTGGACCGAAACCGCGTAGTCGCCGTCGGTGAAGGGGGCCTGATCCCAGGTGGCGAATCGATCGGTCAGCGTGAGCCCGGCCGCCGCCGCGTGCGCGTCGTAGTCCGCGATCCGGTAGCCGCGGTCGAGGCTGAAACCGGCGATGAGCACGCCCGCGGGCCGCACGTGGCGGGCCACGCCCGCCACGAGCGCCGCCTGCGTGCCGGGCGGGGTGAACAGCGGGACGTTGCCGGCCATGACGACCACGTCGAAGGTCCGCCCGAGGTCGAGCCCGGCCAGGTCGGCCTGGACCCAGGAGATGCCCGGGGCCAGGCGGCGGGCGGTGGTCAGCATCGAACCGTCGACGTCGGCCCCGACGACCTCGATGTCGTGCCGGGCCAGTTCGATCGCCACGCGGCCCGTCCCGCAACCGGCGTCGAGAACGCTCGCGGGGGAGAAGGAGCGGACGAAGCCCGCTTCGCCGTGGACATCCGCCCCGGACGCCGCCAAGGCGTCGAAGCGCTGCTGGTAGTCCTCACCGTCCCACTCGGCGGGTGCGGTGGCGGTGTCGCGTCCTTCAGGCATGGCTCGATCCTCGCATTCCCGGAGACCTGCGAGTACTACCGGCCTACCGGTAGTACTCGCAGGTGGCGGTCACGGAACCGGATCTTCGGATCCTTCCCGGCGTGCGCTCGCCTGGTCGGCCTCCGGCGCCTTCTGCGTGCGCTGCTCGGCTTCCAGTCGCTCCGCCTCCTCGCCGCCGATCGCCTCACCGCGGGCGACGAGCCCGGCGACGTCCGAGAGCGGGATCTGCTTGAGGACCAGGGCGAGCAGGAAGGCGATGCCGATGAACGGCAGCAGGTACCAGAACACGGGCGCGAGGGCGTCGGCGTAGGCCGTGACCACGCCGTCGCGGAGCTGCTCGGGGAGCTGGCTCAGCGTCTTGGGATCGAGCGTCGCGGTCGCGGTCGAGGCGTCCGCCGCCGAGGCGCCGGAGGCGGTGAAGACCCCGGTGAGGTTCTCGGTGAGGCGGGTGGTGAAGATCGTGCCGAACACCGCGGTGCCGAGCGCGGCACCGACCTCGCGGAAGTAGTTGTTGGTGCTCGTCGCGGTGCCGATCATGGCGGGTGGCACCGCGTTCTGCACCACCAGCACGACCACCTGCATGATCAGGCCGAGGCCGGCGCCGAAGATGAACAGGTAGACGCAGATCAGCCAGACCGGGGTTTCGGCGGTGAGCGTCGTCATCAGGACCATGGCGACGGCGGTGATGATCGTGCCGACGATCGGGAAGATCCGGTAGCGGCCGGTCTTGGTGATCGCGGAGCCCGAGGCGATCGAGGTGCCGAGGAGACCCACCATCATCGGCAGGAGCAGCAGCCCGGAGGCGGCCGCCGAGGTGCCCGACGACATCTGCAGGAACGTCGGCACGAAGCCGATGGCGGCGAACATGCCGAGGCCCAGCGCGAGGCCGATCGCGGTGGCGTTCACGAAGATCGGGTTGCGGAACAGGCTCAGCGGGATGATCGGGTCCGCGGCGCGCGCCTCGGTGATGACGAACGCGACCGTCGCGGCGAGCAGACCGAGGCCCCAGGCCCACGTCTCGATCGCGGTCCAGCCGTGCGCCTTGTCGCCGCCGAAGTCGGTGAAGAAGATGAGGCACGTAGTGGCGATGGAGAGGAACACGACGCCGAGGACGTCGATCGGCTGGGTCGCCTTCTTGTTCGGCAGGGTCAGCGCGACGAGCGCGATGACGAAGGCGGCGATGCCGACCGGGATGTTGATGTAGAACGCCCACTGCCAGCTGAGGTGGTCGACGAAGAACCCGCCGAGCAGGGGACCGCCGACGGCCGACAGGCCGAAGATGCCGCCGAGCGGGCCGAGGTACTTGCCGCGCTCGTTGGCGGGCACGATGTCGGCGATGATCGCCTGCGACAGGATCATGAGCCCGCCGCCGCCGAGGCCCTGCATGGCCCGGAACACCACGAACGACCAGAAGTCCGTGGCGAACGCGCAGCCGACCGAGGCGAGCGTGAACAGCGCGATCGCGATGAGGAACAGCCGGCGCCGGCCGAGGACGTCGCCGAACTTTCCGTAGATCGGCATGACGATCGTGGTCGCGAGCAGGTAGGCGGTGGTGATCCACACCTGGTGCTCGACGCCGCCGAGATCGCCGACGATGGTCGGCATGGCGGTCGAGACGATCGTCTGGTCGAGGCTGGACAGCAGCATGCCCGCGATGAGCGCGCTGAAGATGATCCAGATCCGCCGCTGCGTCAGCAGTAACGGGGCGGGCGCGGTGGTGGTCATGACTTCCGTTCGAGGTTCGGCGCGAAGAGCTCGCGGACGGCGGCCAGCCGGCGGGCGAGGATCTCCGCGAAGGAGTCGGAGTTCGTCAGGGTGAGGAATTCCCGCACGGCGGCCGAGACCAGGGCGCGGATGACCTGCACTGCGGCGGCGGCGCGGAGATCACCGGGAGCGAGGCCCTCGCGCTGCTCGACGAGTTCCACGTCGGACTGCTCGTCGAGCTGCATCTTCTCGACGAACCGGGTGAGCAGCCGGGGCTCGCGCTCGAACACGGCGAGGACGTCGCGGATGCTCTCGGCCGTGATGTCCGCGCGTTCCCAGCGCTGCACCGCCAGCTCGGCGAGCTCGTCGAGCAGGGTCGGCGAGAGTCCGGGGCTCGCGGAGGTGCCGTGCGCCAGGAACTGGTCCGTGAGCGCGTCGTCGTCCTTGCGTGCGGTGATTCCCAGGACAGCGTCGTCCTTGGAAGCGAAGTAGTTGAAGAAGGTGCGGCGGGAGATGTCGACCTGCTCGCAGACTTCCTCGACGGTGAACCCGGACAGCCCGCGTTCGGCGGTCAGCCGGAGAGCGACGGAGGTCACCTGAGCAGCGGTCGCGGCCATGCGCCGCTCGCGAAGGTTAGTTGCACGATTCATCTCATAGTGCAGTATTGCACCCTCGGTTGCACAGTGCATCAATACCCACTGTGCTCTCGACCGCACCCGACAGGGCGACGGCTGACACGTCAGATCGGCACGGCATGCGGCGGGGAGCGCAATGAAGACCGGCTCGGGGAGCCGGTGACAGCTGTGTCCCGCTGTGTGGCACCACGGCTACCCACGTGCCGCAATGAGGACCGGCTCTGGGAGCCGGTGACAGGCGATCTCGGGCAGATCGCGCAGGCCGTGCCGGGGGCGCCGCAATGAGGACCGGCTCGGGGAGCCGGTAGCCACAACCGGCCTCGCCGGTGGGCCCGGTGCCGGGACGCCGCCTCCACCGCCAGCCGGGTCTTGCCCACGCCGCCGGGGCCGAGGACCGTGACCAGCCGGGAGGTCTCCATCAACTCGGCGAGCAGTTCCAACTCGTCGTCCCGGCCGACGAACGTGGTCAGCGGCGCGGGCAGGCGGCCCGGTGCCGATTCGGGCCGTGCCGCCGTGCGGTCCGTTCCGCCGCGCAGCACGGCCAGGTGCGCCTCCCGCACCTCGGCCGAAGGATCGACGCCGAGCTCGTCGGCGAGCGTGCTGCGGAGTTCCTCGTGCACGGCCAGGGCATCGACCTGGCGGCCGGCCGCGTGCAGCGCGCGCATGCGCAGCGCGGCCAGCCGTTCCCGGAGCGGGTGCTCCGTGGAGAGCGTCTCCAGGTCGGCGAGGATCTCGGCGTGGTGACCGAGTCGCAGCTCCGCATCGAAACGGTCTTCGACGGCTCCGATCCGGAGTTCCTCCAGGCGCGCGCCGGCCCTGGTGGCGAACGGGGCGTCGAGCACGTCGGAGAAGGCGGTGCCCTGCCACAGAGCGAGCGCGGCGCCTAGCGATGAGGCCGCTTCGCGCGGCACGTCCGCTGCTAGTTCCCGCCTGCCCCGCGCGGTCATCTCCTCGAACCGGTGCGCGTCGACGTTCTCCGCGGGCACCGCGAGCCGGTAGCCCGTCCGCGTCGACTCCAGCGTCCCGGCGTCCCCGAACGCCTTTCGCAGCCGGTACACCACTGCGTGCAATGCGTTGACCGCGTCCGCCGGCGGATCGTCGTACCAAAGGTCGTCGATGAGCGAACCGGTCGGCACGCTCTCGCCCGCGGTCAGCGCGAGCCTCGCCAGCAGCATGCGCGGCCCGGCGCCCGGGACGCGGATCGGCGCCCCGTCCTCCGCGCAGGCCCCGACCGGCCCGAGCACTGTCACCCGCATGGTCCCCAGTCCTTCACATCGCCCCTCGTCCCCGCGGGTGGCAAGCCACGCCGCGGGCGAACGAGATCATCGTAGGTCCGATCGCGGGTCCCTTTTCCGGGTGTGCCCGACCGGCCGGGGAGCGGGAGTGCCTGCGCAATCCTGGTCCACAGTGGAGCATTTGGGTGCGCGGTCATTCCGTTGGAAGGCTGCTGAAGTACTGGGATGGGGGCTTGCCGAGGCAACGGCGGAACATCGCGCTGAACGCGCTTGGGCTCTCGTAGGACAGCTGCGCCGAAACCCGCGTGACCGACTCGCCCTTGGCGAGCATCTCGACGGCCGCCAGCAGCCGCGCCTGCTGGCGCCAGCGGCCGAACGTGCAGCCGACCTCGGCGACGAATCGGCGGGCCAGCGTCCGCTCGCTCATGTGCGCGTGCTGCGCCGCGTCGGCGGTGGTCCACGCGAGCTCCGGCTCGTCGATGAGGCGCCGGCACACCTGCAGCAGGGCGGGGTGGCGGGGGGAGGGGCAGTTGCAGGGGTACGACTGTCAGCGGCGCGAATTCGTCCAGCAGCAGCTCCATGACCAGCCCGTCGCGGCCGCGCGGGTCGTAGTCGATCGGGATCTTGGTCGCCGCGAGCAGCAGTTCGCGCAGCAATGGCGTGACCGCCACCACGGTGCACGACGTCGGCAGGTGCGGGCGTGCACCGGGTTCGACGTAGACGGTGCGCATCGGGACCGCGCCGGAGGTGCGCATCGCGTGCCGGACCCCGGCGGGTATCCAGACCGCCCGCTGCGGCGGTGCCACCCAGGTGCCCTCCGGGGTGGTGACGGTGATCGCTCCGGACGTCCCGTAGATCAGCTGGGCCCGGCGGTGCGAGTGCTCCGGGATGGCGTGGCCGTCCGGCAGGTCGCGGGCCATCGCGGCGAGCGGCCGGGCGGTGCGCTGGTAGTCCTCGCGGTCCTCGCTCTTGCCGAACATTGGCAGCCCTTCGACGATGCGTGGCCGGTTCGCGCGAGACAGCCAGTGGTAGTCCGCCGGAGACTGTAGAGGCTGTTTTGGATGTCGTGGTGTGAGGTGTGGTATCGCGGGGTTTTGTCTTTGAAGCGGCGCAGCCGCTTGGCCCACCCTCGCAACCGGCACCGCCGCGGGTTCTCGGGCGTCTCCTCGGGAGGACAGCCCCAGCGCTGTGTATTGGCATACATGAGTCGGGGATCCCGGACCGAGGGGGCGTCTGAGGTTCCGCCACCCGCACCGCAACGCAGGCCGAGTTTGGAAACAGGCTCTATGGTCCGGCCGGTCGACGGGCGTGATCGAGTGCCTGCGAGGCGTCGGAGGCAGGAGCGCTCGGGCCGGACTGTTGTGCAGGGACTACGCGGAGGACGTTGACCGATGATCGTCGATGGGATCGAGCGGAGCCGGCAGTGGCTGGACGCCGAGTACAACGTGCGCGCCGGCATCCCGGACCACGAGGAGATCTTCGCCCGGTGGACCGCGGAGAGCGAGCAGCTGCGCTCCGCGGCGGACGTGCGGTCGGTCGGCTACGGCGACCATCCGAAGCAGGCGTTCGACGTCTACCCGCCGGCGGCGCCGACCGGGGCGGACCCGCTGCTGGGGTTCGTGCACGGCGGGTACTGGCAGTCGCTGGACAAGGAGATGTTCGGCTTCCTCGCCGCGCCGTACACGGCCCGCGGCATTTGCTTCGCCTCGCTGGACTACCGGCTCGCTCCCGAGGCGGGCATGGACGAGATCGTCGCCGACGTGCGCGCCGGGATCGCCGAGATCGCCAGGCGTGCCCCGCAGTTCGGGGCCGATCCGGGCCGGATCTTCGTCGCCGGGCACTCCGCCGGCGGCCACCTCGCGGCCACGGCCGTGGCCACGCCCTGGGAGGACTTCGGCCTGCCCGCCGACCTGGTGACCGGGGCGTGCGCGATCAGCGGCCTCTACGACCTCGAACCGATCCAGGCCTGTTATCTCAACGAGAAGCTGGGCATGACGCGCGAGATCGCGCGGCGAAACAGCCCGGTCCGGCAGCAGCCCGCCCACGCATCCCCGCTGATCCTGACCTTCGGGGGCGCCGAGTCTTCGGAGTTCGCGCGCCAGCAGGAGGAGCTCGTGCGGGCGTGGTCGGCGCACGGGGTGCCGTGCGAGGTGGTGGACCAGGCCGACGGCCACCACTTCGACGCCGTGGAGCGGCTCGCCACCGACGGCCCGCTGCGCGAGGCGGTGCTCGCCATGATCCGCGGCGCTTGAAACTGAATCGCGTCGAGCGGCCTCCGGACGCTACGGTTCGTGGCGTGTTCGTCGATCTTGCCCGCAAGCACGGGCTGCAGGTTCGCGTGCTCGAAATCGATGAGACGGGCTGGGATTTCCAGGTCGGGCACGCCGTGGCCGCCGACGGCGCGCGATGGGTGCTCCGCGTGCCGCGGCGTCCCGAGGTCAGCGAGCTGATCGCGGGGGAGCGGCGGCTGCTGGAGTTCCTGCGCCCGCGGCTGGACGTCGCGTTGCCGCAGTGGGAGGTGTGCACCTCCGAGCTCGTCGCCTACCGGCGGCTGCCCGGTTCGCCGTTGGGGCCGGAAGATCCGGTGACGTTGGCGTACCAGTGGCGGATGGACGCGCCCGAGGAGCTCTTCTGGGTCCTCGGCGCGGTGATCGCGGAACTCCACCGCGCGCCGGTGGCGGAGATCGCCGAGCTCGGTGTTCCGGTGTCGGAGCGCACGGCGTCGCGCGACGAGGCCGACGACCACCTCCGCCGCGCGGAGTCCGAATTGGACGTTCCGGCGTGGCGGGCTCGCCGGTGGCGGGAGTGGATCGACGACGACCGGTACTGGATCGGCGAGTCCGCCGGGCTCCGCCTGGTGCACGCCGACCTGCACCCGGGGCACCTGCTCGTGGACGATTCCGGAATGCTGACCGGAATCCTGGACTGGACCGACGCCGCGGTCGACGATCCGGCGCTCGACTTCATCGCTCCGCGCCGGGCGTTCGGCGAAGCCGGCCTCGACCGGCTGCTGGCCGCCTACGTCGACGCGGGCGGACGGCCGCGCGAGCACTTCCGGGAGCACGTCGAGCAGCTGTCGTCGTTCTTGTTCAGCGTCTCGCTCGGCATCCACGGGATCGACACGGGCCACGACGGCTACGTCAAGATCGCCCAGGAACGCCTGCTGGAGTGACGTGCGGCCCGGGGTTCGGCGGCACGGGCCGCCGAACCCCGGGTTCCGTCAGAGCCAGCCGGGCAGCACGAAGATCGCGACCGACAACACGGGCGCGACCACGATCATGCTCATGCCCCACGCCATCAGCCGCTTGAACGTGGTGTCCCGCGCCTCCTCCGGGGTGCTGGCGATGACGAGCGCACCGCTGGTCGAGAACGGGGACGAGTCGACCACGGACGACGAGATCGCCAGGGCGATGATCAGGCCGACCGCGCCGACCTGACCGGTCTGCAGGAACGGCACCGCGAGCGGGATGAGCGCCCCGAGGATCCCGGTGGTCGACGCGAACGCGGACACCCCGCCGCCGATCAGGCAGATGACGAACGCGGCCAGCAGCGGGATCCCGATGCCGACGACGCCGTTGCCGAGGTACTCGATGGTGCCGACGCTCTCCATCAGGCTCACGTACGTCACCACGCCGCAGACCAGCAGCACGGTCGGCCACGCGACCTCGGACACGCACTTCTTGGTGACACGGGGCCACAGCAGGATGATGATCGTGGCGATGCTCAGCGCGAGCAGGCCCACGTCGAACTCCAGCGCCAGCGCGCCGACGGCCAGCGCGACGAGCCCGACGAGCGTCACGACCCGCTGCACGTTCAAGGTGATCGCCTCGACGGCCGTGCTCGTCCGGGTCGCGGTCGCCGCGCCTCCGCCACCCACCGGCTCGTCGTCCTGCCGCGTCGGATCGGTGCTGACCCGCCTGCCGAGCAGTTGCCTCCCGCCGAACATGAAGAACACTGCCACGCTCAGCAGCGTGTTGAACAGCAGCAGGCTGATCCACAGCAGCACGGGATCGCCCGGCAGGCCGCTGCGTTCCACGACGCCGTTGGTGATGCTGCCGAAGATGCTGATCGGCGAGAAGCCGCCCGCGCTCGCGCCGTTGATGATGAGCAGGCCCATGAGCAGCGGGTTGATCCGGTAGCGCGTCGCGAAGTTCATCCCGATGGGGGCCATCATCGCCACCGCGCCGGGGACCACGGCGCCCACCATCGTCAACAGGCTGGTGACCAGGAACATCACCCACGGGATGAGGGCTATTCGACCCCGCACGGCCCGCACTCCGCTGTGGATGAGCCAGTCGACGGTGCCGTTCGCCTTGGCGATGGCGAACAGCAGGGTCACGCCGACCAGGGTGACGAACAGGTCGCCCGGGAAGCCGGCGAAGAGGTCGTCGCTGGACTTGTCGAACACGAACGTGCCGAGCAGGAAGGCGCCCAGGAACGCGACCGCTCCCATGTTCACCGAGCGCACGGTCGCGAAGGCGAAGATCAGAACCAGGCCGATGATCGATATGATCTGTAAGGACATCGACACTCCTCGAGGCTGACGTTGACTCGCAGGGGTTGTGGATTCGTGTTGGTACGGCGACGGAATCTGACGGCCGGACGGCCGGGTCAGACCCGGTCGGCCACCGCGTTGCGCAGTGCGCCCACCCCGGAGATCTCGACCTCGACGACGTCTCCGGGCACCATCGGCCCCACCCCGGCCGGACTGCCGGTGAGCAGCACGTCGCCGGGTTCGAGGGTGATCCAGCGGGTGACGAAGGCCAGCAGTTCCCCGATCCCGAACACCATGTCCGCGACCGATCCCCGCTGGACGACCTCCCCGGCCAGCCTCGTGGTGATCCGCAGGGCCGACGGATCGGCCACCTCGGTCTCGATCCAGGGGCCCAGCGGGCAGAACGCGTCCGCGCTCTTCGCCCGCGTCCACTGGCCGTCGGCCCGCTAGTCGTCCGCGGTGACGTCGTTCGCGCAGGTGTAGCCCAGCACGACGTCGGCGAAGCGATCGGCCCGCACGTTGCGCGCGGTGCGGCCGATGACGACGGCCAGCTCGCCCTCGTACTCCAGCCGCCGCACCTCGGGCGGCCGCAGCACCTCCGCGTCCGGACCGGTGATCGCGTTGGGAGCCTTGAGGAACAGCGATGGCTGTTGCGGCCAGGGCCTGCCCTTCTCCGCGATCTGGTCGGCGTAGTTGCTGCCCGCGCAGACGATCACGCGCGGCTCGCACGGGGCGAGCAGCGTGACCTCCGACAGCGCCCCCACGGCTCGCCCCGGGGTGTCGTGCCCGTCGGGCAGTTCGTGCACCAGATCGCCGACGACGGCGCCGCGGCCGACCCGGTCGCCGAGGCGGTAGCGGACTATTCGCATGGTCCCTCCTAGTGTTCCGAGTCGTTAATAGTTTTATTGATTCTGGTGCAGTAGTGGGCGAGGCTGGCGAGGATCTCGTCAGCGGTCTTGGTCCACACGAAGGGTTTCGGGTCCTCGTTCCACGCTG
>NZ_JBWKKU010000031.1:0-105878 GCF_056431445.1 Saccharopolyspora sp. NPDC045941
CGGGTCGATGTTGAGCAGCCCCTGCAACCACACTTGCAGCGATCGGGCGGTGGTCTCGGCGTGAATGGCCCGATGGTCGGCCTCGGCGATGTACTGCAGTTGCTCCCACATCAGTACCCGCATCTCCTTCTCCAGTTCTTGGATGCGGGTGGCGAGTTCGGTGTCGGTGCACGACACCGCCGACCACGGACCAGCAAGGCCCCCGGTCGCATCATGGGTGTTCAGCAGCGGTGTCATGCCACAATTGTCCCGCACTAGAACACGAGTTCGCATTGTTTTTATGGTCGCTTGATCAGGTGAAACACCTCGCCACAGGTCGTGAAAACCACGCCGTGTCAAGGAAAACGGTCACGACACGCCGAAGGCGACCCCATCCACCACCAAGCCCGCGCCGCCATCGGCCGTGCGTGCCATGCGCCCGGCTTCCGAGGATTCAGTTTTCGCAAAATCAAGCCATCCCCACAACGACCGGACCCCTGTGACGGATCACCCCGAAACCAAAACCCCACCAGCCCCGATCAATCCGAAAACGCCCACCCCGCAACGCAAGCCGCGAACGAGCCAGTCCACTCCGGGCCATCCCCGCGATACAAAGCCGCCCAGGGGCTGCGGGTCGGATGTCAAGCCTGAAACCCCGAAGGGGCGGCCGCCAGGCCGGGCTTGACCTCCGGCCCGCAGCCCCACAATCCACCCATCGCGGGGATGGCCCCAAAAGACGCCGAACCCCTAAAGGTCCCAACCCCGCCCCCAACCCCTCAAAAACCCACCCAACCCCTACCCCGCCAGAACCTCCACGCCAAACCCGGCAATCTCCACCCGCCCCCCCGCAACGGAAACCGAAACGCTCCCAGCGTTGTGGTTGAGCAGGAAGACCCGCCCACCCCGCCGAACGGCCTGCACCCCCTCCGGCAGCCCGGCCACCACGGGCGAAACCCCGCTGTCCCGCACAACCCGATCAAGCACGGCCCGCATCCCCTCGCCCCCCAACCGGGTCCCGAGGTACCAGGCCACGCCGTGCCCGAAGGCGTTCCGGGTCAAGGCCGCCCCACCGGCCACCCCGCCCTCGGTGAACCGCCCGACCACCTCGGCCCCGTCCACCACGATGTCCTCGGACCACAGAACCCCGCGCTCGGCCGAGTCCAGCACGGAGACCCCGACGGACTCCCCGTCCGCCAACGGCCAGAACTCGGCCACGTGCGCGCCGAGGACCTCCCGCAACGGCCCCAGGTACCCGCCCAGGTGGACCTGGTCGGATTCGTCGACGATGCCGGAGAAGAACGACACCAGCAGGTGCCCGCCCCGCCGGACGTGCTCGGTCAGGTTCGCCGCGGTCTCGGCCCTGGTGAGGTACAGGTTCGGCACCACGACCAGCCGGTAGCCGGACAGGTCCGAGTCCGGGTGCACGACGTCGCAGCCGATGTTCGCGTCGAACAGCGGCGAGTAGTGCGCCAGGAGAGCGTCGAGCTGGTCCAGCGTGGCCGGGTGCGAGTTCAGCTCCAGGGCCCACCAGCTCTCCCAGTCCAGCACCAGCGCCACGTCGTTGTCGGGACGGGTGTCGACGAGCGGGCCGGTTTCCGCGAGTTCCGCACCGAGTCCGGCCACTTCGCGGAAGGTCCGGCTGTCCGGCCCGGTGTGCGGCACCATCGCGGAGTGGAACTTCTCGGCGCCGCCCTTGGACTGCCGCCATTGGAAGAACATCACGGCGTCGGCGCCCTGGGCCACGGCCTGCCAGCTCCACAGGCGCATCTGGCCCGGCTGCTTGACGCCGTTGCGCTCGCGCCAGTTCACCGCGCTCGGAGCCTGTTCCATCAGCAGCCACGGCTGGCCGCCGCGCAGCGACCGGATGACGTCGTAGGACAGCGCGGCGAGCACGTGCGCCTGCGGGTCGTGCGGGTCCGGGTAGGAGTCGTAGCTGACGACGTCCACTTCGGACGCCCAGCGGTGCAGGTCGAGGGTTTTCGCCAGCGGCACGTGGTTGGTGGTCACCGGCACGTCGGGTGCCGCCGCCCGCAGCACGGCCTTCTCCATGCGCAGCAGGTCGAGCATCGTGTCCGAGGAGAACCGGGCGAAGTCGAGCTGCTGCGTGGGGTTGGCGAAGGTGGGCGCGGTGCGCGGTGGCAGCACTTCGTCGAAGTCGTCGTAGCGCTGCGACCAGAACTTCGTCGACCAAGCGTCGTTGAGCTCGGCGATGCCGCCGTAGCGCTCGCGCAGCCATTCCCGGAACGCCGCCGCGGAGCTGTCGCAGTAGCAGGCGCGGACGTGGCATCCGTACTCGTTGCCGATGTGCCACAGCGCGAGCGCGGGGTGATCGGCGTAGCGCTCGGCGATCCGGGTCACCAGCCGCGTGGCGTGCTCCCGGTAGACGGGGCTGGACGGGCAGTACGCCTGCCGCGCCCCGGGCCACAGGACCGTGCCGTCGGCACGCCGCGGCAGGGTTTCCGGGTGCAGCTTCGCCAGCCACGGCGGCGGTGACGCGGTCATGGTGGCCACCGCGGCGGAGATCCCGGCATCGGCGAGGTTGTCCAGCACGCGGTCGAACCAGCCGAAGTCGAACTCGCCGGGCCGGGGTTCCACCAGCGCCCAGCCGAAGATCCCGACGCTGACCAGCGACACCCCGGCCTGCTTCATCAGCCGCATGTCCTCGGCCCACACCTCCTCGGGCCACTGCTCCGGGTTGTAGTCCCCGCCGTAGGCGATGCGGCCCAGCCTCTCCGGCAGGCGGCGCAGGTTCTCGGTCACGACTTGACGCTCCCTTCGGCGGATTCGGTCAGGCCTGGAGCAGGCCGGCCTCGACCAGGTGTCGGCGGACTTCGGCTCGTTCGGCGTCGTCGAGGGCCACCATCGGCACGCTGGTCGTGCCGTGCTCGATCACGCCCAGCTGCACCAGCGCCTCCTTGAACGCGCCGATCGCCGAGGAGTAGCGGCTCATCGGGCGGGCGCCGACGCCGATCACCCGGAAGAACCGCCGCAGCCGCGCCTGCTCGGTCGCGGCCTGCTCCCACAGCCCCGCGGCCGCGGCGTCGTAGAGCCGGACGTAGCCGCGCGGGTCTGCGTTGCCGAGGCCGGGCACCAGGCCGTGCGCGCCGAGCTGCAGGCTGGTGTCGGCCATCGTCTCGGAGCCGCTGAACACCAGGAAGTCCCGGTCCGGCAGGGTTTCCAGCACGGTGCGCAGTCCGTCGAGGTCGCCGCTGGAGTCCTTCAGGCCGCGGAGCGTGCCGTCCGCCGCGAGCTCGACGACCGTTTCCGGGTCGAGCTTGGTGTGCACCGAGACGGGGATGTCGTAGGCGAGCAGCGGCAGGTCGACGGCGGCGCGGATCTGGCGGAAGTGCGTCCGGATCTCGACCGGATGGGTCGGGACGTAGAACGGCGCCGTGGCCACCAGCGCGGAGGCGCCGTGCCGCAGCGCGGCCCGCGCGTGTTCGACGACCCGTGGAGTGGCGGTGTCGATGACGCCCGCGAGCACCGGCACGGCGCCGGCCGCCACCCCGGCGACGACCTCCAGCACGCGGTGCCGCGCCGCGTCCGGCAGGTAGCCGACCTCGCCGGTCGAGCCCGTGACGAACAGCCCGTGGACCCCGGCTTCGAGCAGGTGGCCGGTGAGCTTCTCCAGCGACGGCACGTCGACTTCGCGGTCCGGGGTCAGCGGTGTGCACAGCGGCGGGATCACTCCGCCGACCAGCTCGGCCATACCACTCCTCTGTTGCCCATCATGAAGACGTAGGACGTAGGATGTCCAGACGCTATCGGCTCGGACCGCACCTGACAAGTGCCGGTGCGCCCCGCTGCCGGTGGCGAGCCGGCGCAGTACGCTCGTATCCGCGCAGTGTCGTTTCGCCCAGCCGATCGGCGGGAGTTCGCTGAATCGACGCCCGTCGGTGGCTCGCAGCGCGGTGCCGGGAGCGGACATGAGCAGGTTGACGCAGCCCACCAAGCCCGAGAGCAAGCTGTTCCGGAAGATCCGCCACCAGGCGAACGAGGCGGACCTGCGGTTCCGCCTGGCGCCGGGGATGCGGCGCCAGATCAGCAAGGTGTTCCCGTCGAACTGGTCGTTCCTGCTCGGTGAGCTCGCGCTGTACAGCTTCGTCATCCTGGTGCTCACCGGCACCTACCTCGCGTGGTTCTTCGACCCGTCGATGACCGAGGTGACCTACAACGGCGTCTACCAGAACCTCCGCGGGGTGTCGATGTCCCGCGCGTTCGAGAGCACGCTGGACATCTCCTTCGAGGTCCGCGGCGGGCTGTTCGCGCGCCAGCTGCACCACTGGGCCGCGCTGGTGTTCATGGCGGCGATCGTGGCGCACATGTTCCGGATCTTCTTCACCGGCGCGTTCCGGCGGCCGCGCGAGGTGAACTGGACCATCGGCATCCTGCTGTTCTTCCTGGGCATGTTCGAGGGCTTCATCGGCTACTCGCTGCCCGACGACCTGCTCTCCGGCACGGGGCTGCGGATCGCCTCCGGCATCGTGCTCTCGGTCCCGGTCATCGGCACCTGGCTGCAGTGGATTCTCTTCGGCGGGGAGTTCCCCGGCACCGAGATCATCCCGCGGTTCTACCTGATCCACGTCTTCCTGCTGCCCGGTCTCATCCTCGGCCTGGTCGCGGTGCACCTGGCGATCGTCTGGTACCAGAAGCACACCCAGTACCCCGGCCCGAAGCGCACCGAGTCCAATGTGGATGGCGTGCGGATCATGCCGTTGTTCGCGGTGAAGAGCACCGGGCTGTTCCTGATCATCACCGGCGTGCTGGCGATCATGAGCGGCATCTTCCAGATCAACGCGATCTGGAACTTCGGCCCGTACGTGGCGTCGATGATCTCGGCGGCCTCCCAGCCGGACTGGTACATGATCTGGACCGACGGGATGGGCCGGCTGTGGCCGCCGTGGGAGGTCTACCTCGGGCCCTACACCATTCCGGCGGTGTTCTTCCCGCTCGTCATCGGGCTCGGCCTGGTGTTCACCGTGGCGATCATGTACCCGTTCCTGGAGCGCAAGCTCAGCGGCGACACCGCCCACCACAACCTGCTGCAACGGCCGCGCGACGCGCCGGTGCGCACCGGGCTGGGCGTGATGGCCATCGCGTTCTTCGTGGTGGTGCTGCTGTCCGGGGTCAACGACGTCATCGCCTTCGTGTTCGGGCTGTCGCTGAACATGACGACCTGGGCGGGCCGGCTCGGCGTGCTGCTCGCGCCGCCGATCGCCTACTACGTCACCTACCGGATCTGCCTGGGCCTGCAGCGCACCGACCGGGACGTGCTGGAGCACGGCGTGGAGACCGGCATCATCAAGCGCCTGCCGCACGGCGAGTTCATCGAGGTGCACCAGCCGCTGGGCCCGGTCGACGAGCACGGGCACCCGGTGCCGCTGCCCTACCAGGGCACCCCGGTGCCGAAGAAGATGAACCAGCTCGGCGCCGCCGGCCGGTCGGTGCCCGGCAGCCTGCTGGTGCCCGATCCGCGCGAGGAGACCGAGGCCCTCGACGCCGCCCGCCGGGCCGAGGCGGAGCGGGAACGCCCCGCCAGGGAGGCCGAGGCCGAGGTCGAGGTCCCGTCCGGTCGCCCGCAGGCGCCCGAGCGGTGATCGCCGCGGCGCGGGTGCCGTAGGGTGCCGCGGGTGTCCAATCGGGAACTGATCGTGCTGGGCACGGCGAGCCAGGCGCCGACGCGATCCCGCAACCACAACGGCTACCTGCTGCGCTGGGACGGCACCGGGCTGCTGTTCGACCCCGGCGAGGGGACGCAGCGGCAGATGATCCACGCGCGGGTCAGCGCGCACGACATCGACCGGATCTGCCTGACCCACTTCCACGGGGATCACTGCCTCGGGGTGCCGGGCGTCGTCCAGCGGCTGTCGCTGGACCGGGTCCGGCGGCCGGTGCACGCGCACTACCCGGCGAGCGGGGCCGGCTTCTTCCGCAACCTGCGCTACGCCACGGCGTTCGACGAGGTGGTCGACCTGCAGGAGCGGCCGATCGAGCGGGAGGGCGTGATCGCCACCGGCCCGTTCGGCGCGCTGGAGGCGGTGCGGCTGGACCATCGGATCGAGACGTTCGGGTACCGGCTGGTGGAGCCGGACAGACGGCGCATGGTGCCGGAGCTGCTGGCCCGGCATGGGGTGCACGGCGCCGCCGTCGGGCAGCTCCAGCGCGAGCAGGTGCTGCGCACCGGGACCGGCCAGGTGACGTTGGAGCAGGTCAGCGAGCCGCGGCCGGGCCAGCGCTTCGGGTTCGTGATGGACACCCGGCTCTGCGACGGCGTGTTCGCCATCGCCGACGGCGCCGACCTGCTCGTGATCGAGTCGACCTTCCTGGACGAGGACGCGCGGCTGGCCGACGAGTACCGCCACCTCACCGCCGCCCAGGCGGCCCGGGTCGCCGCCGAATGCGGAGTGCGGACCCTGGTCCTCACCCACTTCTCGCAGCGCTACTCGGATCCGCAACGCTTCCACGACGAAGCGGCAGCCGTTTTCGACGGCCAGGTCGTGGTGGCCGAAGACCTCCAACACATCCCGGTCCCGAAACGCGCGTGAACCGCATCGCTATGCTGCCGGGCGGTCAGCAGTCGCGCGGAAGGCGGATTCCTTGGTTCGGCAACCGATCCCGGTCATCATCGTCGCGGGATTCCTCGGGGCCGGGAAGACCAGCCTGCTCAACCACCTGCTGCGCAACCCGCAGGGCGCCCGGATCGGCGTCGTGGTCAACGACTTCGGGAAGATCAACATCGATGCGCTGAGCGTCGCCGGTCAGGTCGATTCCACGGTGTCGCTGGGCAACGGCTGCCTGTGCTGCGCCGTCGACGCCAGCGGGCTCGACGACCTGCTGGCCCGGCTCGCGCGGCCCGGCAGCGACATCGACGTCATCGTGATCGAGTCCAGCGGCCTGGCCGACCCGCGCGGCATGGTCCGGCTGCTGCTGAACAGCACCAACCCCCGCCTCGGCTACGGCGGGCTGGTCGAGGTGGTCGACGCCGCGGAGTTCGACGCCACCCGGCGCCGCCACCCCGAGATCGACCAGCACCTGCGCTTCGCGGATCTGGTGCTGCTGAACAAGATCGACCGCGTCGCCGAATCCGATCAGCGGCGGCTGGCGGAGCTGGTGGGCGGGCTCGCCGGTGGCAAGCCGGTGCTGCCGACCGCGCACGGCCGGGTCGATCCGGCGCTGCTGTTCGACCACGAGGCGGTCCGCGAACGGCAGGACGTCGCGCGCCAGCTGTCCTTCGACGAGCTGCTGGCCGATTCGTCCGACGATTGCCACGAGCACCTGCACACCGCGTACCAGAGCGTGGAGTTCACCGCCGACGACCCGGTTCACCCACGGGAGTTGATGCGGTTCCTCGACGACCGCCCGGACGGCGTCTACCGGATGAAGGGCCAGGTGCACTTCGGCGCTCCGGGGCAGGGGCAGAAGTTCACGCTGCACACCGTCGGCGACTTCCTGCGGTTCCAGCGGTCGCGGTGGGGCCGGGGCGAACCGCGGCGCACGCAGCTCGTGGTGATCGGCTCCGGTCTCGACCAGGACCGGGTGCGCCGCGACCTGGCCGCCTGCCTCGGCGAACCCGACCCCGCGGACGAGCACAGCATGCTGGATGTGCTCAAGTACACCCGCGCCTGATCTTGCCAAGCCGATCGCGCGGGAGCAGCCTGCGGCTGGTCGGCCGTCGTTCTGGAGGAGGACGAGGATGCAGGGACACCCGGGACAGGATCCTGCCCGGGCGGAGTTGTTCGCGAACCTGGCCGGGGTGGACCGCGAGCGGGCCAACCCGGCCCGCATGTACGACTACTACCTGGGCGGCGCGCACAACTTCGCGGCAGACCGCGAGGCGGCCGAACGAGTGCTGGCGATGCTGCCCGAGACGCGCACGTTCGCACAGGAGAACCGGGCCTTCCTCCAGCGCGCGGTGCGCTACCTGGTCACCGAGGCGGGCATCGACCAGTTCCTCGACCTCGGCTCCGGCATCCCGACCGTCGGCAACGTGCACGAGATCGCCCAGGGCCTGAACCCCACCGCGAAGGTCGTCTACGTCGACCACGAGCCGGTGGCGGTGGCGCAGTCGCAGCGCATGCTGGCGGGCAACGAGCGCGCCACCATCATCCGCGCGGACCTGCGGCACCCGGACCTGGTGCTGGACCACCCCGACACCCGCCGACTGCTGGACTTCTCCCGGCCGGTGGCGGTGCTGATGATCTCCGTTTTCCCGTTCATCCCGGATTCCGACGACCCGGCCGGGATCATCGCCGGCTACCGGCGGGCCTGCGCGCCCGGCAGCCACCTGGCGCTGTCGCACAGCCTGACGCCGGAGTACTGGCCGGGCGAGGTCGCGCAGGCCATCGAGCTCTACCAGTCCAGCACCCACCCGCTGCACCTGCGCAACCCGGACCAGGTCACGGGCCTGTTCGCGGGCTACGAGCTGGTGCCGCCGGGCGTGGTGTTCACCTCGGCGTGGCGGCCGGACCGGCCGGTCACCGACGAGCAGGCGCGGGAGAGCCGCGCGGTGGCCGGGGTCGGCGCGCTGGCCGGCTAGCGTCCACTGTGGATCTTCTGCCGGATCCCGGCGGCGGTCGTACCGTGGGCGGATGTCCAGCGCCGAAGTGCTCGTCGATGCGTTCGACCGGATCCGCGAAGTGGTGCACGAGACCGTGTCGGGCCTGGATCCCGACCAGCTGGCGTACCGGGTCGATCCGGAGGCCAACTCGATCGCCTGGCTGGTGTGGCACCTGACCCGTGTGCAGGACGACCACGTCTCGGACGTGGCCGCGGCGGAGCAGGCCTGGACCGCGCAGGACTGGCTGGGGCGTTTCGGACTGCCGTTCGCACACGAGGACATCGGCTACGGCCACGATCCCGACGAGGTCGCCGACGTCCGCGTCGACTCCGGCGAGCTGCTGACCGGGTACCACGACGCGGTCCACGCGCGGACGGTCGAATTCGTCGCGGGGCTGACCGACGACGACCTCGCGGAGGTCGTGGACGCCGGGTGGGCTCCCCCGGTCACGCTCGGCGTGCGGCTGGTGAGCGTGATCGCCGACGACCTGCAGCACGCCGGACAGGCCACCTTCATCCGCGGCATCCTCGAACGCGTCGGCTAGCCGGTGGCATCGCGGCGGCGCCGTGGCCGACAATCGGGGCATGACCGAGCGCAAACCACCCGGTGTCACGTTCGAATCATGGGTCGACAAGCAGATCCGGACCGCGCAGGAGCGCGGCGACTTCGACGACCTGCCCGGCGCGGGCAAGCCGCTGCCCGGCGCGGGCGCGCCGCTGGACGACCTGTGGTGGGTCAAGGACTACATCCGCCGCGAGGGCCTCTCCGGTGACGCGCTGCTGCCCACCCCGCTGCAGCTCCGCAAGGAGGCCGAGCGGCTGCCCGAGGCGGTGCGCGACCTGACCACCGAGCAGGCCGTTCGCGACGTGGCGGCCGACCTGAACCGCCGGATCGTCGAGCACCTCCGCGCGCCGACCGGGCCGCGGGTGGCCATCGGCCCGGTGAACGTCGACGAGGTGGTCGCTTCGTGGCACGCCGGCCGGCCCGAGCCGGTGCAGCAGCCCGCGGCCGAGCCTGTCGAGCCGGCCGCGGCCGCGCCGCGGAAATCCCGCTGGTGGCAACGCTTCCGGCGGTGACCCCGGCCAGCGGTTTCCCACCTCGTGAACGGCTTTGACGGAAATCTCCGACGCTGCTTTGATCAACCTCATGACGCCGGGACCGCTGCTCGTGCAGCGCGCGCACATCGACCTGCTGTGGGTCGCTTCCGCGGCTTGTCCGCGCACCTGATCTCCCCTTGCCCCGGCGCCGCTCCGCTGTTCGTCCGAGCCGCCTGCCGCCGGGTTGCTGTTGTTCGCACCGGCGCCGGGATGCGCCCGCGCCGCGATGAGACGGAGACCTGTGCAATGACGCTGGAAGCCGCATTCCTGGAACCGGCGGACGGTGGCGCGGTGATCGAGGTGACCGCCCGGTTCGTCGTCCCGCAGCGAGATCTGGCCTCGCTGGAACGCGATTTCGCCCGGAAGATCCGCGCCCTGGCCGAGATACCAGGTCAGTCCACTGTGGAGGTGCAAGCCCGGCCGCAGGCGCCGCGGCTGCGCGCGCTGCCCGCCCCGGTGGAGCCCGCCCTGCGGATCCTGGTCGCCCCGCGCCGAGCAGTGCGGGCCGACGGGACGTTCATCGACTTCACCCGGCTGGAATTCGACCTGCTGCTGTTCCTGTGCGAGAACCCGGGACGGGTGCACCGGCGCGGAGCGCTGCTCAACGCCGTGTGGCACCTCAACAGCTCGCCGAGCACCCGCACCGTGGACGTGCACGTCCGGCGGATCCGCAGCAAGCTCGGACCCGGCCTGGACCTGATCACCACGGTGCGCGGGGTCGGCTACCGGGTGGACCACACCTCGGAGGTCGAGATCGAGCCCGACCCCTACGCGCTGTAGGCAGACAGCTTCCGGGCGACGTAGCGGGCACAGTGGATCAGGTGAGCAACGGCGCCGGAACGGGTAGCCGGGTGGCATGCCGAAGCGCAAGCGCGAGGAGTACGAGCGGGGCCTGCCGGGCTATCACGACCCCCTGGCCGGATTCGCCGGCGCACCGTACGCCCGCAGCGCCCTCACGTTGCGGATCTGGCTGGCCGGATTCGGCCTGGTGTTCTGCGCGGGAGCGGCGGTCCTGCTGTTCCTGGCGGTGCCGGAGCTGGCCTGGCTGGGCTGGGCGCTGGTCGTGCTCGCGGCGATCGCCGCGGTCGACCTCGGCTGGGTCGTCCACCGCAAGCGACGCGGCGAACCCGGCTGAGCAAGAGCATTGACAAGCTACTGACCGGCGGCCGCGATCGGGCTTCCGGTGAACGGAAAGAGGCGTTCCTTCTCCCCCGGCCGCAACCGATGGTGGGGGCCGGCCTGCGGTGCCGGTCACATCGGGTGCACCGGTGCCGCGGCGGCGCGAGAAGGGAAGCGGCACATGGACATCCAGGTCGGGATCGTCGGGGCGGGACCCGCGGGGCTGATGCTCTCGCACCTGCTGCACCAGCGCGGCGTGGAGTCCGTCGTCATCGACACCCGCACCCGCGAGGAGATCGAGGGCACCATCCGCGCGGGCGTGCTGGAGCAGAGCTCCGTGGACCTGATGACCGAGACCGGCATCGGCGACCGCGTCCGCCGGCTGGGCATGGTGCACGAGGGCATCGAGCTGCGCTTCGGCGGCCGCGGGCACCGCATCGACTTCGCCGACCTCACCGGCGGCCGCGGCGTCACCATCTACCCGCAGCACGAGGTCCTCAAAGATCTGATCGCCAAGCGCCTCGCCGACGGCGGCGACATCCGCTTCGGCGTCTCCGACGTGCAGGTGGAGGGCATCACCGGCGACGCGCCGACGATCCGCTTCACCCAGGACGACATCGAGCAGGAGTTGACCTGCGGGCTGGTGGCGGGCTGCGACGGATCGCGGACCACGACCCGGTTCCTGATCCCGGCGCCGAAGCCGCGGCAGGACCACTTCCGGCAGTACCCGTTCGCCTGGTTCGGCATCCTCGCCGAGGCACCGCCGTCCTCCGAGGAGCTGATCTACGCGCACCACCGCAACGGCTTCGCCCTGATCAGCACCCGCTCGGCGACCGTGCAGCGGCACTACCTGCAGGTCGACCCGAACGACACGGTCGAGGACTGGTCCGACGACCGGATCTGGCAGGAGCTGCACACCCGGGTGGAGGGCGCGCAGATCAAGGAGGGCCCGATCTTCTCGAAGTCGGTGCTGCACTTCCGCAGCTTCGTCTGCGAGCCGATGCAGTACGGCCGCCTGTTCCTGGCGGGTGACGCCGCGCACACCGTGCCGCCGACCGGCGCGAAGGGCATGAACCTGGCGATCGCCGACGTGCACGTGCTTTCCCGCGCCATGGCCCGCTTCTTCGCCGACAGCGACCGCACCGCGCTCGACGCCTACACCGCCACGGCGCTGCCGCGGGTCTGGCGGGCGCAGCACTTCTCGTGGTGGATGACGTCGATGCTGCACCGCATGCCGGAGGCCAGCGGCTTCGACCACAACCGCCAGCTCGCGGAGCTCGACACGGTCACCCGCTCCCGGGCGGGCCGCACCCTGCTCGCCGAGAACTACGTCGGCACGCCCTTCGACTGACCGTCGAGCCGCCGGTCCGGCCCGACGATCTAGGCCGGATCGGCGAAGTGGCGGAGGACCATCTCCGCCAGCGCGGTGACGTCTTCGCCGACCATCGGCGCGCCGGTCATGCCCATCCGGTGGAGCAGGGTTCCGACGACGACGTCGATGAGGAGCAGGACCCGGTTCTCCGGCTCGCCGAGCGCCTCCTGGAGCGCGAGCCGGTACGGGTCCTGCAACCGCGTGGACAGGACCTCGCGCAGGGCCGGATCGCTCACGGCGTCGACGAACACGCCCGCGAACGCCGCGCCCACCCCGGGCTCGCCGATCTTCGCCGCGACCCAGCGGATGGCCGACGCCATGTCCTCTTCCCGACTGGTGCCCGTCAGCGGCACCGGGCCCAACGCGGCAGATCTCCACGGCCGCGGCGGGCCCGCGCGGGTAACGAGCGACCGGCTCGACCTCGGGGAGGTCGAGCCGGTCCTCGGTGTCGATGCGGATCAGAACGGGTACTGCTGGATCTTGCCCTGGATGGTGACCCACTGGGTTTCCGTGAACGACTCCAGGTTCGCCTCCGCGCCGCCGACGCGACCGCCGTTGCCGGAGGCACCCACGCCCCCGAACGGGATGTGCGCGTGGTCCCCGACGGTCTGGTCGTTGACGTGCACCAGGCCGCTGGGGATCTGCTTGGCGACCTCCCACGCCGCCATGGCGTCGCCACCGAGCACGCTCAGCGACAGGCCGTACTCGGTGTCGCGCGCGATCTCGACGGCTTCCTCGACCGTGCGGTAGCGCAGCACGGGCGCGACCGGGCCGAAGATCTCGTCGCAGAACGCCGGGGTGTCGCGGCGAACGTGGTCGAGCACCGTCGGCCGGTAGAACAGCCCGTCGTACTCGCCGCCGGCGGCCAGCGTCGCACCCGCCGCGACGCTCTCGGTGACCAGCCGGTGGATGTTGTCGCGCTGCCGCTCGTCGATGATCGGCCCCAGCGCCACCTCGGCGGTGTTCGGATCGCCGACCGGCAGGTTTCGGGCCTTCTCGGCGAGCGCGGCCACGTATTCGTCCGCAATGGACTCGTGCACCAGGTGCCGGCCCGCGGCCATGCAGATCTGCCCCTGGTGCAGGAACGAACCCCAGGCGCCCGCCGACGCGGCGGCGGCGACGTCGGCGTCCGGCAGCACGATCAGCGCGTTGTTGCCGCCGAGCTCCAGGTGCGCGCGCTTCAAGTGGGTCGCGGCGGATTCGGCGACCTTGCGACCGGCGGCGGTCGAACCGGTGAACGCGATGACTCGGGTGTGCTTGTTGGCCACCAGCGCCGCCCCGGCGTCGGCGCCGCCCGGCAGCATCTGGAACACGCCTTCCGGGACACCGGCGGCCTCGAAGATCGCGGCCAGCACCACGCCGCCGCACACCGCGGTCCGGGTGTCGGGCTTGAGCACCACCGCGTTGCCCAGCGCCAGCGCCGGGGCGACGGCGCGGATCGACAGGATCAGCGGGAAGTTGAACGGCGCGATGACGCCGACGACCCCGGCGGCCACCCGGCGGCTGAGGCTCAGCCGGCCGTCCGCCGACGGCAGCAGCGAACCGGCCGGGTGGGACGGCAGCGCGGCCGCTTCGAAGCACTCGTTGGCCGCGCTGTGCGCCTCCAGCTCCGCCTTCGGCGGGATCGAACCGGCCTCGCGGATGATCCAGCGGCGGATCTCCCCGGCGTGCTCCTCGAACAGCCGCCCGGCGCGGCGCATGATCGCGGCGCGCTCCTCGAACGGCGTGTTCTCCCACTCCCGCTGCGCGGCGGCCGCCTTGGCGCACGCCTCGTCGACGTCACCGGGCGTGGCGGCGCCGACGTGGCCCAGCACCTGCCCGGTCGCCGGCTCGACGACCTCCGCCGGGGTGCCGCTCGCCGTGCTCCAGCTGCCGGTGAAAACGCGCTTCGCCCAGCGTTCGACATCCAGAATCGTCATGTACAACGGCCTTTCTCAAGCGAATCGAACTTGTGGTCCTGGTCAGCTCGCGGCTGCCCGCTCCGGTTCCGGGGTGCGGAACTTCTTCCCGGCCACCAGCGCCACGGCGACCGCGCCGATGACACCGGGAACCGCGACGGCGATGAAGTTCTGCTGGAACGGCAGTTCCAGCGCCAGGAGTGCGCCGCCGAGCGTGGGGCCGCCGATCGCGCCGATGCGGCCGATCCCGGCGGCCCAGCCGACACCGGTGGAGCGCACCGCGGCCGGGTAGTACTCCACGGCGAACGCGTGGATGATCGCCAGCACGCCGACCGTCGCCGCCCCGGCGACGAACAGCAGCACGTTGAGCAGCACCGAGTTCGGGTTGAACGACAGGCCGATCAGCGAGGCGGACGCCAGCACGAAGTACGCCACCAGCGTGTTGCGGTAGTTCCAGCGGTCCGCGATCCAGCCGCCCGCGATGGCGCCCACCATGCCGCCCAGGTTGAGCACCACCAGGTTCCACAGCGCCGAGCCCAGCGGGTAGCCGGCGGCCTGCATCAGCTTCGGCAGCCACGTGTTGAGCCCGTAGCTCAGCAGCATGCACATCGCGAAGAAGACCCAGATCAGCACGTTGTTGATCGCGTTGCCGCCGGCGAACAGCTGCCGCAGCCGGGCCTTGCCCGCCACGGCGTTCCGTTCGACGACCACGTCGTCGAGCTCCGCGGCGCGGGTCGATCTTGCGCAGCACGACCAGCAGTCGCTCCCGGTCGCCCCGGGTGGCCAGGAAGTCCGGTGATTCCGGGAGGTGGCGCAGCAGGAACGGCACCATCAGCAGCGGGATCGCCGCCACGTAGAACACGCCGCGCCAGGTCCACATCGGCTCGATGTAGATGGCGAACACCGCGGCCGCGATCCCGCCCACCGAGTAGAACGACGAAACCAGCGTCACGAACAGGGCTTTCGCCCGCCGCGGCGCGATTTCCCCGGCCAGCGCGTTGAAGTTGGGCACCAGCGCGCCCAGCGACACGCCGACGACGAACCGCAGCACGCCCAGCTGCGCCGGCCCGGTGGCCAGCGCGCAGCTGAACGACGCGATGCTGGCGATGGTCACGCAGGTGATCATCAGCGGCCGCCTGCCGTACCGGTCGGCCAGCGGCGCCACGAACAGGCCGCCGACCAGCATGCCGACCAGCGCGACGGAGCCGAGCGTCCCGGCTGTCACCGGGTCCATCTGCCACTCGTCCATCAGGTGCGTGATCACGGTGCCGTAGGACACCATGTCGTAACCGTCCACGATCATCAGCAGCGAGCACATGATCAGGACCTTGATGTGGAAGCCGTTGAGCCGGGCATCGCCGACCACGGCCCCAACTGTTTGCCGGGCCATCTGTTTTTCCTCGGGGTTCCGCTGCCGTAGGGGAACGGCTGGTCAGGGTTCGGTGAGTTCGGTCTCGGCCTCGATGACGGCCGGTTTTCCGGAGCGCAGTGCGGCGGCCAGGGCGTCGGCGAACTCCTCGCGGGTGTGCACCGAGGTCGCCGCGACGCCGTAGCCGCCCGCGATCTGCACGAAGTCGATGCCGGGCACGTCCATGCCGGGCGTCTCGCCCGCGTCGAGCACCTTCGAGAACCAGCGCAGCGCGCCGTAGGTGCCGTTCTTCAGGATCACGATGATCACCGGGATCTCGTACTGCGCGGCCGTCCACAACGCGGTGATGCCGTAGTTGGCCGAGCCGTCGCCGATGAGCCCGATCACCTGGCGGTCGTCGTGGGCCAGCTGCGCGCCGACTGCGGCGGGCAGCCCGAAGCCGAGCCCGCCGGAGGCCGGGAAGAAGTAGCTGCCCTGCCCCGAAAGGTCCATCTGGGCCCAGAAATCGGCCGCCGTGGCGGTGGATTCCTTGACGTAGACGGCATCCGCCGGCGCGTTCTCCCGCAGCACCGCGAACAGCTCCGCCGGGTGCAGCCGGTCGCCGCCCGAGGGCGCGGGCGGGTGCTCCGCCAGCGGCGGCAGCTCCCGGCGGCGACCGGCGGTGACGGCGTCGGCCAGCCCGGACAGCGCATCCTTGACGTCGCCGACCAGCGCCTCCCCCATCGGCGCCCGCGCGGCCTCGCCCGGGTCGCCGGTCAGCTGGATCAGCCGGGCACCGGCCGGGAGGTACTCGCCCGGCACGAACTGGTGGTAGCGGAACACCGGCGCCCCGACGACCAGGATCAGGTCGTGGCCCGCCAACGCGTTGGTGACGCCCTGGACCGCGGCGGGCAGCACGCCGCGGAAGCTGCGGTGCCGGGTGGGGAACGGGCAGCGCGACGCCGAGGGCGCGATCCACACCGGCGCGCCCAGCCGGTCCGCGAGCCGCACCGCGTCGTCGTTGGCGTACTGCGCGTCGACCTCCGGTCCCAGCACCAGCGCCGGGCTCTCTGCGCCGTCGAGCGCGCCGGCCAGGTCGGCGAGCTGCGCGACGCTGAGCGAACCGGCGGTGCCGGTGGTGCGCTCCAGCAGGTGCCGGGCTTCCGGCGGCGCCTCCTGGCTCCAGTCGTCGTAGGGCACCGACACGTACACCGGGCCCTTCGCCGGCAGGTTCGCGATGTGGATCGCGTGGCTGATCGAGCGCGGCACGTCCTGCGCGCACGCCGGTTCGCAGCTCCACTTCACCAGCGGCTTCGGCAGCGTCGCGGCGTCGACGTTGGCCAGCATGACCTCCTGGCCGATGGTCGAGCGCACCTGCTGCCCGGCGGTGATGATCAGCGGGCTGTGCGAGTACACCGAGTTCGTCAGCGGGCCCAGCGCGTTCCCGGTGCCGGCCGCCGCGTGCAGGTTGACCAGCGCCGAACCGCCGCGGGCCAGCGCGTACCCGTCGGCCATCGCCAGCACGGCGCCCTCGTGCAGGCCGAGCACGTACCGGAAGTCCCCCGGCATGCCGGCCAGGAACGGCAGCTCGTTGGATCCGGGGTTCCCGAAGATCGTGGTCAGATCATGCGATCGCAGCAGGTCGTAGGTCGCCTGGCGCACGTCGGGCATCGTTGCTCGCTTCCGGCTCGGTGGGCCTTTCGGTGATGCCCGCCACCCTAGGCAAGCAGTGGTCATAGTCCTAATGAATGCTGTTGATCCCGGCATAGACAGGACTTATTCTCACTGCGTGGTCGACGTGGACCTGAACCTGATGCGCACCTTCGTGCTGCTCTACGAGACCCGCAGCGTGACGAAGACCGCCGAGGCCTTGTTCATCACGCAGCCGTCGGTGAGCCACGCGCTGCGCCGGCTGCGGCGCCAGTTCGCCGACGAGCTGTTCGCCCGCTCCCCCGATGGCCTCGCGCCGACCGAGATCGCGGAGCGGATGTACCCGCGCCTGCAGCAGGCGCTGGAGGTGATCGACGAGACGGTGTCCGGGGCGGGCCGGTTCGACCCGGCCACGTCGGTGCGCACCTTCCGGATCTGCGCGACCGACTTGGGCGAGATCAGCCTGCTGCCGCCGATCCTGGCCCGGCTGGAGGAGCAGGCGCCGCGCTGCACCGTCGAGGTCACGCCCCTGGACATGGCCGCCGCGCCGCAGCAGCTCCGCCAGGGGCGCACCGACGCCGTCATTTGCACGCCGCGCATCGACGCGCCGGACCTGCGCCGCGACGGGTTGTTCCAGGAACGCTACGTCGGGCTGATCGCCCGCGATCACCCGCGCATCGGCGAGCGCCCCACCCTGGACGAGTACCTGCGGGAACGGCACATCGTGGTGGATCCGGCCGCCGGGCACGTCGACGCGGACCAGGAGCTGACCAGGCTCGGGCACCGCCGGGAGGTCGCGGCGCGAGTGCCGCACTTCGCGGTGCTGCCCGAGCTGCTCGCCCGCACCCGCTACCTCTCGGCGGTGCCCAGCGGCGTCGCGGGCCTGTTCACCCGCTCGTCGCGGGTGCGGACCTTCGAGCTGCCGTTCGAGATTCCCACGGTCGAGGTCGCGCTTTACACGTACCGGCGGGCCATTGCCGCGCCGGGCACGGACTGGCTGCGCGACCTCGTCCGCGACACCCTGCGCCGCGAACCGTCCACATCGGACACTGAAGGGCCGGCGGCGCGGAGCTGAGGTCAGCCCGCCAACAGGCCGGGGCCGAAGGTCAGCTCGGCGCTGTGCCGCAGGCCGCCAGTCGCGGTGTCACCGAGGTAGAACCGCGTCGACATGGTGCGCTCGTCGAGGTCGAACACCGTGCGCCAGAGCGTCCGGACCGGGTAGTGCCCGGCGTTGGTGGCGTCGAAACCGATCTCGTCGAGGGTCGCGCGCAGCAGCTCCCCGGACATCACCGAGCCGCCGGTGCGGTCGACCAGCGTCCGGTACCGCCCGTAGGTCCGCAGCGTTTCCTCGTTGTCCGGCGGCAGTTCTCCCGCCTGCTGCTTGTGCACCAGGTGGTTGGTGAGGCACAGGGCGTCGCCGTCGATGTCGATGATGTGCTCGATGCCGGCGTCGCCGCGTTCCCAGATGAACGCGCCGCCCGCCGCATCGGCGATCAGGTAGTGCAGCGGCACGCCCAGGTCGTACTGCTTGGCGCCGAGCAGCGCCTGCTTCGCCTCGTCCACCGTGGAACAGGTGTCCAGCACGAACCTGGGCAGCTGCGCCGAGGAGATCCCGACTTGCGGGCCCGCCTCGACCGGTGGCGTGGTGTTCTCCGCGTCGGCGATCAGCAGGGCCACCGCGAGCCCGTGCTCGTTGATGCCCTCCATGCAGCCGTCGAGCTCGTTCATCGTGAGCACCGTCGTGGTCGGGCCGGCGTCCGGGATGCTGTTGAGCACGTACGGCCTGGATGCCATCGGCGGTCGCGGCCCGGCCGGTTCGGGCCCGCCGAGCGCCGCGAAGATCTCCTCGGCGCTGGTGGTGAAGAAGTCGTAGTTGCGACCGAAGAGCCCGCGCCCCTCCTTCGTCGCGGACGGCCGGAGGTAGGTCACCGAGCAGGCCGATCCGCTCGGCACGCCGGTCAGTCCGTCGAGGCACACCCGGTCGTCGTCGGGGTCGACGCCGGCCGCCTCGGCCGCGCCGCGCATCCGCTCGTGGTGCTGCGGCCAGTTCCGCTCGAACCAGGTGCGTCGCGCCCGGTTCACCACCGGGTCGGCCAGGACCGGCGCCCAGCCGAAGGTAGTGGCGGCCTCGGCGGCCAGCGCGCGGCCTATCTCCCGCTGGCCGCCCGCCGCGGTCACCTTCCGCACCGTCATGAAGTCGTCGTCGCCACCGGCGATGATCTCGCTCGTCACGCTCATGTCAGTTCTCCTCTTCATCGGTCTTCGGGTCCCGCCACATCGGCCACACCGCCGGCCCGCCGGGCAGCACGACCGGCTCCCCCAGCTCCCGGAAGCCGTGGCGTTCGTACAGCGGCCGATTGCGGGGCGAACTCGCCTCCAGGTACGCGGGCACGCCTTCGGCGTCGGCCCGGGCCAGCCGGTCGGCCAGCAGCGCGGATCCCAGCCCCTCGCCACGCCGATGCGGCCGGACGCCCAGGAACGGGAGGTACAGGTGCGCGCGCCCGCGCGGATGCCGCGCCAGCACCAGCCTGTTGAAGATCTCCAGTCGTTCGAGGTGCGGCAGGAACGCGGCCGGGAGCTCGCGGTCGCCGCCGATCTCCGCATCGTGGTCCGCCGGCGGCAGCCAGACCGCCACCGCCGAGCCATCACCGGCCACGGCGAGCTCCCCCGCTTCGATCGACGCCGCGACCGCGGGGCCGAAGACGTGGGGCAGGGCCGCTCGCCGATCTTCAGCGTCGGGGAACAGCCAGTTCGTCAACGGGTCGTCGTCGAACGCCGCAACGAGCGCGCCGACGACGGCTTCGGGATCGTGCATCAAGTCCTCCGCAATACGCCGTACTCAATCATGGGTACACCGTATCCGACACCATCAGACAATACTCGAAAGGGATCAAATTCCTTGCAAATACGCATGTTTCTGCAACTACCCGAACAAAGTGCACTAGTTCATCAACCTAGTGCACTAGTACGATTACGATGTCGCCGGAGGTGCCGATGACCAGAGGGACCGAGCCCCCGTACCTGCGGATCGTTTCGGCGATCCGCGATCGCATCGCGCGCGGCGAACTGCGCCCCGGCGACCGCGTGCCGTCCACCCGCTCGATCACCCGCGAATGGGGCGTGGCCATGGCCACCGCCACGAAGGCGCTCGCCGAGCTCCGCCGCGAAGGACTGGTGGAAGCGCGGCGCGGCGCGGGCACGGTCGTCAGCGCACCGCCTCAGCCGCCACCTGACCGCCCGGCCGAACCACCGCTGACCCTGCAGCGGATCGTCGCCGTCGCGGTCGCGGCGGCCGATGCCGAAGGGACGAAAGCGGTGTCCATGCGCCGGATCGCGGCCGAGCTGGGGGTCGGCCCGATGTCGCTCTACCGGCACGTGGCGAGCAAGGACGAGCTGGTGCGCGAGATGATGCGCGCCGCATTCCTCGAACGGCCGCTGCCGGAACCGGGCCCGCCCGGCTGGCGGGCGAAGCTCGAACTCGTGTGCCGGACGCAGTGGGAGCTCTACCTGCGGCATCCCTGGCTGGCGAGCGCGGTGTCCATGACGCGCCCGCAGCTGGTGCCGGAGGCGATGGCGCACACCGAATGGACCCTGCGGGCCCTCGACGGCCTCGGACTGGACCCGGACGAGATCGCACGCGAGGCGCTGACGCTGCCGTCGATGGTGCGCGGCCTCGCGCTGTCCCGGGAATCCGAGGCCGAGGCCGAGGAGGCGACCGGGGTCGGCGCCGAGCAGTGGTGGCGGTCGCTGGACGACCAGGTGAAGGCGCTGTACGCGACCGGGCGGTTCCCCATGCTCGCAGACTTGAACAGCGAGGTCGTCGACGACATCGACGGCCTCTTCGAGCACGCGCTGACCCGAAACCTCGACGGCCTGCAGGCCCGCCTGGAGCGTGGCACCGCCCCGGCCCGCCGGCCCTAGCGAATCGGGCCGGCCGCGGATTCCACAGTGGACGACGGACCTGCGTTGATCGTGCCGCTACCCTGCCCGCATGGGTTCTTCCAGTGAGCACGCTCCGCTGCCCATCCCGGCCGAGACCACGGACCTGCGCAGCGGGCCGCCGCTGCACGGCGCGTGCGCGCCGCTGCAGGACCTGGTCGGCGTGTGGCGCGGAGCCGGCGAAGTCGACTACCCGAGCATCGAGGGGCCGTACCGGTTCGGGCAGCAGGTCACGATCGCCCACGACGGGCGGCCGTTCCTGCGCCACGAGGCGCGAGCCTGGCTGCTCGACGCCGAGGGCAACGTCCTGCGGCCGGCGGCGTGGGAAACCGGCTGGTGGCGGCCGCAACCCGACGGGAACCTGGAGCTGCTGATCAGCCACTGCACCGGAATCCTGGAACTGTTCTACGGCACCGCGAGCCCGCAGCGCTGGGAACTCGCCACCGACACCGTCGTCCGCGCCGCGACCGCGAAGGACGTCGAGGCCGCGCAGCGCAGTTACGCGCTCGACGCCGACGGTGCGCTCCACTACGCCGAGAGCCGCGCCATGGTCGGCCTGCCGATGACACCTCACGTCACAGCCCGGCTGCAGCGCCTCTGACCGAGAAGCACAGCTATGCTGAATACATGACTCATGACGATCCCGCCGACGCCGACGACACCGCCGGGATCGCCGCGGCGGCCACCGAGGTCCGGATGGGCGTGATGCGCCTGGCGCGGCGGCTGCGCGCCGAGCGCGAGTCCGGCGAGCTCACCCTGGGGCGCCTGGCGGTGCTGGGCCGCCTGGAGCGCGACGGTCCGGCGACCGCCAGCGCGCTGGCCGCCGCCGAGCGGGTCACCCCGCAGTCCATGGCCCGGATCGTGCAGCACCTGATCGATGCCGGGCTGGCCGAGCGCGACACCGACCCGGCCGATCGGCGGGCCGCCATCGTCCGGATCACCGAGGCCGGCCGCCACCAGGTCCTGCAGGACCGGAGCCGGCGCGAGGCGTGGCTGGCCCAGGCCATGACCGGTCTCACCGATGTCGAGCGGGAGTTGCTGGTGCTCTCCGCCAGGCTGCTGGACCGCCTCGCCGACTCCTGACCCAGCTCCGAGCCGAGATGACCGATGCCACGAACCACACCCGAACCATCCGCACAAAAAGACAGCAAGGCTGAAGATCTGCCGCAGCCCGAGAAGCCCGAACCGGAATTACCGGGCAGGTTCATCACCCCGATCGCCTTCGGCACCATCCTGCAGCCGCTCAACTCGTCGATGATCGCGGTCGCCCTGGTCGGCATCCGCTCCCACTTCGACGCGGGCACCTCGGTGACCTGGCTGGTCTCCGCGCTCTACCTGGCCACCGCCGTCGCCGCCCCGGCGATGGGCCGGATCGCCGACGTGCTCGGCCCGCGCCGCACCAGCCTCGCCGGGCTCGTCCTGGTCGGCATCACCTCGGTGGCGGCCCCGTTCGCGCCGAACATCGCGGCGCTGGTGGTCTGCCGAGTCCTGATCGGCATCGGCACGGCGGCCCAGTACCCGTGCGGCGTCGCGATGATCCGCCGCGCCGCCGACCAGCTGCGCTCCCGCCCGGGCAACGCGCTGGCCGCGCTCGCCATCTGCTCGCAGGTCACCGCCGCGCTCGGCCCCTCCCTCGGCGGGCTGCTCGTCGGCGGCTTCGGCTGGGCCGGGGTGTTCTGGATCAACGTGCCGCTGGCGCTGGTCGGCGGCGCGGTGATCATGCGGTGGGGCCCGGCGGATCCGCCCGTGCGGGGCGGCGGCCGGCTGAAGGCCCTCGCCCAGGTCGACCCGGTCGGCATGCTGCTGTTCGCGGTCTCGATCACGGCGCTGATGTTCTGGTTGCTGTCGCTGACCGCGACCCCGGCGTGGTGGTGGCTGGGCGTCGCGGTCCCGGCCGCCGCGCTGACGGTCTGGTGGGGCCTGCGCGCCCACGATCCGTTCCTCGACATGCGCCTGCTGGCGCGGCGCGGGCTGTCGTTCACCTACGGCCGGACGATCGTGACCTACACGGCGTTCTACTGCGTGTTCTACGGCCTGCCGCAGTGGCTGGAGGAAACCCGGGGGCTGGGACCGGTCGGCGCCGGGCTGGTGGTGCTGCCGATCGCCGCCGTCGGCGCCGTGTCGACGATGCTGGCGACCCGGCTGCAGCGTCGCCGCGGCCCGCGCGCGGCCCTGATCGTCGGAACCGCCGCGCTGTGCGTCGGCGGGCTGCTGCTGACCGTGCCGGACGCCGACTCGCCGATCCTGCTGCTGCTGGTGATCTCCGCGATGCTGGGGCTGCCCAACGGGTTCAACAGCATGGGCAACCAGAGCGCGATGTACGCGGCCACCCCGGCGGAGCGGATGGGCGCGGCGTCCGGGCTCTACCGCACTTCGCAGTACGTCGGCGCGAACCTCGCCGCCGCGCTCCTGGCGCTGGTGCTCGGCGTGCACGCGGACGACGCCGGGCTGCACCGGATGGGCCTGGCGGTCGCGATCCTCGCGGGCTTCCTGCTCGTCGCCTCGCTGTTCGGGCTGCTCCGCCGCCGGCGCGCTTGAAAAGGACGGAGGCCCCGCACCTGGTGGGGTGCGGGGCCTCCGTGCAGCTCAGGGGCCGGCCCGGAATCCGGTACCGGCCGGATCACCCGAACTCAGACGAGGCGAACGTCGCTGGCCTGCGGGCCCTTCGGGCCCTGGGTGACCTCGTAGGTGACCTTCTGGTCCTCGTCGAGGCTGCGGAAACCGCGCGCGTCGATCGCCGAGTAGTGGACGAAGACGTCCGCACCGCCGTCGTCAGGCGCGATGAAGCCGAAGCCCTTTTCCGAGTTGAACCACTTCACGGTTCCCTGTGCCATGTCTCTCTCCTTCTGGGAGCCGGTACTACTACAGGCGCTCACACTTCGTAACCGCCTGGGTCGCTGATCTCGAACGGCGACTTCTCCAGCTACAACCAGAAAGCAGCACGCTCGCATCACTATCCTGCGAGTGTGCGCGAACACGACCCCAGAAAAATACGACCGACGTAGACACTACACGGTCGGCGGGGTTCGTGTCGGGTTGGTTTTCCCGGGCGTGTCGCCGTCGCCCGCATGATCAGTTCGCGGGCCCCGCCCAGAAGAGTCCGTCCAGGTCAGGCGCCTTCTCGATGGCCCCGTACTTGACCGCGTAGGTGGCGTACTCCGCGGCGCTGGCGCGGTCGAGCCCCTGCGGGTAGGTGGGCAGGTTCGCCGTCGAGACGATCTCCGGGTTGAACCTCAGGTTGGTCACCACCGCCTCGCGCGCCTTGTCCGGGTGCTCGGTGGCGAACCGGTTCGCCTCGTCCATGGCGTCCGAGAACGCCTGGACCACCTGCGGGTTCTGCTTCGCGAACGCGCCGCTGGTGAGGTAGTAGCCCAGCGTCGCCTCCGGGCGGGCCTCGACGAAGTTCGAGATCAGCGGGGTGAACCCGGCGGCGAGGGCGGCCTGCACGTTCGGCTCGACCTGCCAGATCGCGTCCACGTCGCCGCGCTTGAGCGCATCGTTCATGTCCGAGAACGGCATCGGCGTGAACCGGATGCCGGAGACGTCCACGCCGCGCTTCTCCAGCGCCATCTTGATGCTCACCTCGCCGATGTTGTGCAGCGAGTTGACCGCGATGTTGGCGTGCGCCAGGTCGCCGACGGCGCGGATCGGGCCGTCCGGCTTGACCAGCACCTGGGAGACGTCCTTGGCCGGGTCCGCGCCGGAGCCGCAGCAGTTGTGCACCAGCTTGATGTCCAGCCCCTGCTCGGCGGCCTGGAAGTCGCTGATCACGTTGGCGTAGCCGATCTGGTTCTCCTGCTTCACCGTCGCCGGGATCAGCGCGGCCCCGCTGTCGGCGACGTGCACCGTCACGTCGAGCCCGTGCTTGGCGAAGATGCCTTCGCTGACGCCGAGGTACAGCGGAGCGGCGTCGATGGTCGGGATGATGCCGACCCGCAGCGCGGTGCGCCCGTCGGCCGTCTTGGTGAGCTCCGGCCCGCCGCAGGCGGCCAGCGCCGCCACCGCGAACAACGCGACCAGCGCCGCGAAGACCCTGGGGATTCCCCGCATTTTCTCCTCCAACCTAATGCGCGGATGTGGGCTCGGCGGTGTTGACCATCGCCCTGATCCGGCTGAACACGTGCGCCCGCAGGCGGGCGAATTCCGGCAGTTCCTTGGTGCCGATCTGGTCCCGCTGCGCGGGCAGGTCGATCGGCACGATCTCGTCGATCCGGCTGGGCGAGCGGCTCAGGATCGCCACCCGGTCGCTGAGGTAGACCGCCTCGTCCACGTCGTGGGTGACGAACACCAGCGCCAGGTCCGTCTCGTCGCGCACCCGCAGCAGGAGGTCTTCCAGGTCTGCGCGGGTCTGCGCGTCGACCGAGGCGAACGGCTCGTCCATGATCAGCACCTGCGGCCGGTACGCGATCGCGCGGGCGATCGCCACCCGCTGCTGCATGCCGCCGGAGAGCTGCCACGGGTACTTCGAGCCCGCCGAGGAAAGGCCGACCTGCGCGAGCGCGGTGTCGACGCGCTCGCGCCGCTCGGCGGCGGACAGCCCGAGGTTGCGCAGCGGCAGTTCGACGTTGCGCCGCACGGTGAACCACGCCATCAGCGAGCGGGCGTAGTCCTGGAACACCACCGCGAACTCCGGCGGCGGGCCCACGACCTCCCTGCCGTTGAACCGCACGGTGCCCTCCGTGGGCTTGGCCAGCCCGGTCAGGCAGCGCAGCACGGTCGTCTTGCCCGCGCCGGACGGGCCGACGATGGTGAAGAACTCCCGCTCGCCGACCGTGAAGGTGACGTCGTCGACGACCCGCGCGGTTCCGGTGCGGGTGGGGAATTCTTTGGCGATGTTGGTTACTTCGAGCATGTCATCCTCACCGGTGTCCGAAGTGGAGCGCGCCTCATCGCGCCCGCTCCGCGCGTTTCTCCCAGGGCAGGAGCAGTTTCTCGGCCACGCCGAACAGCCAGGTCAGGGCGAAGCCGAGGACGCCGAGCAGCAGCACCCCGGACCACATGTCGGTGATGCGGAAGGTGTTCTGCGCGTCGACGATGACGAACCCGATACCCTGGTGGCTGCCGACCATCTCGCTGGTGACCGTCAGGATCAGGCTCAGCGGGATGGCGACCCGGATGCCGCTGGCGATGCGCGGCGCGGCCGCGGGCAGCACGATGTTCAGCTGCCGGCGCACGCCGGTGATGCCGTAGACGCTGGCGGTGTCGCGCAGCGTCGGCTCCAGCGAACGCGTGCCGTCCAGCGCGTTGAGCAGCACCGGCCACACGCAGCCCAGCGCGATCAGGAACACCTTCATCTCGGTGCCCAGCCCGAACAGCATCATCGCGAACGGCAGCAGCGCGGTGGCCGGGATGGCGCGGACGAACTCGATGCTCGGCGACAGCGCCCGGTGCAGCAGCGGGACCTGGCCGAGCGCCACGCCGACCACGATGCCCACGACGACACCGATGACCAGACCGGACAGCAGGTTCCCGATGCTGGAGGCGATGTCGGCGCGGCCCTCGGCGGACAGCCAGTGCTCCTGGGCGGTGTCCAGGATCCGGCTCAGCGGCGGGAAGTAGACGCTGGCGGAGTTCTCGGTGGCCAGCCACCAGATCGCCACGGTGGCGACGGCGCCGACCACGCCGAGCAGTGCGGACAGGACTCGTCGGTTCATCGCGGGCCCCGATTCGCCGCGTCCCAGTGCAGCACTCGCCGCTCCCCCGCGGACAGCGCGATGTTGATCAGCCAGCCGAGCAGGCCGGTGACGATGATGTACGCGTACATCAGGTCCGGCGAGCCGCCGGCGCGGTTGAGGCTGATCTGCGCGCCCAGGCCCGGCACGCCGATGATGATCTCGGCCGTGACTACCAGGATCAGCGAGGTCGCCGAGGCGACCCGGACACCGGTCATCAGGTACGGCAGCGCCGAGGGCAGCGCCACCCAGCGCAGGGTCTGCGACCTGGTCAGCCCGTAGCAGCGGGCGGTTTCCGCGGTGACCTGGTCGACCGCTCCCGCGCCCGCGGTCGTGGCCACCAGCAGCTGCCAGAACGCCGCGAACGTGGCCAGGAACAGCTCGCTCTGCTTGCCGGTGCCCAGCGCGAGCACGACCAGCGGGATCAGCGCCACCGACGGGACCGGGCGGAGGAACTCCACGACCGGCCGGGTCAGGGCCCGCACCCACCACACCGTGCCCAGCAGCAGCCCGGTCGGGACCGCCAGGACGGTCGCCAGCACCAGCGCCACGAACCAGCCCTGCAGCGTCTGGCCGAGCTGGAGCCACAGCTGCGCCCCGGCCAGTTCCGGCAGCAGCGCCGCGACGATCTGGCTGACCGGCGGGAAGTAGTCCGCCGGGAGCACGCCGGTGCGGGTGAGGACCTCCTCCAGCACCAGCAGGACCACGACGGTGCCCGCTGCCAGCTGCCGGCCCGGCCGGGTGGGCCGGGCGGTGTGCACGGCGGTCATGACGAGCTCCCGCGCTGTTCCGCGGAATGCAGGCTGCGGGCGAACTCGGCCACCCGGATCTGCCGCACCCTGGTGAGGTGGTCGGCCATGATCTCGCGGGCCCGGGCCGGGTCTCGGTCGCGCAGCGCGGCCACCAGCTCGTGGTGCTGCTGCTGGCCCTTGGAGATCTCCGCCAGGTCCTGGACCTTCATCAGCGGGTTGTAGATCTTCTGAACGTCCATCAGCTGGTTGATCATCCGGATCAGCGTCCGGTTGCGGCTGCCGGCGCGCAGCGCCTCGTGCCAGCGCACGTTCGCGGCGAGGATCGCCTCGCCGGTGGCGGCCTGCGTCGCGGTGTCGCCGGTGTCGATCGCGGTCCGCAGCGCCGCGATGAGCTCGTCGAGCTGCTCGGTGAGCTGTTCCAGGTGGGCGAGCCGGAAGTCGTCGCAGTCGGTGGCGGCCTTCTCCACGGCGGCGCACTCCAGCAGGATGCGCACGTCGAAGACCTCGATGATCTCCTCCGGGCTCAGCTCGTCCACGACGTAGCCGCGCTTCTGCTTGGTGATCAGGCCTTCCTGGGCCAGTCGCGCCAGCGCCTCCCGGACCGGCGTGCGGGACACGCCGAAACGGGCCGCCAGCGCGGTTTCCAGCAGCACGGTGCCCGGCTTGAGCTGCTGCTCCAGGATCAGCCTGCGGAGGTTCGCGTACTGCTCGGCGGCCGCGTCGGCGGTGCTCACGTCGCCACACCTCCGAGCAGTTCCGCCGCGCGGCGCGCGAGCACGTTGCGGTCGATCTTGTTGGTCGACGACAGCGGCAGCTCGTCGACGATCCAGACCTGGCGCGGGTGCGCGTACGGCTCGGCGTTGTCCAGCACGTGCTTCCGCAGCTCGTCGGGGCCGGCCTGGGCGGACGGGCGGAGGCTGACGAACGCGACCGGCTTGTGGCCCTTGATCTCGTCGGGCACCCCGATCACCGCGGCCTGGCGGACGGCCGGGTGCGATTCGAGGATCTCCTCCACCGCCGCCGGGTAGACGTTCTCGCCGCCGCTGGCGAACATGTCGTCCTCGCGGCCGGTGAAGAAGTAGAACCCGTTCTCGTCAACGCGGAAGACGTCCCTGGTGTGGTAGAAGCCGTCCGCGGTCACCGGGCTGGGCAGGTCGGGCCGCCGGTGGTAGCCGGTCATCAGCGCCGGGCAGCGGATCTCCAGCACGCCCTCGCCGACGGCGGTCGCGCCGGCGGAATCCACCAGCCGCAGCTCGACGTCGGGGTCGGCCACGCCGACCGAGCCGTCGGGGGTGGGCAGGCCGCCCGGGTGATCGGTGAAGGCCACCGGGCCGGATTCCGTCGTCCCGTAGCCGAAGTGCAGTTCGGCGAGCGGGAACAGGGCGCGGACGTCGTGGAACAGGGCCTGCGATGCGGGCGCGGAGCCCATGAACACGTCGATGACGCTGCTGGTGTCCACGGTGGCCACGAGGTCGTCCTCGCGGAGCAGCAGCGCGAACATCGGCGGAACGCCGGTCACCCGGGTCACCCGGTGCTCCCCCACCGCCTGGAGGAACTGCCGCGCGGAGAACTTGGGCAGCAGTACCACGGTCGCGCCGACGCCGAACGCCTGCTGGCAGTTGGCCAGGGCGTTCATGTGGTACAGCGGCGCGGCGACCAGGTAGCGGGCGTCGGCGGGGCCGGGCGTGCTCGCCCGCAGGCCCAGCACCCACAGGTGGCTGCGCTGGGACAGCACGACGCCCTTCGGGCGGCCCGTGGAACCCGAGGTGTAGAGGATCATCGCCGGGTCTTCGGGATCAGGCACGACCGAGGCGAACTTCCCGCCGCCGCAGGGTGTCCGCTCGATCAGACCGTCGAGCTCCCGCACCCGGACGCCGCTGCCCGCGACGAGCTCGCCGCCGCGCGCATCGGCGAAAACCGCCTTCGCACCGGCGTTCTCCAGCACGTACGCGACGCCGTCGCTGGGCAGCTTGTAGCTGACCGGCACCGGCACGAACCCGGCGCGCTGCAAGGCGTAGAACGCCACCAGCCACTCCGGGGTGTTCTCGCCGATGATGCCCACCGCATCGCCGCGGCTCAGGCCCTGGCCCGAGGTCCAGGCGGCGACCGCGTCGACGGCCGCGTCGAACTCGCGGTAGGTCAGCCGGCGGGCGCCGGACCCGGTCACGGCGATGATGGCCGGCGCGTCCGGTCGGTCCGCGGTGACGACGTCGCCCTGGTTGCGGTAGTCGAAGTTGCTCATGCTCTTCCTCACTGCGCCGCGGCGGACAGGAAGGTGCCCCGCCCGATGGCGACGGTCCGGCCGTCCTGGTCGAGCACCTCTGCCTCGGCCACCGACACCTGCCTGCCGGGCCGGATCAGGCGGCCGATCACCCGCAGGTCGCCCGGCAGCGCCGCGCGCAGGTAGTTGACGGTCAGGTCCACTGTGGGCACGCCGCGGCCGATGGTGCCGGTGAGCGCCCAGTCGGCGGCGAGGTCCAGCAGCGAGGCCAGGATCCCGCCGTGCGTGGCGCGGGTTTCGTGGTTGCCGACCCACTCCTCGCGCCAGCGAGCGGTGAGTTCGATGCGGTCCTTGGTCAGCTCGACGACCCGCAGGTCCAGCCACTGGTGGTAGGGCGCGGCCCGCAGCAGTTCCTCGACTTCGGAGGCGGTCAGCCCGGCCATCACTCGTCGCCCCACGGGTCGACGACGATCTTGCCGATGAACTTGCGGTCTTCCAGCCGGGCCAGCCCCTCGCGGGCCCGGGACAGCGGCAGGACCTGGTCGATCAGCGGCTCGTAGTCGCCGGCCGCGACGCCGTCGAGCAGGGCGCGGAAGTCGTCGCCGGTGAAGCCGTTGGAGCCGATCACCTGGAGCTCGAAGGTCCAGATGTAGCGCAGGTCCTCGGTCGGGTCGTAGCCCGCCGTGGCGCCGCAGACCAGGATCTTGCCGCCGAGCTTCACGCAGCGCAGCGTCGGCGCCCAGGTGTCGCCGCCGGTGTAGTTGATCACCACGTCGACGCCGGTGTCGTAGCTGTAGCGCTGCGGCTTGCCGTGGTGCTCCTTGACGTAGTCCAGGAAGCTCTCGGTCTTGTAGTTGACGACCTCGTCGGCGCCGATCTCCTTGAGCTTCGCGCCCTTCTCGTCGTCGCCGACGGCGGCGATCACGTGCGCGCCGAGCTTCTTGCAGAGGATCACCGAGGCGGTGCCGACGCCGCCGGAGGCGCCGAGGATCAGCACCTTGTCGCCGGCCTTGACGGTCTCCTTCGCGACGATCATCCGGTGCGCGGTGCCGTAGGCCACCGGCAGCGCCGCGGCCTGGGCGTACTCGACCTCGTCGGGCAACGGGATCAGCTGCTCGGCGGAAACCAGCGCGTACTGCGCGAGGCCGCCGTCGAGGGTCTCGCCCATCAGGCCCCGATCCGGGTGGATCGGGTGCACCAGCACGCGGTCGCCGACGGACCAGCCGGTCACGCCCTCGCCGAGCTCGGCGACGTCGCCCGCCAGGTCCAGGCCGATGACCACCGGGAACGGGATCTTGATGCCCGGCATGCCGCGGGTGGTGAAGATGTCGTGGTAGTTGAACGACGTCGCCCGCACCTTGATCACGACGTGACCGGGGGTGGCGGTGGGCTTCGGGTGGTCGTCGCGCAGGCGGAGCTGATCGAGGTCGCCGTGTCCTTCCAGGACCAGCGCGCGCATCGTGTCGGTCATCGGTGGTGCTTTCCCATCGGTGTTCGGTTTTCGGTGCGGTTCAGCGGAATTCGACGAGCCCGTGCTCGCCGGAGAGGGTGAGGGCGAGCCCGGCTGGGCCGGTGGCCAGCCGCAGCGAGGTGCCGATCGCCGCCAGCACGGGGCGCACGCCGTCGGGATCCGGGTGGCTACCGGTGAACGACACCAGCTCCACCTCCGGCGGTCCGACGGCCGGCGAGGTCGTGGTGCCCCAGTCGATGAGGAACGGGACGACGCCGTCGGGCAGCCCGTTCGGCGGTTCGGAGAGGCGCCATTCGAGCAGCTCGCCGGTGGTGGTGCGGCGCTGTCCCGGGCCGACCGGGCCGATGTGCGCCGCGGCCTCGTCGATGTCGGCCGGGTGCACCGCCCAGGCGGCGACGCGGGGTTCGCGCAGCGCCGCCAGCCCGAAGGTGAGGGCGTCGTCGCCGACGGTGCGGTCGGGGTCCGGCCCGATGATCTCCAGGTAGCTGTCGCCGCCGAAGGAGACCAGGTAGTTGCGGGTGCCGCGGTCCGGGTGGGCGCCGCCCGCGGCGGGCCGCACGCCGGTGCGGGCGGTGAACTCGGCGACCGTCTCGTCCAGTGCCGGCGTGGCGATCACGACGTGGTCCAGTCTCGGCGGGATCGCCGGTGTCTCCGCTTCGCCCATCGGTTCGTCCTCCGTCCGGATGCGTTGCGTGCATCCTCTGCCGGGAATGTGTACACGTCAAAGATTTGTGTATACGTTCCACCATGTGAACGTCCGCGATGTCGCGCGCGAGCGTTCCTGCTGTTCAGGGCAACGAAAAACGGCCCCCACCAGATGGTGGGAGCCGCTTGCGGGGAGTGCCCGGCGCGTTACTCGAAGCGCGAGGTGTCGCCGGCGCCGTGGCGGACGATTTCCGGCTCCGGGCCGGAGAAGTCGATCACCGTGGTGGGTTCGGTGCCGCACTCGCCGGAGTCGATCACGGCGTCCAGGACGTGGTCGAGCTCGTCCTTGATCTGCCAGCCCTGCGTCATCGGCTCCTCCTCGCCGGGCAGCAGCAGCGTGCTGGACAGCATCGGCTCGCCGAGCTCGGCCAGCAGCGCCTGCACCACGACGTGGTCCGGGATGCGCACGCCGACGGTCTTCTTCTTCGGGTGCATCAGCCTGCGCGGCACTTCCTTGGTGGCGGGCAGGATGAACGTGTAGCTGCCCGGCGTCGACGCCTTGATGGCGCGGAACACCGCGTTGTTGATGATCACGAACTGGCCGAGCTGCGCGAAGTTCTGGCACACCAGGGTGAAGTGGTGCCGGTCGTCGAGGTGCCGGATGGACCGGATCCGGTCTATGCCGTCCTTGTTGCCGAGCTGGGCGCCGAGCGCGAAGCACGAGTCCGTCGGGTACGCGATGAGGCCGTTGTCGCGGACGATGTCCACCACCTGCCCGATCGCGCGCCGCTGCGGGTTCTCCGGATGCACGTCGAAGTACTTCGCCATGCTCAGAGCTTAGGTCGACCCGCAAGTCCGAGCTCAATGGCGTGGTGGATTCGTCCGACCGGCAGGAATGCGACGTCGACGTGGTCGGCCACGGTGAGGTCTCAAACCTGCCAGATCCCGGCCCCGGTCGTTGCTGCACTGGTGCGCATGGAACCGTTGTCCACAATCACCGCTGCGACCGGAACCCCCGCAGCACCAACGCGATCGTCGTTGCTCGGTTGGCTCGGCGTGATCGCCGTGATGCTGGGGATCTTCTCCATCGTCACCATCGAGATCCTGCCGATCGGGCTGCTGACGTCGATCGGCGCCGACTTCGCGATCTCGGACGGGATGGCGGGGCTGATGATGACCATGCCGGGCTTCCTCGCGGCGATCTCCGCCCCGCTGGTCACGGTGGCGACCGCGCGCATCGACCGCCGGCTGATGCTCAGCGGCTTCATGGCGCTGCTGGCGCTGGCGAGCTTCCTGGCCGCGGTCGCGCCGGACTACTGGCTCGTCCTGGTCTCGCGGGTGCTGGTGGGGATCACCATCGGTGGTTTCTGGTCGATCGCGGCCGGCCTGGCCGGGCGGCTGGTGCGCGCGGAGTCGGTCGGCCGGGCGACCGCGGTGATCTTCTCCGCGGTACCCCTTGGATCCGTGCTCGGGGTGCCCGTGGGCACGTTCATCGGGGATCTCGCGGGCTGGCGGGCGGCTTTCGCCGTGATGGGCGCGCTGGCGGCGGTGGTGTTCGCCATGCTGCTCGCGGTCGTTCCCGCGATGCCTCCGGTTCAGGTCACCCGCCTGAGCGTGCTTCGCGGGATGTTCCGCAGCGGCAACACCCGCTTCGCGCTACTGCTGACGTTCCTGGTCGTGCTCGCCCACTTCGGCGCTTACACCTACGTGACCCCGTTCCTCGAACAAGTCACCCACATCGGCCCGGGGCTGATCACGGCCTTTCTGCTGACATACGGAGTCGCCGGGATTGTCGGGAACTTCGCCGGAGGAGCGCTCGTGGCGCGTCGTCCGCACGCCGCATTCGGGATCGCCGCAGGCATGATCGCCGGGGCGACCCTGCTGCTGCCGGTGCTCGGCCGGTCCGGCATCGGTGCGGTTGGGCTGCTCGTCGTCTGGGGCATCGCCTACGGCGCCGTGCCGGTCGCCTCTCAGACGTGGTTCGCGAAGTCCGCCCCGCACGCGCCGGAAGCGGCGTCGGTGCTGTTCACCGCGTCGTTCCAGGCGACCTTCTCCGCGGGAGCCTTGGTCGGCGGCGTCATCCTGGACCGGACCTCCCCGTCGACGGTCATGGCGCTCGGCGGGGCGACGGCAGCCCTGGTGGTGCTGGCGACGTGGCTGCACTTCGCGATGCGCGTGCCTTGGCCCGAGGCCGACTAGCGGCCTTCGCTGCGAGGTCCTCGAAGCAGCCGGGTTCGCCGACCATTCGACCAGTGGCCGGCGCGGCCGAAACCGAAGATCAGAGCAGGCCCTCGGACAGCAGCGCGGCGTGCAGGCCGGCGATCGTCTCCGGACGGCGCAGCGGCGCACCCAGCGCGTGCTCGGCCCGGGTGAGCCGGTAGCGCACCGAGTTCGGGTGCAGGTGCAAGGCCTCCGCCGTGGCCGTCGTGTCGAGGTCCGCGCCCAGGTAGGCGACGACCGTTTCGAACAGCAGCGGTTGCTCCCGCAGCCCGGCCAGGAAATCGCCCGACTTCTCCGCGATCTCGGCGCTCGGCAGCCGGGCGATCAGCCAGTTCGCCAGGGACAGGTCCGAGAAGTCCGCGACAGTCAGCTTGCCGGGCGCCGCGGTCATCCGGCCGAGCACGAACTCGGCGTCGGCCAGCGACTCCTTCGCCCGCACCAGCGAGCGCACCGCGCGGCCGACGCCGACCTGCCCCGACGGCAGCGATTCGACCGAACCGACCAAGGTTTCTCGCTCGCCCTGGGCGAAAACGACGACATCGGCACCGCGCGCGGTGGCCAGGAACGGCATCCGGGCCGCGTTCAGCGCCGCCTCCACCTGGCCCAGCGCGGAGCGGTTCCCGGCCGGCCGGTAGAGCAGCACGCGGCAGTCCGAGGCGAAGTCGAAGCCGACGATGCGGGCCCGCCTGTCCAGGTCTCCGTCGCCGTTCGCGGTAGCCCCGTGGAAAAGCGCACTTTCGAGCAGATGCCGGCGCTGTGCGCGGAGTTCCGCGGGTTCGTGCTCGCGAGCCACGTACATCACGCCCAGCAGTTGAGCCGCCGAGCGCAACACCGGCAGGAGCTGCGCCCCGTCCCCGTCCCGGGCCTCCCGGACCAGCCAGCCGAACATGTAGGGCCCGGTTCGCACCGGCAGCGCGAGGTAGCGCAGGTCGCCGACGCCGACTTCCGCCGGGCCGTCGGCCGGCCGCGCGTGCAGGGCCTCGCGCAGCTCTCTGGCGTGCAGGTGGTCTTCCGGCCAGTTGGGGCGGCCATCGGTGCGCAGCAGGATCACCTCGGTGCCCACCAGCGGTTGCAGCCGCCGCAGCAGCGCGATCTCGGGGGCTTCGGCGTGCGCGAGCGGGTCGTCTTCCGCCACGCCCATCAGATATTCCTGGGTTTGCAGCACCCGTTGCAGCAGTTCCGGGGAGGAGCTCAGCACCCTCTGCTGCACGAAGCCGATCACATCCCGGTGCGGCGTCTCCAGCGGCACCTCGATCACCGGGAACCCCAGCCGGTCCGCCTCGTCCAGCAGTGCCGCCGGGACCCGCCGCGTGACGATGCCGGTCGCGTAGCCGAGCGCGGCGATGTCGGACCCCGCGAGCTCCCGGACCAGCGCCCGCTGCTCCGCCGGCTTGCGCTGGATGCGCATGCCGGTCGTCAGCAGCAGCCAGTGCGGCGGCACCCACCGCGACGGGTTGGCGATCTCGATTGCGTGCGCGCCGTCGATCTGGCGGGCGGGGCCGGTGTCGGCCGCGGTCAGCAGCCGCAGTCCCAGCCCCGCCTCGGCGAGCAGGTCCGCGAGGCGCAGCGGGCCGTCATCGGGCAGGATCCTCACCCGCCCATCCTGCACATGGCGGATGGCGTTCAGGCAACCACCGGATCACGCTTGCGCCATCCGGGATCGCCGAGCAGCCGGTCATTTCCGCAGGTCGTCGAGCGTGGTTTCCGGGGTGATCCGGGCGCCGTCGATGCGCAGCTCGACGATGGCCGGGAGGCCGGCGGCGAAGGCGCGGTCCAGCGCCGGACCGACCTGCCCGGTTTCCTCGACCAGTTCGCCGTGCCCACCGAAGGCTCGGGCGTATGCGGCGAAGTCGGGGTTCACCAGGCGCGTTCCAGATTCCCGGCCGGGATGCCGCAGCGCCTGGTGCTGGCGGATCGTGCCGTACATGCCGTTGCTGACCACGAGGATCACCGGCGCAGCGCCCTCGGCGACGGCCGTGGCGAACTCCTGGCCGTTCATGAGGAAGCAGCCGTCTCCGGCCACCGACACGACCCGCCGCCGCGGATGCCGGATGGCTGCGGCCACCGCCGCCGGGACACCGTAGCCCATCGAGCCGTTGCGCGGCGCCAGCTGCGCGGGATAGGTGCGGTAGGACAGGTAGCGCTGCGCCCACAGGGCGTGGTTGCCCGCACCGAACGTTACGACGGCGTCGGCCGGCAGGCGTTTTTGCAGCTCCGCCATGGCGATTCCGAGGTCCAGTCGATCACCGACCGGTTGCGGCGTGCGATACCACTCGAAGCGTTCCCGCAACTCGCGCGTGCGCGCGGCCCACGGGCGCTCGTCGGGCGGCGACGTCGCGGCCATGGCCCCGGCGAAGGCCGCCGGGGTGGCGAGGAACCGGTACCGCGGCCGGTGGATCGCGGCATGCCCTTCCGGGTCCGGCAACACCGACACGACCGCGGCGTCCGGCCGCACCAGCGACCAGCCGTCCGAGGCCACGTCGCCGAGCGGGGTGCCGACCGCGATCACGACGTCCGCGTCGGCGAGTGCGCGAGCGGCTTCCTCGTCGCGGCCGAAGCCCAGGAACCCCGCGTAGGAGGCCGATTCGTTGTCCAGGAGGTCCTGGTGCCGGAAGTCCGTGACCACCGGCAGCTCCCAGCTCTCGGCCCACTGCCGGATCAGCGCGGCTGCGCCGGGTTCCCACGGCGAACCGCCGAGCACCACCAGCGGCCGCCGGGCGTCGGCGATCAGGTCCGCCACCGAGTTCGCCTGGTCGGCGCCGATCGCCGTTCGCGGCAGCGGGAACGGTTCCCCGTCCCCCACCTCGACGGCATCGCGGAGCATGTCCTCCGGCAGCCCCACCACGACCGGACCGGGGCGACCGCTGCGCGCGGTGAGGAAGGCCTGCGCGAGCAGCTCGGGGATCCGGTCGGCCCGGTCGATCGTCAGCACGGACTTCGCCGATGCGCCGAACGTTCGAGCCAGGTCGAACTCCTGGAACGCTTCGCGATCGCGTTCGCCGCGCGGGATGAGGCCGACGAACAGCAGCAGCGGTACCCGGTCCTGCCAGGCGGTGTGCAGGGCGACGAGGGCGTTCGACGCGCCCGGGCCTCGCGTCACCAGGCACACCCCGGCGCCGCCGGTGAGCCTTGCGTCCGCGTCGGCCATGTACGCCGCGCCGCCTTCGTGGCGGCAGACGACGAGCCTGATCGGCGAGTCGTGCAGCGCGTCGAGCACCTCCAGGTAACTCTCACCAGGCACGCAGAACGCCGTGGTGACGCCGTGCTTCTCCAACTGCGCGACGACGAGTTCGCCACCGCTGCGGGCCGTGTTCACCGTTCGCTCCTCCCCATTCGCTGCCAGGCTCGGAATCACGCTGCGTCCCATTCGGGGGCGCGGCGGCTGACGCGGTGCGCGCCCGCGGAGCCGACCAGCGTGATGAACGCGATCAGCGCCAGCAGCAGCGCGGGACCCCACGACTGCCCACCGGTCGCACCCAGCGCCCAGGTGCCGGCGAGCGGCCCGAATCCGGCCAGGATGTTCGCCAGCCCGACCGACAGGGCGACACCGCTGTAGCGCAGCCGGGCCGGGAACATCACCGACAGCGCGACGCCGATCGGCCCGTACGGGATGGAGATCGCGCCGATGCCCAGCGACACACCGGCGATCACCAGCACCGGGACCTTGGTGTCAACCAGCCAGAACACCGGGAAGGCGACCAGCACCGAGATCGTCGCGCCGATGACGCACACCTTCGCCGCGCCGATCCGGTCGGCGAGGCGGCCGGCGACGATGATCACCAGGATCTCGACCACGGCGCCGACGAGCGTCGCGTTCAGCGCCAGCGTGCTGCTGAGCTTCAACGTCTTCGAGATGTAGCTGATCATGAAGGTGGTGAGCACGAAGAACGCCGCAGTACCCGCCAGGTACGCCGCGCCGCCGATGATCAACCGGCCCCACGCGGTGCGGATCGTCTCCAGCACCGGCAGCTTCTCCTCCTTCTGCTCGGCCAGCGCCGCCCGGAACAACGGCGACTCCTCCACCTTGACCCGCAGGTACAGCGCGATGGCCAGGAGCACGAACGCAGCCAGGAACGGCACCCGCCAGATCCAGGACTGGAACATCTCTTCGGGCAGCAGCGTCAGCACCGCGAAGACGCCGGAGGAGACCAGGGTCGCCGTGGGCGAGCCGAGCTGCGGCACCGCCGCGTAACGCCCGCGCTGCTCCGGTGGGGCGTGCTCGATCGCCAGCAGCGCCGCGCCGGTCCACTCGCCGCCCGCCGAAATCCCCTGCAACAGCCGGAGCACGGCCAGGATGATCGGCGCCGCGATCCCGATGGTCTGGAACGACGGCAGCAAGCCGATGAGCCCAGTGGCCACGCCCATCAGCGTCACGGTGCCGATCAGGGCCGCCCGGCGGCCGAGACGGTCGCCGATGTGGCCGAAGATCACCGCCCCCACCGGCCGGGCGACGAAGCCCAGCGCGAAGGTCACCAGTGAGGCGATGACGCCGATCACCGGGTCCAGCGCGGGGAAGAACAGCGCCGGGAAGACCAGGGCGGCCGCCGTTCCGTAGATGAAGTAGTCGTACCACTCGAGGGCGGTGCCGAAGTACGTGGCCAGGGCGATCCGGCGGATCTCCGCGGACCGGTCCGGCTTCGTGGCCGGTTCGGCGGCTGTCGCCTCGGGCATGGGCGGTCCCTTCACGGGCGAGCACTGGATGCCGTCGACGGCGTGCTCGGCCTGGCAGCGGAATGCGATGTGGAAATGCTCAGCACCCCGCGCGGCGCTGTCATTGGCGAAAGCGAGAAACAAACCGCGGCTATTGGTGGATCCACCACTGGTGTTTCCGCGTGCGATGCGCAGCGGACGATCCAGCCGGAAACACGGTCTTCACCCGATCCCGCATCGTTCGGCTATGCTCGGCGCCGACGTCGGCGAAACGATAGTCCACAATGGAGAAAAGTGCCGCTTTCCCGGCCGGTGGAAGGACTTCGGAGAAACGATGAAGATCGATCTGATCCTGCGCAACGGTCACGTGTGGACGATGGGCGAGCCGGGGCGCACACACGCCCTGGGCATCCTCGGCGGCCGGATCGTGGCGGTCGGTGACGACACCGCCGGCCTCGAAGCGGACCGGGTGGTCGATCTCGGCGGCCGCACCGTCGTCCCCGGCTTCCACGACGCCCACGCGCACACCGGCCGCTTCGGCCTCGGGCTCACCCAATTGGACCTTTCGGACGCCACTGGCCTCGACGACATCTACCAGCGGGTGGCCCGCCGCGCGGCGGGCCTGCCGGACGGCGCCTGGTTGATCGGGCACGGCTACGAGCCCGCCGGATACGGTGGCGGGCACCCGCGCCGCGCCGACCTGGACCGGATCGCCCCGGCCCACCGCGTCTGGCTGAAGCACCGCAGCGAGCACATGGGCGTCGGGAACACCCTGGTCCTCGACGACGCCGGGGTGTTCGGCATCGACCAGGTGCGCGGCGGCATCATCGAGCGCGACGGCGCAGGTGAGCCGACCGGGCTGCTGCAGGAGCAGGCGCAGGCGCTGGTCAACGACCTGCTGGTGCCAGTAGCGGTCCGGGAGCTGGTCGAGGCGATCGGCGCGGCGCACCAGCGGTACGTCGCCGAGGGTCTCGTCGCCTGCCAGGAAGCGGGCATCGGCGGCGGCTGGATCGGGCTGAGCCCGGTCGAGCTGGCCGCCTACCAAACCGCACTTCGCGAAGGGAAGCTGCGCGTCCGGACGACCCTGATGCCCGCCTACGAAACACTGCGGGAACTCAACGGACACGACACCGACGAGGTCGAACTCGGCCTCGACCTCGGGTTGACCACCGGACTCGGCGATCCGATGCTGCGGCTGGGCGCGGTGAAGATCTTCGCCGACGGCGCGTTGGCCAGCCGCACCGCCGCGATGACCGACGAGTTCTCCAACGAGCCCGGCAACCGAGGTGTGCTGCAGCTGGAACCCGAAGAGCTCCGGGACCGGATCATCGGCGCGCACCGCTCCGGCTGGCAGGTCGCCACCCACGCCATCGGCGACCGTGCGGTCGGCCTCGTCATCGACGCCTACCGGGAAGCCTTGACCCGGTGGCCGCGATCGGACGCCCGCCACCGCATCGAGCACTGCTCCGTGACCACGCCCGACCACGTCAGCGCGCTCGCCGAGCTGGGTGTCGTCCCGGTGCTGCAGAACTACTTCATCCACACCCTCGGCGACGCCGTGCTCGCCAACGTCGGCCCGCAACGCCGCGACTGGGTCTACCGGCTCCGGTCCCTGCTCGATGCCGGGATCCCGGCGGCGGGCAGCTCCGACCGGCCGGTCGCGGACGGCGCGCCGCTGAAGGCGATCCAGCGCATGCTGACCCGCCGCACGGCCGACGGGCAGGTCTTCTCCCCGCACGAAGCGGTTTCCTTCGAAGATGCGCTGCGCTGCTACACGGTCAACGCCGCGCACAGCGCGTTCCTGGAGCACCAGCTCGGGACGCTCACCCCCGGCAAGCTCGCCGACGCGGTCGTGCTGGCCGAAGACCCGACGGCGGTTCCCACCGATTCCCTCGACCAGATCGGCATCGCGGCGACCATCATCGGCGGCCAGCCCGCCCACGACCCCGACGCCCTGCTCGGCTGAGGCTCGGGCACCCACGTCGGGCCCGCACCTGATCATCCACTGTGGCCGGGAATCCGGGATCCGCCGCGCGACCACGCCTATTGACCCAGACGAGTGACCCCAGTTACATTCCCGCCGAAAAAGGGATTTCTGCCCGGACGGCGGCCATGCGCTTGTCCGAACACCGCCGAACGGCACGGAAGGCGACCGCATGAGTCAGGCGACGCGGCCTGAGCACGACGACGAGCTGCCCGATCGCGGCGCCGCGAAGACCGATGTCGGCGAGATCGTCGCCGCGCACGACGAGGAACGCCCGGCCCGGCAGCTGTCCCGCCGGCCGGACCTGCTCGTGTACCTGGTCGCCCTGGCCGTCGCGGTGCTGGTGCTCAAGCAGGTCTTCTACCCGCTCACCAAGGGCAACCAGTACTACCTGGTCATCTTCCTCGGCTGCACGCTGCCGCTGGTGTTCCTCTGCTACCGGCCCGGCGGCCGCCGCCCGAAGGGCGACCGCGACGACCCCGCCTGGTACGACTGGGCGCTGTCGGCGGTCGCGCTGCTCGTCGGGTTCTACCCGGTGCTCCCGGTGCCCTCCGGCGGGTTCGACGCGTTCCTCGACCGGCAGGGCAGCCTGTCCACGTTGGACATCGTGGCCGGCGCGCTGCTGCTCCTGCTCGTCCTCGAAGCGACCCGGCGCACCACCGGCTGGATCCTGCCGGTGATCTGCGCGGCGTTCATCGGCTACGCCTACTACGGCGGATTCCTGCCGCAGAACTGGGGAATCGCGCACGCCGGCGTGGACTTCAGCCAGATCATCAACGCGCTCTACAACGACGCCAGCGGGTTCTACGGCACACCGCTGGACGTCGCGGCCAGCTACATCGTGCTGTTCACCATCTACGGCGCGGTGCTCAACGCCTCCGGCGCGGGCCAGTTCTTCGTCGACTTCTCCTTCGCCGCGTTCAAGCGCTCCCGCACCGCGCCCGGCCGCACCACGGTGCTGTCCGGGTTCCTGCTCGGCACCGTCTCCGGTTCGGGCACCGCGACCGCGGTGAGCCTCGGCGCGATCACCTGGCCGATCCTGCGGCGCGCCGGGTACCCGAAGGAGCAGGCGGGCGGCCTGCTGGCGGCTTCGGGCATCGGCGCGATCCTGTCCCCGCCGACGCTCGGCGCGGCCGCGTTCATCATCGCCGAATACCTGCAGACCTCGTACCTGACGGTGCTGATCTGGGCCACGATCCCGACGGTGCTGTACTACCTCGGCATCGTGTTCGCGGTGGAGGCCGACGCCCGCCGCTTCGGCGCCAAAGCGGTCGAGACCGAGCACGCCAGCGCGTGGCGGCTGCTGCTGCGCGGCGGATACCACTTCCTGTCGCTGGCCATCATCGTGGTGTTCCTCGCCCTGGACATCCCGCCGTTCGCCGCGGTCGTCTACGCGACCGGCGTCGCCGCGGTGTTCGCGCTGATCTCCGGGCTCGTCCGGGCCGAACACGGCCCCGGCGCCGCGGTGCTGAAGTGGTTGCGGGACATCGTGGACGCGCTTTCCGCCGGGGTTCGCGGCGCGCTGCCGGTGGTCGCGGTGTGCGCGGCCGCCGGGATCATCACCTCGACCATCACCAAGACCGGCCTGGGCCAGGAGCTCGCCGACGCGCTGGTCCAGGCCGCGCAGGCGCTCACCAGCAACCCGACCGCGATCCTGGTCTTCACCGTGGTGTTCTCCGCGCTCGCCGTCGGCGTGCTCGGGCTCGCGGTGCCGGTCACGGCGTCGTTCATCATCGCGTGGGTGGTGATCGGGCCCGCGCTCGGCGCCCTCGGCGTCGCCGACGCGGAGCGGGCCATGTTCATCTTCTACTACGCGGTGCTCTCCGAGGTGACGCCGCCGACCGCGCTGGCCGCGGTGGCGTCCGCGGCGATCACCGGCGGGCGGGTCACCGGCACGATGATGCAGGCCTGGAAGTACACGCTGCCCGCGTTCCTGGTGCCGATCGCGTTCGTGCTGACCGACAACGGATCGGCGCTGCTGCTGCAGACCGGCCCGCTGACCGTCCTGTGGGTCGCGGCGGCGTCCATCGTGGCCGTCGCCGCGCTGAGCGTGGTGACCGGCGGCTGGCTGGCCGGGCCGGTGCGCCTCCCGGTGCGCCTGCTGTTCGTGCCCGGCGCGCTGTGCCTGCTGTACCTGGAGCCGCCGGTGGTGGCCATCGGCCTCGGCTGCTGCGTGCTGGGGCTCGTCGCACAGCTCGTCCTGCGCCGCAGGGAAACGATCAAGGAGGTTCGTGATGCGGGTTAAGGCATTGCTGGTGGCGGCCGTGGCGGCGACGCTCGTCGTGTCCGGCTGCGGCGGCAAGCAGGTGCAGGACAGCCAGGCGGGCGCGGGAGCCTGCGAGGCGGCGGACGGCCGGTTGACGATCGCCACCGGCAACACCGGCGGCGTGTACTACGTCCTCGGTGGCGGGCTCGCGCAGCTGATCAGCAACAACACCAAACTGCGCGCCACCGCGGCGGAAACCGGCGCGTCGGTGCAGAACATCCAGCAGCTGGTGGCCGGCGACTACGACATCGCGTTCACCCTCGCCGACACCGCCGCCGACGCGGTGCAGGGCAAGGCGAGCTTCGAGGGCAAGCCGCAGAAGATCCAGGCGCTGGCCCGGATCTACCCGAACTCGACGCAGGTCGTGGTGCGCGCGGACGCCGGCATCAACAGCGTCGCCGACATGCGCGGCAAGCGGATCTCCACCGGTTCGCCGAAGTCCGGCACCGAGGTCATCGCCAACCGCGTGCTGTCCTCGGCCGGGCTGAACCCGGAGACCGACATCCAGGCGCAGCGCCTGTCGCTGGGCAAGGCGGTGGACGGCATGAAGTCCGGCACCGTCGACGGCCTGTTCTGGTCCGGCGGCCTGCCGACCCCGGAGATCACCGACCTGACGACGTCGCTGGGCGGCGCGGTGAAGTTCGTCGACATCACGCCGCAGCTGGGCGCGATGCAGCAGATCAGCCCGGTCTACGAGGCGAGCACGATCCCGGCGGCGACCTACAAGCTGCCCGCGGACGTGCCGACGATCGCGGTGCCGAACCTCCTGGTGGTCCGCGAGGACTTCCCGGCGGGCAACGCCTGCGCGATCACGAAGCTGATCTTCGACAAGCGGGCGGACCTGGAGCAGGTGCACCCGTCGGCCAAGGAGATCACGAAGGACAGCGCCACCAAGACCGACCCGATCCCGCTGCACCCGGGCGCCCAGCAGGGCCTCGCCGGCTGAGAACCGCCGCTACAGCAGGCCGCGCTTGGCGGCCTGCACGCCGGCCTGGAACCGCGTCGTGGCGCCGAGCCGGTCCAGCAGCGCGGCGATCCGCCGGACGACGGTCCGGCGGGACAGGTGGAGGCGGCGGGCGATGGTTTCGTCGGTCGCCCCCGCCGCCATCAGCATGATGATGCTGCGATCCCGGTCGGAGAGCTGGTCCTGCTCGGTCCCGGTCGACACCGGCATCGCCAGCGTCCACAGCGTTTCGAAGAGCCCGCACAGCGCGTTGAGCAGCCCCGAGGCGTGCACGACGAGCGAGCCGTCCAGGCCGGTCCGGTCGGGCTCGGGCACCAGCAGCGCGATCTGGTCGTCGCCGATGGTCAGCTTCACCGGCAGTTCGGACAGCAGCCGGACGTTCTCGCCGAGGTCGGCCATCCGGGTCATCGCGGCGAACAATTCCAGGTCGTCGTAGACGTTCTGGCTGTAGATCGTCCGGTAGCGCACCCCCGCGGCCATCCGGCCGGCCTGGATCTCCTCCTGAGCGCGGAAGTGGTGCGGCTTGCTGTAGTACGGCGGCCGGTCCAGCCAGCGCACCTGCTCGGTCGCCTTGTCCTGCAACCGGGTCGTGAGCATGATCAGCCGCGCCGGGTGCTCGACGGGCTCGACGTGCCGCGAACAACCCGTGCCGCTGCGGGCCTGGTGGTAGAGGCGGTCCAGTTCGGCGCCTACCTGCCAGAGCTTGAGCCGCCGGCTCTCCTCCTCGCGCAGCACCATCGACATGGCCTGGACGGGCGGCGCGGCCTCCCACAGGTCGGTGCCCCGGCCCACTTCGACGACCAGGTCCAGTTCGGTCAGTTCCCGCAACGCCTTTCGCACCGCCGCGGGCGCGAGACCGGTGTCGTGGGCCAGGAACTCGCGGTGCAACCGTCCTCGCGTGGTGAGCGCGCGGTAGACGCGGCCCTGATCGCTGTCGGCGGCGAGGACGTCGAGCACGTGAACCTTCCGGCAGAGCGGGACGACCCTTTTGTCCGGGAAGCCTAGAACGCCTGATCGAGCGTGGTCAACGCGTTGCGGGAACGAGGTGATCACGCCCTCGTGCGCTGGCGCAGTTGGGCGATGGCCCGTTTGAGCCAGCGCGAAGATCTGGCGGAACCGGGATCGATCTTGACACGATCGCGACTCGCCGGGGGGCTTTTCGGCGAGGAGGCGGGAATGTTCACTTCGAAACTGGCGGCATCGACGGCCGCTCTGACCCTGGTGCTCACCGGCGCGTCGGCCATCCCGGCGGTGGCCCTCACGGCCGGTTCCGCGGCACCGGCCGTGATCGTCCGGGCCAACGGCGAGCACGTGCTCGACGTCGACTACCAGGTGCAGGAGACCGGCTACTGGTGCGGGCCCGCGGCGACCCGGATCGCGTTATCGGCGCGCGGGATCTACCGCAGCCAGGCGGATCTGGCCGCCGAACTCGGCACCCACACCGGCGGCACCGACTGGATCGGCCAGGTCACGCGCGTGCTCAGCGGCTACGCGGGCTGGTACGAGACGAAGGAGATGCCCAACGATCCGCCCACGCAGGCGCAGAAGGACCTGCTGTGGAACGACATCGTGGCGGACATCGACAACGGCTACGCGATCGTCGCCAACATCGTCGCGCCGCCCGGCAACCAGCCGCCCGGGTACCCGTCGGACCAGACGATCTACCACTACTTCACCGTGATCGGCTACAACGACGTCGACCGGACCGTGCTGATCGCCGACCCGGCTTCCTTCAGCGGCAACCAGATCTACTGGCTGAGCTTCGACCAGCTGGGCACGCTCATCCCGCCGAAGGGCTACAGCGCCTGAGCCGGATCAGCCGCAGGTCGCGAGCATTTCCTGGAGCGCCTTCTGCTCCTGTTCGGTGACCGTCAGGTCGTAGGCGCGCTTGACCGTGATCCAGCTCGTCGCGTAGCTGCACCAGTTCGCGCGTTCGGGCTTCCACTGCGACGGATCCTGGTCGCCCTTGCTGCGGTTCGAACTCGCGTCGACGGCCACCAGCTGCGGCAGCTGCATGTCGTTGGCGAACTGCTCGCGGCGCTGGTCGTCCCACTTGTTCGCGCCGCTGCGCCAGGCGTTCGCCAGCGGCACCATGTGGTCGATGTCGATCGCCGACGGGTCGGTCAGCTGCTGGCCGTTGTAGGCGCTGGTCCACGTGCCGGCGGTGGCCTCGCAGGCGTTGTTGGTGCGGACGTTCTGGCCGTCCCGCGCCAGCACCGCCTCGCGGGTGTTGCAGTTCTTCCCGGCTTCCGGCTTCGTCGTCCAGTGCTTGAACCGCTCACGCGAGTAGCCGTCCATCGATCCCGCCGGGGCGACGCGCAGTTCGGCGAGCTGCTCCCCGGCGGGGCCGGTGGTGGCGCTGACCTTCGCGTCGAAGATGCCGGACTCGAACACCACCCACATCAGGCCCAGCAGCGCGACCGCCACGATCGACGTCCACACTGATTTCTTGGCAGCCATGCGTCTCCCCGGCCCGGTGGTGGTGTCGCCGCCATTCGATCATCCCGCGGTGCCGCCGCTCACTCCGCCGGGCGGGTAATGTGGCGCGGCACACCGGTGGTCAGCCGCTCGTCCGCGCCTGGGGGACGTAGCGCGGGACGTAGCGCAGCAGCAGGCCCGCGCCCAGCAGCCCGAGCAGGCCCATGCCCGCGCCGGCGAACCCGATGCCGGCCACCGCGGTCAGCCCGGACACGGTGACCGGCCCGACCGCCTGCCCGAAGTCGCCGGTGAACCGCCAGGCGCCGAGGAACGGCGCCGGGCCGGGCTGCGGCGCGAGGTCCGCGCCGAGCGTCATCAGGATTCCGCTGCTGGTCCCGTTCGCCAGCGCCAGGAACACCGCGACGATCGCGAAGGTCGGCACGTCGTCCACCGCGAACAGCACGAGGTGCCCGACGGCCAGGCCGGTCATCGACGGCACCGCCGCCCACATCCGGCCGAAGTGGTCCATGATCTGGCCCGACGTGTAGGACAGCGCGAAGTCGATGCCCCCCGCGATGCCGATGATCAGCGCGGTGGTGGACGGCGACAGCCCGGCCGCGACCGCCACCATCGGCAGCACGACCATCCGGGACGCCCGCAGCCCGCCGATCAGCGCGGCGCAGGCCCCCATCCGCACCAGCACGCCGCGATGGTGCACCAGGGTGGTCAACAGGCCCTGGTGCGCGGGTTCGGCGGCCCCGTCGCCGCCGGTGCCGAGGTCCTTCGTGCACAGCAGGAGGATCACCGAGGCGAGGGCGAACGCGATGTGGAGCAGGAAGACCGCCCGCTTGTCGGGCGTCACCATCAGCACCAGCACCGCGAGGAAGGGACCGATGAAGTAGCCCCCGCGGAACACCCCGCCGAGCACGCTCAGCGCCCGCGCCCGGTAGCGCAGCGGCACGGCCGTGGTGATGTACGCGTGCCTGGCGAGCGCGAACACCGCCGTGGACAGGCCGACGAGGAACACGCACGCGCCCAGCATCCACGGGGTCGTCGAGAGGTAGCAGCCGACCAGGCCCAGCACCGACACGATCGCGGCGCCGATCATCGCCCGCCGCTCGCCGAGGCGGTGCACCAGCGCGCCGCTGGGCACGTCGCCGACGAGTTCCCCCACCATGATCATGGCGGCGATCAGGCCCAGCGTCCCCAGGTCCGCGCCCTGGTCGGCGGCGATGAGCGGGATCATCGGGATGATCGCGCCCTCGCCGGTGGAGAACAGCAGGGTCGGTCCGAATGCCGCGAGCGCAACGGTTCTCAGCTCGAACGAGCGCTCACCCATCGTCCACCCATCTCCGCGCGCCGGGCACCCTTGGTCAACTTACTTGACGAACGGCGCCGCGCACGCACCACCCGATCAGATCGCGAGGACGTCCGCGAGCCGGGCGCGCTGCTGGTCCGGGGTGCCGAGGAGCAGTTCCGAGGTCTTCGCGCGCTTGTAGTACAGGTGGGCGTCGTGCTCCCAGGTGTAGCCGATGCCGCCGTGCAGCTGGACGGTGTCGGCCGCCGCCTCGAAGTACGCCGGCGACACGAGCACCTGCACCATCACCGCCGCCAACGGCAGTTGCGCGCGGTCCTCGTCCGCGGTCCAGGCCGCGTGGCGCACGGCGGACCGAGCCTGCTCCCAGGCGCTGTACAGGTCCGCGCAGCGGTGCTTGACCGCCTGGTAGGAACCGATGGCGCGGCCGAACTGCACCCGGACCTTGGCGTACTCCACCGTCATCTCCAGGACCCGTTCCATCCCGCCGAGCTGCTCGGCGGCGAGCGCGACCGCCGCGGTGTCCCGCACTTCGGCCAGCACCGCATCGGCGTCCTTCGTGGACAGCTGGCGCGCCGGGGCACCGGCGAAGTCCAGCCGCGCGATCCGCCGGGTCGGATCCAGCGTCCGCAGCGGCGTTCTCGTCACGCCGCCCGCGCCGTCGACCCGGAACCACGAACCGCCGTGCTCGGTCCTGGCGTACACCAGCACGAAGTCCGCGATGTCGCCGGAGATCACCTGCGGCGCGCGGCCGTCGAGCACCCACGAGCCGTCGCGCCGGGTGGCCGTCGGCGCCGACTCCGCGTCCCAGGCGACCGCGCCGATCAGCTCGCCGGCCGCCAGCCGCGGCAGCAGTTCCGCCTTCGCTGGCGCATCGTCCAGCGCCAGCAGCACATCGGTCGCCAGCACCGCCGACGCGAGGAACGGCACCGGCGCCAGGGCTCGCCCCAGCTCCTCCAGCACCACGGCGCGCTCGACGTGCCCGGCGCCGGATCCGCCGTGCTCCTCGGGCACCACGAGCCCGGTCGCGCCGAGCTCACCGGCCAGCCGCCGCCAGAGCCCGGCGTCGTGGCCATCGCCGTCGATCAGCTCGCGCACCCGCGCGGGCGGCGCGTGCTCGGCCAGGAACTTCCGGACCGCGGACCGGAGTTCTCGTTGCTCGCGGGTCAACACCAGCTGCATTGCACGCTCCTCGGAGGTCTTCGGCGGTCGTTCGGGTCACGCGGGGCGCTGGGTGCCGACCTTCAGCTCCCGGAACGGGACGTCGCGGTCCACCTGGGGTTCCTTCGGCAGGCCGAGGATCCGCTCCCCGATGATGTTGCGCTGGATCTGGTTGGAGCCGCCGGCGATGCTCGACGCGGGCGTCGAGTTGATCGCGATCGCCATCTCCTCGGCCGCCGCGTCGCCCGGCTCCCAGGCCGCGAGCTCCCGCCCTGCGATGAGACCTGCGGTGTCCACCGCGCGCCACAGCAGCAGCGCGCCGGCGAGCTTCGACACCGAACCGCGGGCGCCGGGTGGCGATCCCGCCTCCGCTTCCTGCCGCAACCGGCTGTTGAACAACCCGAGAGCCTTCTCCTGTGCATAGATCTCGGCCAACCGGCCGCGCACCACCGGATCTTCGGCACGACCATGTCGGCGGGCGAGCTCCACCAGGTTGTCGTAGGACAGCGGGTCGCTGCCGCGCCGGACCGAGCCACCGATCGACACCCGCTCGTGCCCGAGCATGGTGACCGCCGCCAGCCAGCCGCCGCCGACCTCGCCGATCACCGAATCGGCCGGGATGCGCACGTCGTCGAAGTAGACCTCGTTGAACGGCGCCCGGCCGGTCATGTCCCGCAGCGGCCGCACCGTCACGCCGGGGGCGTGCATGTCGACGATGAACATGGTGATGCCGCGGTGCTTCGGGACGTCCGGGTCGGTGCGGGCCAGCAGCGCGCCGAAGTCCGACCACTGCGCGCCCGAGGTCCACACCTTCTGGCCGTTGATCACCCACTCTCCCCCGCTCTCGCGCACCGCGCGGGTCTGCAGGCTGGCGACGTCGGAACCCGCGCCCGGCTCGGAGAACAGCTGGCACCAGATCTCGTCGCCGCGCAGCAGCTTCGGCAGGTAGCGCGCCTTCTGCTCCGGGGTGCCGAGGTCCAGCAGCGTGGGGCCGCACATGCCCATCCCGACCATGAACGGCGAGCCCGGCAGGTCGTAGTGGGCCGCCTCCGCGTCGTACGCCTGCTGCTCGGCGGCGGTGCGGCCCTGTCCGCCGAACTCGGCCGGCCAGGTGATGCCCGCCAGGCCCGCGTCGTAGGCGGCGGCCTGGAACCGCTTGGCCTCCTCGAGCACCTCGGCCGGGGCGCGGTCGCCCAGTGATCCCGGCGCGTTGGCGGCCAGGAATTCGCGCGCTTTCGCGCGGAACTCGTCGACGTCCATGTGCTCTCCCTCCACCCCGGCGGTGCGGTGGCAGCGAATCCGTCACCTCCGACTGTAACCGAACGGGAGCCAGCTGAACATGTTCTATTTTTAAGTCCACAGTAGATTCCGATGCTGGGTGACCTGCGTTGCGCGCCGGACTTTTCCGCGTCCCGGAGGTCCGTCCCGGGTTGACCACCACCGCTCGGCAACGCAATATGAGGCCCGTCACGTCACCCTCACCGGCGAGGTAACGATGTCCGCTGCTGCGCAATCCGTGACCGGCCGAGGCATGACCGCCGCCGATCAGCTGGCCCGGCATGCCCGCAAGATCCCCGACCAGATCGCTCTGCGCTTCCGGGACGTCAGCCGCAGCTACCGGGAGTTCGACGAGCGCGTCACCCGGCTGGCGAACGCGCTGCGGGACCGCGGCGTCGGAGCCGGCGACCGGGTCGCGGTGGCCGGGCTCAACGGGCTGGAGATCGTCGAGTCCTACTTCGCCTGCGCGCGGCTCGGCGCGATCTGCGTGCCGATCAACTTCCGGCTGGTCGCCGACGAGATCGCCTACGCACTGGACGACAGCGGCGCCTGCGCGGTGATCGTGGACTCGTTCCTGGCCGAAACCATGGCCGGGGCCAGGGAAAAAGCCCCCGGCGTGCGCGTCTGCCTGGTCATCGGCGGCGCCGCGGGCGAGGACACCGAGGACTACGACGCGGCCCTCGCGGCGGCGTCCGACGAGTTCACCGAGACCGTCGTGGACGAGCAGTCGCCAGCGTTCATCATGTACACCTCGGGGACCACCGGCCGCCCCAAGGGCGCCGTGCTCACCCACCACAACCTGCTGATGCACAGCTTCAGCTCGCTGGTGCACAACGGCGTCACCGCGGACAACCGCGTCTGGTTGGTCGGAGTGCCGCTGTTCCACATCGCCGGGGTGTCCGGGATGCTGCCGTACCTGCTGCTCGGCGGGCGGATCGTGATCAGCGCGTCGGGCCGGTTCGACCCGGCCGAGACGGTGCGGATGCTGGCGCGGGAGCGGATCACGTCGTGCTTCTTCGTGCCCGCGCAGTGGCAGGCGATCTGCGACCTGCCGGACATCGGCGACCACGACCTCTCGGCGCTGCAGCGGATCAGCTGGGGCGCCGCGCCCGCGTCGTCGACGCTGCTGCGCAAGATGTTCGACACGTTCCCGCAGGCCGAGATCACCACCTCGTTCGGGCAGACCGAGTGCAGCCCGGTGACCACGATGCTGCGCGGCGAGGACGCCCTGCGCAAGATCGGCTCCGTCGGCACCCCGATGCTCAACGTCGAGGCCCGGGTGGTCGACGACGACATGAACGACGTGCCGCGCGGCGAGGTCGGCGAGATCGTCTACCGCGGACCCACCGTGATGCGGGAGTACTGGGGCAAGCCGGCGGAGACCGCCGAGGCGTTCCACGGCGGCTGGTTCCACTCCGGCGACCTGGTGCGCCAGGACGACGAGGGCTACCTCTACGTGGTCGACCGGAAGAAGGACATGATCATCTCCGGCGGCGAGAACATCTACTGCGCCGAGGTCGAGGACGTGCTCGCCGCGCATCCCAAGGTCGCCGAGACCGCGCTGATCGGGGTGCCGGACGAGCGGTGGGGCGAGACGCCGCTGGCGGTCGTCGCGCCGCGCGACCCGGCCGATCCGCCGACGTTCGCCGACATCGAGGACTGGTGCAAGCAGCGGCTCGCCGGCTACAAGCGCCCGCGCCGGCTGGCGGTCGTCGCGGAACTGCCGCGGAACCCCAGCGGCAAGGTCCTCAAAACCCAGCTGCGCCGCGAGCACTCGGCCGGCGAAGTCGTTCCCGAGAACTGATCCACTCCCAGGAGGCGTGATCTTGTGTGTGGCCCTTCTTCACTGTTGGCTATTGTTAGCTGTGATGGTCAAGATGCGCCGCATCGGCGAGTTCGCGAGAAAGGTGGGCTGTACGGCCGGTGCTGTGCGCTGCGGGAAAAGCGAAAGGCGTCTTACTGCCCTGCGCAATCCGACCAGGTGGAGGTACTTCGTCGCAGCCGGTGCGCGGAGAGTTCGACGACCAGTCTTCGACGCCGCGGTGGACGAGATCATCGTTTGCGGCGGGGTGGCCTTGTGACGGTCACGCGGATCGCGTACTCACAGGATCTCAACACCGGCAAGTTCGCGCAGCTGGTCGAGCAGGCTCGCCGGTTGGGGTGCGTCCGTAGTGAGGTGTGGCAGCGCTACGGCTCGGTCAACGGCGCTGGGCTGTCCGATCGGAAGATCCGTGACTCGTGGATGGCGGACGGTACGGCCGAGTTGTTCGGTGTTTTGGCGAATGCATGGAAGGAGACGGTTCGGGACGCGGTCGCGGACATCGCCGCGAACCGGGCCGCGGCTAAAGCGAAGGTCCGGAAGGCGGCGAACAAGCGGGCCTCGGACCCGATCGAGCGGAAGCGGATGTTCACCGCGCTCAAACGCGACACATGGACTCAGGATGCGTTCCTGTCGCGGCAGATGCGCAAGCACTGGAAGCGTGGCCGCAACCGCACCCACAATCAGATCGTGGTGCGCAGCGACCAGTACCGCACATTCACCCTGGCCGAGAACGGCACCATCTGGCTTGCGGTACCTGGTTTGAAGCGTCGCCAGTTGGTGCGTATTCCGCTGAACACCACGGTGGCTCCGTCGGGGACGCTGCGGCTGATCCTGCGCAATGGCCGTGTTGAAGTGCACTACCAGATCCACGCAGCAACAATGCCCTCCTCCACACGCCCCGTTGGCGATCGTGAGATCGGTGTGGACAAGGGCTACACCGAAGTCCTGACCGACTCCGACGGTCAGCACCATGGCACCGAGCTGGGTGTATTGCTGACCCGCGAGTCGGATTACCGGAAGACGAAGAACGCGAGGCGGGCGAAGATCCGGTCGGTGGCGGAAAAAGCCCGCGAAGCCGGTGATCACGCCAAAGCCGACCGGATCGTCGGCAACAATCTCGGGACGGTTAAGCGGGACCGGCGTTCATCCCGCTGGCAGCAGACAGTGCGTACGACAACGTTCCGCGCGGTGCATGCTGTTGTCGATAAAGCCGCGTTGATCGCGGCGGAGGACCTCACCAAGATTTTCACCGGCCGTGCTCGGCGTGGCCGGAACGTCAACCGGCGCTTGGCGGCGTGGACCAAGGGGCTCACCGCTGAGGCACTCACCAGTGTGTCGGAGCGCAGAGGTTCTGCGCTCACGCTGGTCAACGCGGCCTACACCTCACAAGTCGCCCCCTGCTGCGGAGTCCTTGGGCGCCGCAGCGGGGACCGGCTTCACTGCACAGGGTGCGGGGTGGTGTGGCAAGCAGACCACGCGGCAGCGATCAACGTCCTGCACAGAGTGGGTGACCCCGACATCACCCCGCACACCCCGTACCAGCGGGTGAAACGCATCGTGCAGCAACGGGCCGATCGCCGACCGGATCAGACTGCCGATCCCGGACTCCAGCCTGCGAGCGGAGAGCGAAACATCCAACCGATGATCAACATTGATCAATAAGAAGGAAGCAGGCACGAAACATGGGCGACACCGCCAACCCCTTCGATCTCACCGGGCACGTTTCCGTGGTGACCGGCGGCAATTCGGGCATCGGCCTGGCGATGGCCGACGCGCTGGCCGCCGCCGGCGCGGGCGTCTGCATCTGGGGCACCAACGCCGAGCGCAACGAGACCGCGGCCCGGGAGCTGGAGAAGCACAGCGGCAAAGTGCTCGCCCTGCGCTGCGACGTCGGCGACGAAGAGCAGGTCGAGGCGGCGATGTCGCGCACCGTCGAGGAGTTCGGGCGGCTGGATTCGTGCTTCGCCAACGCCGGTGTGGGCGGCGGCGGGACCCGCTTCGTGGACGCCGAGCTCAGCGACTTCCACCGCGTGACGCGGGTGAACGTCGACGGCGCGTTCCTCACGCTGCGCGCGGCGGCGCGCCGGCTGCTGGCGCAGGGCGAGGGCGGCAGCCTCGTCGGCACGTCGAGCCTGGCGGCGCGGCAGGGACAACCGCGCGGCCAGGCCTACGCCGCGTCGAAGGGCGCGCTGATCTCGATGATCAAGTCGATCGCGATCGAGCTGGCCCGGCACGGGATCCGGGCCAACGCGGTGCTGCCGGGCTGGGTGAGCACGCCGCTGGCCGACCCGGCGCTGCAGTCCGAGGGGTTCCAGCGCAAGGTGCTGCCCCGGATGCCGGTGGGCCGCTGGGGCGCGCCCTCGGACTTCGGCGCGCTGGCGGTCTACCTGGCGAGCCCGGCGAGCGTCTTCCACACCGCCGACGCGATCACCGTCGACGGCGGCTACATCTCCTTCTAAAAAGTCTCCACGCTCGTTTTGAGTGGCGGTGCGGGTAGCGGAACCTCAGGCGCCTTCTCGCTGACTATGCAACTCGTTGCATTGCATCTTGTTGCATAGTAGCTTGACCGGCACGGGCGCCTCGGCGTCCGCGTCGGCGGCGCAGCGGGAGGCGAGCGATGAGCAACGTGCTTCGAACCAGGTTCACCGAGGAGTTCGGCGTCGAACACCCCATCGTGCAAGGCGGCATGCAGTGGGTCGGCCGGGCCGAACTCGTCGCGGCGGTCGCGGAGGCCGGCGCGCTCGGCATGATCACCGCGCTCACCCAGCCGACGCCGGAGGACCTGGTCAAGGAGATCGCGCGCTGCCGCGAGATGACCGACAAGCCCTTCGGCGTCAACCTGACGATCCTGCCCACCATCACGCCGCCGCCGTACGCGGAGTACCGGCAGGCGATCATCGAATCCGGCATCGGGATCGTCGAGACCGCCGGGTCCAACCCGGCCGAGCAGGTCGCGGCGTTCAAGCCCGCCGGGGTCCGGGTGCTGCACAAGTGCACCAGCGTCCGGCACGCGCTCAAGGCGCAGCAGCTCGGCGTGGACGCGGTCAGCATCGACGGCTTCGAGTGCGCCGGCCACCCCGGCGAGGACGACATCCCCGGCCTGGTGCTGATCCCCCGCGCCGCCGACGAGCTCAGCATCCCGATCATCGCGTCCGGCGGCTTCGCCGACGCCCGCGGCCTGGTGGCGGCGCTGGCGCTCGGCGCGGACGGCATCAACATGGGCACCCGCTTCATGTGCACCACCGAGTCGCCGATCCACGACGCGGTCAAGAAGCGGATCGCCGAGGCCAGCGAGCTGGAGACCGAGCTGATCTTCCGGCCGCTGCGCAACACCGCGCGGGTCGCCAGCAACGCCGTCAGCCGCGAAGTGGTGGCGAAGCTGGCCGACGGCGCGGCCTTCGATGACGTCCGCGACCTCGTCGCCGGCGCCCGCGGCCGACAGGTCTACGAGCAGGGCGACCCGGAGCTCGGCATCTGGAGCGCCGGCATGGTGCAGGGGCTGATCACCGACGTGCCGCCGGTCGGCGAGCTGGTGGAGCGCATCGTGCGCGAGGCCGCCGAGCTGATCCGGGGACGGCTGGGCGGGCTGATCGGCGTGGCAGACTGAACCGATGTCGTTGGAGTACGCCATCCTGGTCTCGCTGCAGGAACGCGCGGGATCCGGGTACGAGCTGGCGCGCCGGTTCGACAAGTCCATCGGTTACTTCTGGTCGGCCAGCCACCAGCAGATCTACCGGAGCCTGAAGCGGATGGTCGAGCTGGACTGGGTGTCCTGCGACGAGGTCGCGCAGGACAAGCGCCCGGACAAGAAGGTCTACCGGGTCAGCGAGTCCGGCGCCGCCGAACTGGCGCGCTGGCTCGCCGAACCGGTGGATCCGCCGGCCGTCCGCAACGAGCTGTCGGTGAAGATCCGCGGCGCGTCATTCGGCGACACCGAGCGGGTCGCCGAGGAGGTCGCCCGGCACCGCCGGGGGCACGACGAGCGGCTGGCCGTCTACCGCGCGATCGAGGAGCGGGATTTCCCCGCGCCGCAAGGGCTTTCCGGGCAGCAGCTGCACCAGTACCTGGTGCTGCGCGGCGGCATCCGCACCGAGGAGTCGATGCTGGCCTGGTGTGACGAGATCCTGGCGGCAATGCGCGCCGATCGGGGCTGAGGGAGCGCTAGTCTCTCGATCACTGGGCTACTCGACGAGCGAGGTGCACGATGGGCTTCCGGACCTCCCGCGGCGGCGATGACTTCTTCGCCGCCTACGACGCCGTGCTGGCGAAGTGGCCTGCCCCGGTCGACGCGCTCGAAGTGCCGACGGCCTACGGCAGCACCCGCGTGCACGCCTGCGGCGCGCCGGACGGCCCGCCGTTGGTGCTCCTGCCCGGCGGCGGAGCCACCTCGACAGTGTGGTTCGCCAACGTCCGCGAACTCGGCGAACGGCACCGGATCTACGCCATCGACCTCATCGGCGAGGCGGGGCGCAGCGTCGCCGACGGCAAAGCGGTCTCCGGCGTCGGCGACCAGATGGCTTGGCTGGACGAGGTGCTCGACCACCTCGGCGTCGAGGCGGCGGACCTGTGCGGGCATTCCTACGGAGCGTGGATCGCCCTGCACTACGCCCTCCACTCGCCCCGGGTGCGCAGCCTCGCGCTGCTGGATCCCACGGCGTGCTTCACCCGCTGGAATCCGGGCTACCTGCTGCGCGCCCTGCCGATGCTGCTGCGGCCCGCGCCGCAGCGAACGCGCGACTTCCTGCGCTGGGAGACCGGCGGCATCGGCATCGATCCGGCCTGCCTCGAACTGCAGGCCCGCGGCGCGGAGTTCCGGGCCGCGAAGCCGGTCACCAGCCCCAAGCCCGACCCGGCGCGCCTGACCGTGCCGACCCTCGTGCTGGCGGCGGAGAACAGCAAGGCCCACGACCCGCGCCGCCTGCTCGCGCAGGCCGAACGCGTGGTGCCCCGCGTCCGCACGGCGATGCTGCCCGGCGTCGGCCACCACGCGCTGCCGACCGGGAATGCCGCCCGCCTGAACGGAATCCTCGCCGACTTCCTGTCGGCCGCGAAACCGGCGTGAGGGACGCCTCCGCCGGGTCGGACCGGCGAGGGCGCCCCTCGGCTGGGAATCGTCACCAGATCTCGGCGACCCACTCCGGGTGGTCGATGAACGGGTTCCGGTTGTGCTGGAACTGGTCGAAGATCACCTGGTTGCGGCGCTGCTCCCCGGCGTCCGGCGGGTCCTGCTCGTTCCACTGCTTCAGCACCGAAACGCGGCCAATGAACGGGTTGCTGCCGTTGTCGACGTTGTCGTTGACCTCGAGGTCGGCGAAGCCGTCGCCACCGTCGTAGCGCACCGACATGTAGAAGATCATCCGGGCGACGTCGCCCTTCACCTCGTCGCGCGGCTCCCAGGAGTCGCCGTCGGTGAAGTTGCCCGGCGCTTCCTCGGACTCGGTGCCGCCCATGTCGAAGTCCTTGTTGCCGCGATCCGAGTTCACGGTGACGTCGGTCGGGCGCAGGTGGTGCACGTCGGTGCCGGGACCGGGCGAGGTGCCGAAGTCGCCGTGGGACTTCGCCCAGACGTGCTCCCGGTTCCAGTCGTCGGCGTCGCCGCCGTTGGTGTCCTTGCCCTGCGACCGGCCGGTGTAGAGCAGGATCACGTTGGCGTTGTTGTTCGGGTCCTCGTCGGTGACCTTCAGCGCGTCCCAGACCTGGTCGTAGCTCAGGGTCGTGGTGCCGCTGCTGATGATCCCGTGCAGGGCGGTCTTGAGCTCGGGACCGGTCTTGCCGATCGCGTCCTGGTAGTAGTCCTCGACGGCGGAATCCGCCGTCGCATCGGGGGCCGCCAGCGCGGCGGTCGTGGGCACGACCACCAACGCGGCGCTGAATAACAGGGTCAGCGGTTTCCAACGGGCGATCTTCACGGGCGTGTCCTCTCGCCTCTTCGCCGGCCGCGCCGCACAACATCCGCGCCCGTGCCCGACCGGCAGGACTGTCGTTCAAGCAGGACGAAGCCTGCCACACGAACGATCACCATTGGGTGAACCAATTGGCGCGGTCCGGTGTCGGACGGTGATCGGATTCGGTAACGCACGGTGTCCGGATCGGCGCGGATCCGGCCGCAAACTGGGAAAATGCCGACGCCGGTATCGATCAACCGGGCGCTTTGCGCGGCCACCAAACGGCAACAACGGGAATTGTCAGTAGCAGCAGCACGGCCGGGAGCAGGAAGCCCAGCGCCGCGTCGTGCCGGTAGAGGCCGGTGAACGCCGCCGGGGAGGCCGACATCCCGAGGAACCGCAGCGCGGTGACCACGGAGATGATCCCGCCGCGCCCGCTCGCCCCGCCGGTGAGCACCGTGGCGTGGATGCCGACCAGGATCAGCTGCCCGCAGACGCCGCCGACAGCCCAGGCGATCGCGACCGCGGGCAGCCAGGAGACCAGGCCGACGGCCCCGACCGCCAGGGCGCCGAACAGCAGCCCGACGCACACGATGGCGCGCTGGCCGAACCGGTCCACCGCCCCGCCGGTCAGCCGGGCGCCGACCGCGCCCGCCACGCCGTAGGCGGTGAGCACCAGGCCGCGCGCGCCCGGGCTCAGCGCGAAGGCGTCGTCCAGCCGGAACGCGACCAGGAACGGCAGCCCCGCCAGGCAGGCCCAGGCGACGAAGGCGACGCCCCCGGTCAGCAGCACGGATTTCCGCCAGGCGTCCCGCAACGCGGCGGGCCGCTGCGCCGCGCCGTCGCGCGAATCCGGCGGCAGCGGGCTGATCGCCAGCGCCGCGGCGACCGCCGCGAGGCCGACGAAGGCCCACTGCCAGGCGCCTTCCGCCGCGAGCCCGCCGACCAGCGGCGCGGACGTCTGCCCGATCGCCTGCATCGCGCCGTAGGTGCCCAGCGCCCGGCCGAGGCGCTCCTTCGGCGTGACGGCGGCGAGCTTGGCCAGCAGCAGCGGCGTGGTGAACGCGTTCGCGATGCCCTGCAAGGCGCGGCTGGCCTGGAAGAGCCAGAACCACGGGGCGAGGGCGGCCAGCAACGCCACGACCGCGTACCCGGCGTAGGCGACGCGGATGCTGCGGCTCATGCCCCACCGCTCGCCGAGGCTACCGGAGACCAGCATGACGATCGCGAACGGCAGCAGGTACACCGTCAGCGACGTCGCCGCGACGCCTTGCGACACGCCGAATCCGCTGCTGAGCTCCGGCAGCATGGCGGAGACGACGCCGCCGCCGAACGGCCCGAGCAATCCGCCGATGTAGAGGGCGACGCGCGCGTTCACCAAACCGCCCTTCGCCGCACGAGATCTACCGGCAGTCGATCACAGCGCGGGTGCGGAGTCGAGCAGTGGGCCCGGATGCGTCTGTTTTGCCCGGGTCGCGGGTCAGAGCGATCGCAGGTGCGGCACCACCTCCGTGGCGAACAGGTCGAGGGAGTCGGCGACGAGCCCGTAGGGCATGCCGCCGATCTGCGGGCCGAAGATCATCAGCCCGTGCCCGAACCGCTCCCGGTAGGTGCCGACCTTGTCCACGATCTCCTGCGGGCTGCCCGCGAACAGCCCGCCGGCGGCGATGTTGCTCTCCAGGGTCTGCCCGGCCGGCTCGTCGCCGACCCCGCCGCGGTCCCGCGTGAGGTCGCGGTCGGCCCACTGGGCCTCGTAGTACGGGCGCAGGTCGTCCCTCGCCTGCTGGGAGGTCTTGCCGACGAACAGCAGTCCGCCGGAGCCCACCCCGGCCTGCGCCGGGTCGCGGCCGTAGGCGGCCCAGCGCTCCCGGTAGTGGTCGACGAGTTTCCCGTAGTTCTCCATCGGCTGGATCGCGTTGGCGACGAAGATCGGGTCGCCGAAGCGCGCGGCGAGGTCCGGCGAGGCCTGGCTGGTGGCGACGCCGTGCCAGACCGGCGGTGGGGTCTGCAGCGGCCGCGGCAGGCTGGTGACTCCCTCCAGCCTGCCGCGGAACTTCCCGCTGAACGTGACTTCCTCCTCGCGCCAAAGCCGGTGCAGCAGCTCGTAGTGCTCGGCCTGCAGCTCCCACTGGTGTTCGCGGTCGTAGCCGAACATCGTGTAGGGGTCGGCGGAATTGCCCTTGCCCACGATCAGTTCGAGCCGGCCGTGCGACAGGTGGTCGAGGGTGGCGTAGTCCTCGGCCACCCGCAGCGGGTCGAGGGTGCTCAGCAGCGTGACCGTGGTGATCAGCCGGATCCGGCTGGTGCTCGCCGCGATCGCGGCGAGCACCACGGGCGGCGCCGTGGCCACCGTCCGGCCGGCGTGGTGTTCGCCGAAGCCGAAGTAGTCCAGGCCCAGCTGCTCGGCGAACTCGGCCAGCCGCACGACGTCGTCGAAGTGCTCGGTGGCCGAACGGGTTTCACCGGTCAGCGGGTCCGGCTGCGTGCTGCCCAGACTCAGGATGCCCAACTGCACGTCCACGCACCTCCAGATGGGGCCACCGGCGGTGACCCGGGAAACGATCCGGAATTCGAATGTCCTCTTCGGACTGGGAAGCTCGATGTGCCGCGCTGTGCGGCATCATCGGCGACACGCCTGGCTCGCCACGCGACGGAGGTCGACGTGCCGGCGGCGGGTGAACGTGATCAGCACCGGGCAATCGTCGAGCGGCCCGGCGCCGGTGTCAACGAACGCACCGATCGTCCCACTACGCGGACCTGCGCTCGAAAGCGCTGCACAGCACAGCCTTGCGTCCACAATGGACTCAGTTGACATGGCGCCGCCCGCCGCATGAACGTCAGGTGAAAACTGGCAAACGCCCTGGGAAAAACGCGGACCGGACAAATCTTGACCGCCATGACGCCAGAAACTTATGGTCCAGACCATCGGCTCAACGCGGGGTCCGACCCGCCGGGGCCGGTGGTCGTCGGAGTCCCCTCTCCCTTCCTCGGCCAGGTTCCACCCAGCACCGCCGGTCCGGCACCACCTCCTGACCCGGCGGTTTCCTCCGAAGGAGCTGAGATGAACAAGAAGCCGAAACTCGCCGCAGCCATCGTCGGCGCGGCGCTCGCCCCGGCCCTCGTCGCGATCCCCACCAGCACCGCCAGCGCGCACGGATACGTCAACTCGCCGCCGAGCCGGCAGGCCCAGTGCGCCCAGGGCACCGTCCCGTGCGGCGCCATCAAGTACGAGCCGCAGAGCGTCGAGGGCCCGAAGGGCCTGCAGAGCTGCAGCGGCGGCAACGCGGGCTTCGCGGAGCTCGACGACGACGGCAAGGGCTGGACAGCGACGCCGGTCGGCAACTCCGTCACCTTCAACTGGACGCTCACCGCTGCGCACCGCACGTCGACCTGGGAGTACTTCATCGGCGGCAACCGCGTCGCCGTGTTCGACCAGGGCGGCCAGCAGCCGCCGTCGCAGCTGTCGCACACCGTCGACCTCGGCGGCGTCAGCGGCAAGCAGAAGGTGCTGGCGGTCTGGAACGTCGCCGACACGGCGAACGCCTTCTACGCCTGCATCGACCTCAACGTCGGCGGCAAGTGATCTCGTCCAGCGGCTTTTTCCCTGAACCGGCGGGCCCGCGCTCCACTCGGAGCCGGGCCCGCCGCGTCACAACAGCACCGGCAGGCCGAACCGGGCGTCCACTCTGGACGCGAACCGGACGATGGGCCGGCTCGGCGGGGCCAGCCCGAACCCGGCGAGCAGCCCGGTGTCGGTGAACTCCAGCAGCTCCGCGGAATCCAGGGCCCAGGGCTCGTGCGCCACCGGGACCTCGATGGGCCGGCGGTACCAGGTCGAGAACATCCGCCAGCGCTCGGTGAGGAACCGGTCCGCGCCGGTCGGCGCGACCCGGCCGCCGCGCCGGATGCGCAGGTCCAGGCCGACGCCGGATCGCTCGACGCGGTAGGCGGTTTCGGTCGCCGTCTTCGAGCATTCGACCACCGCCGACCGGTACGGCAGGCGGCCGACTGCCCTGGCCACGCGGACGAAACCCGAGTGCGACGCCTCCAGGGAGAAGAACACCAGCCCGCGGCGACCGCGCTCGTCGACGGCGAAGGTCCGCACGTTGAGCTCGGCGAACCGCGCCCGAAACGGGCTGCGCACCGACATCCCCAGGCCGACCACGCCGACCCAGGCGCTGCCGTCGAACAGGTCGGGCCTGGTGCGCGGCGGCAGCAGCGCCGCGACGTCCCGTTCCGGGCAAGGCCAGTGCGCGAACACGACGTCGCTCCAGCCCTGCTTGCTGAACGAGCAACGCATCCGGTGCGGCGCGACCGGCGTGAGCGGTTCGGCTTCCATGATCACAGGATGGCTTTCAGCAGCGCGGCGTAAAGCGTCAGGCCGGGGCCGAAGGCCAGCGCGACGACGTGGTTCCCGTCGCGGAACCCGCCGGCCAGGAGTTCCTCCAGGACCAGCAGCAGCGTCGCGGACGAGCAGTTGCCGTGTTCGGCGAGGACTTCGCGCGACGGCTGCAGCGCGGCAGGTGGCAGTTCGAGGGTGTCCGCGACGGTGTCGAGGATGCGCGGGCCGCCCGGGTGCACCGCCCAGCCCCGGATGTCGGCCCGCCGCAAGCCGTTGCGGCCGAGCAGGTCGTCGAGCACCGGGCCGAGGTGCCGGGCCAGCACCTCCGGCACCTGCGGCGAAAGCCCCATCCGGAAACCGAGATCGGTGATCTCCCAGGTCATGTGCGCGCTCGCGGTGTCGTCGGTGAAGGCGGCGATGTCCACGACCGCGAGCCCGGCCGCCGCCGGGTGCAGGACCGCCGCCACCGCCGCGTCGCCGAAGAGCGCGTGCGAGACGACCTGCTGCGGATCGTCGGTCGGCGGCTGGATGTGCAGGGAGGTCAGCTCCAGGCAGAGCAGCACCGCCGCGCGGCGGTGCGCGGCGACGAAATCCGCGACGCCGCCCAGCGCGGGCAGGGCCGCGTAGCAGCCCATGTGCCCGACGAACAGCCGCCGCACGTCGGGGCGCAGCCCGAGGGAGGTGGCGAGCTTGATGTCCAGGCCCGGCGTGCCGTAGCCGGTGCAGGTGGCGACGGTGAGCAGGCCGACCTCGTCCGCGCCGATCCCGGCGTCCTCCAGCGCGGCGGCGACGGCCTGGTGCCCCAGCCGCGGGGATTCCTCGTCGAAGCGGCGCATCCGGGCGGCCGTGGACCAGCCGGAGAGGTCTTCCTTGATCGGGTTGGCCACGGTGTGCCTGCGCCGCACCCCGGCGCCGGCGAACACCCGCCGAGCAAGGTTGCTGCCGCGGAAGTGCTCCTGGAAGAAGCCGTCCCACAGCGCCTGCTGCTCGGCGGTGTCCGGCAGCGCCGAGCCGAGTCCGGCGATCAGCGGCGTCACCAACGGGGCGACTCGGTCTCGTCGTCGGGGTCGCCGCCGAGCGCGGCCACGCCGAGCCAGTCGGCGCAGACGTCGGACGTCGCCGGTTGCAGCGCGCCGCATCGGGCGTCGCGGTAGATCCGCTCCAGCGGGTGGCCGCGCCGCGTCGCCGACGCCCCGGCCGCTTCCAGCACCGACGAGGCCACCTCGGCCGCGGTGTCGCCCGCGACCAGCTTCGCCCGCCATACCCAGCGGTTCGTCTCCGGCTCCCCCGGCCGCTGCGCCACCCGCCGGGCGGCCTCCCGCACCACGGCGTCGGCCGCGGCGACCGCCGCATCCGCCCGGCCCATCCGGGATCGCACGGCAGGCAGGGTGTGCAGCCCGCGTTCGCGCAGGTGTGCGCCGCCTTCGCGCAGCGCCGACCGCGCCACCCCGACGTAGACGGCGGCGTACGACGCGACGAGCCATTGCGGCATCACCTGCGCGACCAGCAGCGTGATCCCCTCGATCCCGCCCAGCAGCGCATCGGCGCCCACCGACACCTCGAAGTGCACGTCGTGGCTGCCGGTGGCGCGCATGCCCAGCGAATCCCAGGTCGGCTCGACCCGGATGCCCTCACCGGCCGGAACCAGGAAGTAGGACACCTTCGGCTCGACGGCGTCCGGGTCCTTGGCGGTGACCAGGTACGCGTCGGCGTGACCGGCACCGGAGACGAACGCCTTGCTGCCGGTGATGCGGTACCCGCCGTCGCGCCGGCGGAACACCGTGGTGGTGCGCGAAAGCCGCGAGCCCGTGCCGCGCTCGCTCATCGCCACCGAGTAGAGCGCGCCGTCGGCGGCCGCCGCGAGCAGCCGGTCCCGCGCGGCGAAGCAGCTCTCCGGTGCGCCCAGCTGCCGCAGCAGTTCTTCTGGTGTGTGCGCGAGCGCGCCGGTGACGGAGGCGTGCATGTTGAAGATCAGCGCCGTGGAGCCGGCGCCGCCGGCCAGTTCGGTCGCGACCGCGGCGTAGTCGGCGAACGACGCGCCGAAACCGCCCAGTTCCACCGGAACCATGAGGCCCAGCAGCCTGCGGGCGCGCAGATCGGCGAAATCCTCGCGAGGAAAGGCACCTTCGGCGTCGTAGTGCCCGGCGCGCGCGGCGATGCGCGGCACCAGGTCGCGCGCCGCCTCGTGCGCGGCGGTCGGCGAAGACGGTTCCACGAACAGCGACAACGGCTTTCACCCCTTCTTCCGGCCGATGCCCTGGAACAGCACGGCAGTGGAGGAGAACGGGAGCATCCGGACACCGCCCCGGCGGCCGGCGGCCCACGCCAGCAGGTCCAGCCACGACGGCCGCACGCCGCGCAGCCGCAGCGCCACGCCGTGCCGGGCCGCCTCGGCGATCAGCTCGGCGCGATCGACCAGCAGCGCTGGATCGTGCACGCCGCGCACCGCCACGCGTTCGGCGATCCCGATCGCCACCACCCGGCACAGGGCCGTCGCCGCGAGGGTGTCCAGCACCAGCAGGCCCCCGGTCCGCAGCACCCGGCACGCTTCCGCCACCGCGGCGGGCAGATCGGTCACGTGCTCCAGCACCTCCCCGGCCACCACGCAGTCCGCGCACCCGTCCGGCAGCGGAACCGCGAGGACGTCGCCGACCACGGGCTGCACGCCGTGCTCGGCTGCCTGCCGCAACGCGGTCGGCGACCGGTCCACGCCGATGTGCCGGTATCCCTTGCCCGCCACGTGCGGGGCCAGCAGGCCCGCCCCGCAGCCGAGATCCACCAGCACCGCGCCGTTCCGCGCGGCGGTGGGAACCAGTGCGCCGCGTGCGGCGGCGAGCCAGTGCAACATCGCGAAGACGCCACGCGGCTGCCACCACTGGTCGGCGAAAACCTCGTACAGCAAAGGATCGTTGCGCCGCACGGTCCGGCCGGAGCGTGCCATGCGCTCCAGGCTGGCACACTCGGCCGGGTGCGGCACTTCGCAACGGCATCCTCGCTGCTCCGGGCCTCGCACCCGGGGCCGGCGGTCGCGGTCACCGCGATCGCCGCCGGGCTCGCGGCCACCACCGGGCGCGACGCGGGCGGCGTGCTCCTGACGGCTGCGGCGGTGCTGGCCGGGCAGCTGTCCGTCGGGTGGCTCAACGACCTGGTGGATGCCGACCGGGATGCCCGGGTCCGGCGGCGGGGCAAGCCGGTGGCGGCCGGGGAGGTCTCGCGGCGGGCGGCGCTGATCGCGGTGCTGGTGTCGGCGCCCGTGGCCGTGGTGCTGTCGCTGCCGTTCGGCGTCGCCGCGACGGCGGTCCACTTCGTCGCGCTGGTGTCGGCGTGGGCTTACGACCTCGGCATGAAGACCGGCCCGCTTTCGGTGCTGCCCTATGCCGTGTCGTTCGGCCTGCTGCCCGCGTTCGTGGCGTTGGGCGGCACCGGTCCCCCACCGGTGCAGCTCATGCTCGCCGCGGCGCTGCTCGGTTCGGCCGCGCACTTCGTGAACGCGCTGCCGGATCTGGCCGACGACGCGGCCACCGGCGTCCGCGGCCTGCCGCACCGCCTCGGCGCGGCGAAAAGCACTGCGGCGGCGGCGTTGCTGGTGCTGACCGCGTCGGCGGTGCTGGCAGGCGTGTCCAGCTGGGTGGTCCTGCCGCTGGCGGCGGCCGTGCTCGGCGCCGGTGTCCTGCTCGGCCGCCGCCCCGGCTCCCGCACCGCCTTCCACGCGGTCGTCCTCGTCGCCCTGCTCGACGTCGCGATGCTGCTGAGCACCGGCATCCAGCCTTCGTGACCTAAGTGGACGGTACTCAGCCGGCCATTCCGGTCAGGGCGGCGAAGGCGATGATGTTGTCGCGGTAGCTGCGGGCCGAGTGGTCGAACGAGCCACCGCAGGTGATCAGCCGCAATTCCGGGCCGGCGGTGTTGCCGTACACCTCGTCGGCGGGGAACCCGGTCTTCGGCGGCTGCGCCATGCGGTCCACGACGAATCTCGCGACCCGCCCGTCCTGGCGGCCGATGAGGATCTCGTCGCCGGGCCGCAGTTCGCGCAGCCGCGCGAAGATGCCGTCCTGGCCATCGCCGTTGACGTGCCCGAGCACCACCGCCGGTCCCGCTTCGCCCGGCGTGGGGCCGTACTGGTACCAGCCGGCCTGCATCGGCTGGTGCACGGCCGGGACCTCGATCGTCCGGTCCGGGTTGAGCCCCAGCGGGATCAGCGACGACCGCGCGCCGATCCGGGGTATCTCGATCCACGCCGGTTCCGATCGCGGCACCGCAGGCGATTGCCGCACCGGCGCCGAAACGGGCGTGACGAGGTCGATGGACTGCCCGCCGGGCGAACAACCGGAAAGCGCCAGGGCCGCGAGGACCAGGGCGGCCGCGATCGTTCCGCGACCGCCCCGGTTCCCCCGTGCCCGGGGATGCACGCTCATGCGGATGCGCCTCAGTTCGCGCCCGCGCGCCGGCGGCGCAGCACCAGCGCGGCCCCGCCGCCCGCCACCACGACAGCCGCGGCGGCACCGCCGAGGATCGCCGGGTCGAAGCCCGACTCCACCGGCCCGCCACCGGTTTCCGGCGCGCCCACCGGGCGCTGGCTCACCTGGTCGTCTCCGGCCGGCTTCGGCACGGCCTGAGTCGACTGCTTCGGCTGTTCGGCCCGGGTCGCCTCGGGCACCGGCGCGGCCGGCGTCGACTCCTTCGGCTGCTCCGACCGGGGCGATTCCGGGGCCTGCTGCTCGCCCACCGGAGCGGCGGCCGGCTCGCCGGCCCAGCTGATCGGCGCCGCCAGCGGCAGCGCCGCCGCGCCGAGGAGCGCAGCTGCCGCGCACGTACGACCAAGCTTCATCGATCGTGTCCTTCCATTCGACTGTTCGCCCGGAGTCCCGGACGAGAGCCAGAATGCGGCGGCCTTTTCAAGATCCCGTCTGATCGATGTGAAGAACCTGTTCGATTCCGCCACCGGTCGCGGAAATGTGAAGAACCTGTTCAGCCGCGGTCAAGGTCCGGTGGCGGATCACCCGCCGCGCGGGCGGAAAGCGATAATGCGCGATGTGAGCGCACAGGTGCTGGTCGCGGAGGACGACCCGAAGCAGGCCGAGTTGATCCGGCGATATCTGGAGCACGACAACCACCGCGTGGTGGTCGTGCACGACGGTCGCGCGGCGATCGACGAGGCGCGGCGACGCGCGCCCGACCTGATCGTGCTGGACGTGATGATGCCCAAGGTCGACGGCCTGGACGTGTGCCGGATCCTGCGGGCCGAATCGGACGTCCCGATCGTGCTGCTCACCGCGCGGACCACGGAGGAGGACGTGCTGCTCGGGCTGGACCTCGGCGCGGACGACTACGTGACCAAGCCTTACAGCCCGCGCCAGCTCGCCGCCCGCATCCGCGCGATCCTGCGCCGCGTCCGCCGCAGCCAGGACAACGACCAGCAGCCGTTGCGCGTCGGCGATCTGGTGGTGGACCAGCAGCGCCACGAGATCACCCTCGGCGGCGCCCCGCTGGACTGCACTCCCGCGGAGTTCCGGATGCTCGCGGTGCTGGCCTCGGAGCCCGGCCGCGTCTTCACCCGCGGCCAGCTGCTCAGCCAGGCGTTCGGCATGGACAAATTCATCACCGAGCGCACCATCGACGTGCATGTGATGAACCTGCGCCGCAAGCTCGAACCCGATCCCCGGCGGCCGATCCACCTGCTCACCGTGTACGGCGTCGGCTACAAGCTCCAGGACGGCTCCGCCGATGGCGCGCCGGCATAGCCTGCTCGCCCGGTTGCTGGCGATGTCGGTGGTGGTGGCCGGCTGTTCCATCGGCGCCACCGCGTGGCTGGCCGCGCAGAGCACCAGCGGGGCGATCAACCAGGAACTCGGCGAAACCCTGGCCACCGACGCCAAGATCTACGATTCGCTGCTCGGCTACGCGGCCACGAATCCGCAGTGGTCCGGGGTCCAGCAGGTGGTGGCGGACCTGGCCGCGCAGACCGGGCGGCGGATCACGCTGACGACCACGTCGAGGGTGCCGATCGCCGACTCCGGCGGGCCGAAGGACCCCCAACTGCCGAAAACCCCGTCCGCGGTGGTGGATCCGCTCGCGGTCGACCCGGTGCTCAAGCCCGATGCGGCGGCCGCGGGCATCGATCCGCGCGCCGTCGGCCCGTACCGGCTGACCGCCGCGGAGCACGACGAGCTGGGCAAGGCCGCGCAGCGGCAGCTGGACTGCTTCCGGCGGCTCGGCGACGACGGCGTGATCGTCGAGCGCCCCAACGGCCGCCCGGTCGTCCAGCTCGTCCCGAACGACGCTGCTCCCAAGAAGTCGAGGCCCGCCGAACCGGAACCGTCCCAAACCACCGCGCCCACCGCTTCACCGGAAGTGCCCTGCTCCACGCAATTGGAGGCGACTGAAACCGAGCGCAAGGCCGGCGCCGAACTGCTCGCCCTGGTCAACGCCTGCCTGGCCCGGCAGGGGCTCGATCCGCTGCCGGCCCAGTCGGCGGCGGTGACCTCACCGGAGGAACTCCGCACCGATCCGGGCGCCAAGCGCTGCGTGGACTCCGGACACCGGGAACAGCTCGGCTCCTACGTCTCCCCCGCCGCGCACCTGTTCATCACCAAGCCCGGCGGGAATCACGCCGCGACCGACCTGTCTACTGTGGGCACCGCGCGGATCGCGTGGACCGCGCTGGTGGTGCTGGTGCTGACCGTCGGCATGACTGCGCTCGCCGCCAGCCGCTTGGTCCGCCCGATCGACGCGATCACCGCCGCGGCCCGGCGGATGGGCGGCGGCGACCGGTCGGCCCGGGTGAGGACGAGCGCGCGCGGCGAGATCGGCGAGCTGGCGGCCGCGTTCAACGCGATGTCGGAGCAGGTCGAGCGCACCGAACAGCAGCGCAAGACGATGGTCAGCGACATCGCGCACGAACTGCGCACGCCGCTGGTGAACGTGCGGGGCTGGCTGGAGGCCTCGCAGGACGGCGTCGCCACCCTGGACCAACCGCTGGTGGCCTCGCTGCTGGAGGAGACCCTGCTCCTGCAGCACCTGATAGACGACCTGCAGGACCTCGCGCTGGCCGACGCCGGGAAGCTCCGCGTGTACCCCGAGCCCGTGCACGTCGGCGCGCTGCTGGAGCAGGTCGCCGCGGCGCACCGGGGCCGGGCCGATGCGGGCGGCGTCGCGCTGGTCGTCACCGTCGAGGACGACCCCGACCTCACCGCCGACCCGACCCGGCTGCGGCAAGCGCTGGGCAACCTGGTGTCGAACGCGTTGCGCTACACGCCATCCGGCGGCCGGGTCAGGTTGTGGGCGCGGCGCGCGGGCGGCGAGGTGGCCATCGAGGTGGCCGACACCGGCGTCGGCATCGACGCGGCCGCGCTGCCGCACGTGTTCGACCGCTTCTGGCGGGCGGAGAAGTCCCGCAACCGGCACGGCGGCGGCAGCGGCCTCGGCCTGGCCATCACCCACCACCTCGTGAACGTGCACGGCGGCCGCATCGCGGTCCGCAGCACCGTCGGCGTCGGCACCACTTTCACCATCCACCTGCCGGCGACGACGCCTGAACGCTCCTGACGCGGCCGGGCGCCTCAGCGGCGCTTACCCCGAACGCCGCCTTTTCCCTTGCGCCCTAATGCTTTCTGCCGATCCCGATTCATGCTTTTCGCGGTCGAAATGCGAAGAACAACCATCTGAAATGGTTTACACCAATAAAGTTCCACTTGAAAACGGAGGCCGGAACATGACCGACGAGGAGAGACGGATCCGCCGCGCGACGTTCCTGAAGGCGGGCCTGGTGACGGCGGCCGCGATACCCGCGGTGGCCGGCGAGGTGCTGCGCGCGCCGCGCGCCGACGCCGGACCGCTGACCCCGACGCCGATGTGCGACGACAGCGACGGCCCGACCCACGAGCAGATGGAGGGCCCGTACTTCAAGCCCAACTCGCCCGAGCGCGCCGACCTGCGGGAACCCGGCATGCCCGGCACCCCGCTGGTGGTCAGCGGCTTCGTCTACAGCATCTCGTGCAAGCCGCTGGCGAACGTGCTGCTCGACTTCTGGCAGGCCGACAACGTGGGGGTGTACGACAACACCGGCTACACGCTGCGCGGCCACCAGTTCACCGACACCGAGGGCCGATTCCGGCTCGACACCATCGTGGCCGGCCTGTACCCGGGCCGCACCAGGCACATCCACGTCAAGGCGCAGGCCCCGAACCAGCCGATCCTCACCACGCAGCTGTACTTCCCCGGCGAGCCCGGCAACAACTGGGACCAGATCTTCGACCCGGCGCTGCTGATGGCGGTCCAGGACGGCCCGGAGGGCAAGATCGCCACGTTCGACTTCGTCCTCAACCTGCCCTGACCTGCCCCCCCGTTACCCACCACCCAGGACGAGCCTGGAACAGCTGTCACCGACGGCCGTTCGATCGGGCTTGTGCCTTTGAAGCGGCGCAGCCGCTTAGCCCACCTACGCAACTCGCACCGCCGCGGGTTCTCAGACGTCGTCTGGCGAGGACAGCCCCGATGCCGCGTATTGGTCATACGTAAACCGGGGCTCCCACAGTCCAGACGGCGTCTGAGGTTCCGCCACCCGCACCGTCACGCAAATGGAGATCGGAGACAGGTCTTCAGATCAGGAACGAGAACAGCGGGGAGCCCGGTGGGACCTGCTCGATCTGCAGCGGGGATTCCTTCATCCGCTTCAGCAGGCCGTCCAGCTCGTCGGCGCGGTCGAGCTCGATGCCGACCAGCGCCGGGCCGGTCTCCCTGTTGTTCTTCTTCACGTACTCGAACGCGACGATGTCCTGGCCGTCGTCGAGCACGTCGTCGAGGAAGTGCCGCAGCGCGCCCGGTTCCTGCGGGAAGGTGACCAGGAAGTAGTGCCGCAGGCCCTCGTGCACCAGCGAACGCTCGACGACCTCGCCGTAGCGGCTGAGGTCGTTGTTGCCGCCGGAGACCACGCACACCACCGGGCCGCGGGCCGGGCGCTCCAGCGGCAGCCGGGCCGCCGCACTGGCCAGCGCACCGGCGGGCTCGGCGATGATGCCCTCGGTCTGGTACAGCTCGATCATCTCGGTGCACACCGCGCCCTCGGGCACCGCCACCAGCTCGTCGACCAGCTCCCGCACCACCTGGAACCCGGCATCGCCGACGCGCCCGACCGCGGCACCGTCGACGAAGGTGTCCACCGACGGCAGCGCGATCGGCCCGCCGTGGTCCAGCGCGGCGCGCATGCTCGCCGCGCCGGCCGGCTCGGCCCCGATCACCCGGACCTCGGGGAAGTGCGCCTTGAGCCACAGCACCACGCCCGCCAGCAGCCCGCCGCCGCCGACCGGCACGATCACGGTGTCGATCGGGCCGTCGTGCTGCTCGGCGATCTCCAGGCCGACGGTGCCCTGCCCGGCGATGGTCCGCGGATCGTCGAAGGGGTGCACGTAGACCGCGCCGGTGCGCTGGCTGTCCTCTTTGGACGCCGCGCTCGCCTCGTCGAAGGAGCTGCCCACGATCACCGGCTCGACCCACTCGCCGCCGAGCGCGGCGATCCGCCGCCGCTTCTGCCGGGGCGTGTTCGCCGGCAGGTACACCCGGCCCTTGATCTTCAGCTCGCGGCAGGCGAACGCCACGCCCTGCGCGTGGTTGCCCGCGCTGGCGCACACGACGCCGCGCTCGCGCTCGGCCGGGCTCAGCGAGGAGATCAGGTTGTACGCACCGCGCACCTTGTAGGAGCGACAGACCTGCATGTCCTCCCGCTTGAGCCGCACCGGGACGCCAAGTTCGCCGGTCAGGCGGCTGCTCGTTTCCAGCGGCGTGCGGCGGACCACCTGCCGCAGGCGGGTTCCGGCGCGGAAGATCGCTGCGGGACTCAGCTCATCGGACACCAACCGATACTAAGTGCGCTGGTCGGCCAGGACCCGGGCGGGGCGGCCCGGGGCACATCGACCCTACTCGCCGTCACCGGCGGATGCGCACAGTGGTGCGGAGGAGGCGATGGGCGATGACCAGGGCGAAGCAGTCGGTGGTGGTGGGTGTCGACGGCTCGGAATCGTCCGCGCAGGCGGCGCTGTGGGCCGCGGCCGAGGCGGTGCGGCTGGGCGTTCCGGTGCACCTGGTCGTGGTCAACGACGATCCCGCCAGGGAAGGCTTCTCCAAGCAGGCGGTCCGCGACGTCGCCGAACGCTGCCACCGCGAGCGGCCCGAGACCGCGATCACCGACGAGGTCGCCACCGGGCACCCCGCCGAGGAGCTGGTCCGCCGCTCGGACAGCGCCCAGCTGGTGGTCGTCGGGTCGCGCGGGCACGGGGTGTTCCGGGACGCGTTGCTCGGCGCGATCAGCACCTCGGTCGCAGCGCACGCCCGCTGCCCGGTCGTCGTGGTGCGCGGTGACGCGGCCGCCTCGGGTCCGGTCGTCGTCGGTGTCGACAACTCGGCGGTCAACCGCATCGCGGTGCACTACGCATTCGACGCCGCGAGCCGACGGCACGCCGGCCTGCTCGCGGTGCAGGCGCTGCCCGATGCCTACTTCACCGCCGGCACCTATCCCGTGCCCGACCGCCAGGAGATCCAGAACCGGGCCGAACTGCACCTCTCCGAACAGCTCTCGGGCTGGTGCGCCGACTACCCGGACGTCACGGTGCGCCGCGAGGTGGCCAACGAGCACCCGGTCGCGACGCTGTGCGCCGCGGCCCGGCGGGCGCAGTTGCTGGTGGTCGGTCACCGCGGCCGCGGCGGCTTCGCCGGGCTGCTGCTCGGCTCGGTCGCCAACGGCGTCCTGCACCACGCGCCGTGTCCGGTCGCGGTGGTCCGCAACCCCGGCTAGCCCGGCGGCGCCTGGCACCACACCGCGCGGTAGCGCTCGGCGGCATCGGCGTCGCGCTGCCGACGGACGGCGGAGCCGTGGCCCGGCGGGTAGCCGTAGCGGACGAGGCGCGCGTCGACGTTGTCCACCGCGCTGGTCAGCACGATGCGGGCCACCACGAGCACGCCCAGCAGCAGCGCGCCGCCGGCGATCGGCCACGACCCGCCCAGCACGCCGAACCCGACGAACAGCGCCGCACCCAGCGGCGCGATCTGGAGCAGCCCCCGGACCAGCACCCGCAGCACCCACGACTTGCAGGTGGCGTCGCGCAGCACCCACTCGCGATACCGCTCGGGGAGCCTGCCGCCGAACTCGTAGTACAGCCACCAGCCGGGGTTCGGGCGCTTCACTGGCATCCGCCCAGCCTACGGCTCGCCCCTTCCGCCGGGCTGTCCCGCGTGCGAAGATCGCGGTCAACTGTTCAGACCACTCTCCCGGTCAACGCGCAGAAGGATCGCCGCATGTTCAACGTCGAAAATGTCCGGTTGGCCGGCGCCGACATCGAACTCCCCAGGATGATCCCGATCGAGCAGCGGTTCGCCGCGGCGGCCGTCGAGGACCTCGAAGCCGCCATCCGCGAGCAGGTCGCCGAGCACGACCGCGCGAACCCGGTCGCCGGCAAGCGCATCGCGATCCCTGCGGGCAGCCGCGGCGTGGCCCGCATCGACCGCATCGTCGCCACCCTGGTCGACGCCCTGGCCGGCTGCGGCGCGAAGCCGTTCGTGGTGCCGGCGATGGGCAGCCACGGCGGCGGCACCGCCGAAGGCCAGCGGCAGGTGCTCGCCGAGTACGGGATCACCGAGGAGACGGTGGGCGCGCCGGTGGTCTCCTCGATGGACACGGTCGTGGTCGCCGAACTGCCCGACGGAACCCCGGTGCACTTCGACGCCGAGGTCGCCCAGGCCGACGGCGTGGTGGTCCTCGGCCGGGTCAAGCCGCACACCGACTTCCGCGGCACCCACGAGAGCGGCCTGGCGAAGATGATCGCCATCGGCCTCGGCAAGCACCGCGGCGCGACGATCCTGCACACGCACGGCTTCGAGGCGTTCGACCGGCTGATCCCGGCGGTGGCCGAGGCGGTGCTCGACGTGGTGCCGATCGAGTTCGGCATGGCCGTGGTGGAGAACGCCTACGAGCACGTCGCGCGCATCGAGCTGGTGCCGACCGAGAAGCTGCTGGCCCGCGAGGCGGAGCTGCTGGTCGAGGCCAAGCGGCTGATGCCGAAGCTGCTGGTGTCGGACATCGACGTACTGGTCGTCGACGAGATCGGCAAGGACATCAGCGGCGCGGGCATGGACCCGAACATCACCGGCCGCGCCCCGGTCAACGCGGACAAGTTCAAGGCGGTGCCGATCAAGCGGATCGTGGTCCTCGGCCTCACCGAGCACACCAACGGCAACGCCTGCGGCCTGGGCATGGCGGACGTGACCACCCAGCGCTGCGTGGACCAGATCGAGTTCGGCTCGTTCTACACGAACTCGCTGACCTCCGGGGTACCCGACGGAGCGCGGATCCCGATGGCGCTGGCCAACGACCGGGACGCGATCATCGCGGCGCTGCACATGTCCCGCGGCACCGAGGACCGCCCGGCGCGGGTGGTGCGCATCCGCAACACCCTGTCGATGCCCCGCATCGAGGTCTCGGAGGCCTACGCCCAGGAGGTCGCCGACCACCCGGACATGGTCGCCCTCGGCGAACCCCGCGACTGGGACTTCGACGCGACGGGCACCCTGCCACCCCTACCGGCGGACCACTGACCCGCTCACTCGAACCGAAACCCGACGTACCCACCCGCCGCGACCTCGGCGCACCGGAGATTGATTTCGATTGACACTGAAAGAATAGGCGCAATCAACGCTATGCGCTCCGGTGGACGCCGCGAACTAGAATCGGGAGGTTCTCCCCTGCTTCGGCGAAGGCGAGGGCCGCCATGCAGCCTCCCCTGACAACCGAGCGGCTGATCGTGCGCGACTGGACCACCGGCGACGCCGACGTGCAGGCCGCGCTCGCCCTCTACGGCCGCCCCGAGGTGACCGAGTGGCTCACCCCGGTGATCGCCAACGTCGCCGACCTCGCCGCGATGCGCGCCGTGGTGCAGTCCTGGACCGAGTCGCAACCCAGCCTGGTGCCGCCCACCGGCCGGTGGGCGATGCAGCGCCGGTCCGACGACGCGGTGATCGGCGGCCTGGTGCTGCGGATGCTGCCGCCGTACGACCACGACATGGAGCTGACCTGGCAGCTGCGCCCCGAGACCTGGGGGCACGGTTACGCCACCGAGGCCGCCTCCGCGCTGCTGCGCTGGGCGTTCACCTTCGACATCGACGAGGTCTTCGGACTGGCCCGGCCGGACAACACCCGCGCGATCGCCACCGCGGAACGCATCGGCATGGAGTGGGTCGGCGAGACCACCAAGTACTACGACACGGCGCTGCAGGTCTACCGCATCCGGCAGGGCGATCTGCCCGGCGAACCCGCCTCCGGAGGCACCGAGGACTGACCCCGCGATCCACTGTGGCCGGTCGCATCGTCCGCAGTGGACGAATGCGCCAGTTACCCTGCGTCGCTAGATCATCCGCTATCGGATGATCTGCTGGATGCCCGGGCGAATGCGATGCTTGAGGGGTCACCGGAGTTCGAGCAGCGCCAGGGGCGCACCCGCCGGAGGTACCGTGCCACCGCACCGCAACGCCCGCGCGGCCGCCCGCCGACCCGCCGCACCCCGCCCCGCGCCGCGCCGGCCGCAGGCCCGGCGCTCGGCCGAGCGCGCCCGCGCGGGTGCGCGCGCAGCGGTGACCGTGCTGTCGGTGCTGATCCTGGTGGTGACGGGATACGCGTGGTCCAACTACCGGCACCTGCTCGACGGACTCGCGACCAGCGACGTCATCGACGGGGCCGGCGCCGACGGGGCGACCGACGTCCTGCTGGTCGGCATGGACAGCCGGACCGACGCGCACGGCAACCCGCTGCCCGAGGCGGTCCTCCGGGAGTTGCGCGCGGGGGCCAACGACGCGGCGCTGACCGACACGATCATCCTGCTGCACATCCCCAACGACGGTTCCAGCGCGGTCGGCTTCTCCTTCCCGCGCGACGCGTTCGTGCATATCCCCGGGTTCGGCCGGCACAAGATCAATTCCGCGTACGGCCGGGGCAAGGAGGCCGCCATCGCGGCGCAGACCAAGCGCGGCACCGCGGATCCCGCGGAGCTGGCGCGGCTGGGCGGCGACGCCGGGCGCAAACTGCTGGTGCGCACCGTCGAGCAGCTGACCGGCGTGTCGATCGACCACTACGCCGAGGTCAACCTGCTCGGCTTCGCGCGGATCACCGAGGCGGTGGGCGGCGTCCCGGTGTGCCTGCTGGCGCCCGCACGGGACACCTACTCCGGCGCGAACTTCCCGGCCGGGCCGCAGACGATCACGGGCACGGACGCGCTCGCGTTCGTCCGCCAGCGGCACGGCCTGCCGCGCGGCGACCTGGACCGCGTGGTGCGCCAGCAGGCCTTCCTCGCCGGGCTCACGCAATCGGTGCTCTCCGGCGGCGTGCTGGCCAACCCGGCCCGGCTGCGCGACCTGATCAGGTCGCTGCAGGAATCCGTGGTGCTCGACCGGGACTGGGACGTGCTCGCGTTCGCCGACCGGCTGCGCGGGCTGGCCGGCGGCGCGGTCCGGTTTACCACGATCCCCATCGAGGACGCCGACTACGAGACGCCGGAGGACGGCGACGCCATCCTGGTCGATCCCCGCAAGGTGAAGGCCGCGATCAGCAGCACGATCGACCCCGCAACGGCCGGCGCCGAAGCCGATTCGGCAGTGGACGTGCTCAACGCGACGAAGACATCCGGGCTGGCCCAGCGGGTGCGCACCGAACTCGCCAACCGGGGCGTGCCGGTGAGCCAGGTCGGCAACTCGCCCGCCCGGGCGAAATCGGTCGTGCGCCACGGCCAGGACGGCGGCGAGTCCGCCGAGCGGATCGCGTCGCTGCTCGGCAGCCTGCCTGTCGAGGCCGACGGGTCGCTGCCCCGCGGCCGGGTCCAGGTGATCATCGGCAGCGACTACCACGGGCCCGCCGCGCCGGGTTTCGCGCCGCCCGGCGCCGTCCGGCTCGACGGCCCGCACCGGCAGCAGGCCACCGGGACCGGCGCGGAACCGATCACCGCCGACGGCGTGCCGTGCGTCAACTGAGCGAAGAGCGGGAAAGTCGGTGGTGAGGCGGCCCCCTCGCCCGTCTCACCACCGACCGGCTCGACTGGTGGCTACCCCCAGTGAACAAACCGCCAGCCGGTGGGGCCACCTACGCCGGCCCCGCCCCGGTTGTCGGATGTTCGCGTGGGGCACGTCCGCCCGGACTCCGGACACCAAGCGAGCATCCATCTCTCGAACAACGGCAACCGCTCAACAGCCCCAGCACCATGCGACGGCTGTGGTCCGGAGCGAATCGCCGCTCCGCCACGATACGCCGCGACGACGTTGGTTGCGAGGTCAAAAACCGGCCTCAGCGACGCGTACGGGTGCCCACCCACAACGCCGCGACCAGCGCCAGCAGCACCACGGCCAGACCGGCCAGGCCCAGCCCGAGGGAGGCTGCGGCGGCGATCGCGCCGACCAGCAGCGGGCCGCCAGCGTCGCCCAGCTCGCGCCCGACCTCCGCCGAGCCCATCGTCTGGCCGAGCCGCTCGCGCGGCGTCGACGCCGCCAGGTGCGCGAAGCCCAGCGGCGTGACGACGCCGGTGCCGACGCCGATGGTGACCGACGCCAAGAGGAGTCCCGGCAGGCCGGGAACCACCGTCGCCGCGAGCAACCCGACCGCCGCCACCGCCAGTCCCCCGGTCATGCTGGGCACCTCGGACAACCGTCCCGCGTCGCGCGCCCTGCCCACCCACGGCTGCACCAGCGCCGCGGTCGTCGCGAGCACCGACACCGCCGCGCCGGTGCCCAGCGGGCCCAGCCCATCGCCCGCGCCTACCACCGGCAGGAACCCGACGCCCACCGCCAACGCCGCCGTCGCACCGGCCAGGGCCGCCGTCGGCCGCAGGAAACCGGGCGCGGCCAACCGGCGGCCCAGGTCGAGCAGGGTCTGCCGGGTCCGCGGCAGCGGCGGCACCTTCGGCACGATCAGCACCGCCCAGGCGAGCACCGCGAGCGCGAGCGCCGCCAGCGCGCCGAAGAGCAGGTCGAACCCGCCCAAGGTGATCAGGACGCCGCCGAGCACCGGGCCGAGGGCGTAGCCGAGGCCCTTCCAGGCGCCGTAGCCACCGAAGGCGCGGCCGTGCTGGGAGTCCGGCGCCAGCCGGGCGACCAGCGTCCCGGCGGCCGGGGAGAACGCGGCGGCAGCCGCGCCCTGGCCGAAGCGGGCGAGGCCGACCGCAGCCGGGTCACCGGCGAGGACGAACGCCGCCGAGGCCGCCGCGAACGCGAGCAGGCCGCCGATCAGCACCGGGCGCGGACCGATCCGGTCGGTGACCGCGCCGAAGACCGGCTTGAGGATCACCTCGGCCCCGTCGTAGATGGCCAGCAGCAGGCCGAGCGCGAGCAGCGAGGCGAAGCCCGTGTAGGCGCCGAGCCCGGCGGCGATGCTGTGCGCGCCGAAGGCCGTGACGAATCCGGCCGCGTACAGCGGGAGGACCTGCCGGACCCCGTGTCGCGTCACCGGCTCGGTGCCGGACATCCGACCATCTCCTCGTCGTCCACTGTGGCGCATCCGGTCACATTTGGTGCAGGGCTTGGAAAACCTGTTCGGTGTAGTCGGCCAGCCGGCCGGCGCAGTGCTGCAGCCGCTCCTGGGCCTCGGCGGCCGCCGGGGCGCCGAAGACGTCGCGCGCCTTGAGGTCGCGGTGCCAGCGGCGCAGCCGCTCCAGGCTCTGCTCCTCCTCTTCGAGCTCGGCCATGGTGAGCTTGCCGTTGCGCAGTTCCTTGTCGATCTCGGCGTCGAACTTGCCGCAGTCGGCCAGGAACTCCGACCACTCCTCCTGCCGCTCGGCCGTGAACATCTCCGCCAGCCGCGCCGAATCGGGCTCCTCGCGCCCGGTGGCCGCCAGCACGACGACCTCGCCGGAGCCGCGTTCGGCGAGCTCGATCGCTCGCGCCACCCCGGCCGCGACGCCGGGCACGTCCGGCAGCGTCCAGGTGCCCTGCCCCAGCGAGAGCGCACCGACCCGGCGCAGCTCCCGCCACACCGCCACGCGGTGCCGCGACGGTTGCGCGGGCAGCCGCACCACGAGGACCAGCCAACGCGTCGGATGTCCATCTGTCACGGAACAAAATGTATCAGCTGTTACACGACGTGATGTCGCCCATACGGGGCACGCGGGCCGGGTCTTTTCGAACCCGCGTGCGTTAGCGTTCCGGCATGCCGAATCAGCCGTCTTCGCCCGCCCACGCCTACGAAGTGATGCTGGAAGGCAACCGGCGATTCGTCGAGAACGAGTTCCTGCACCCCAACCAGGACGCCGACTACCGCGCCTCCCTCGCGCCGGGCCAGCGCCCCTTCGCCGTCCTCTTCGGGTGCTCCGACTCCCGCTTGGCCGCGGAGATCATCTTCGACCAGGGCCTCGGCGACCTGTTCGTGGTCCGCACGGCCGGTCACGTCATCGGCGCCGAGGTGCTCGGCAGCATCGAGTACGGCGTCGGCGTGCTCGGCGCGTCCCTGGTGGTGGTGCTCGGCCACGACTCCTGCGGCGCCGTCACGGCCGCGCGGGAGGCGTGCATCGAGGGCACCGCGCCGCAGGGCTACATCCGCGACGTCGTGGAGCGCGTGACGCCGAGCGTCCTGGCCGCCCGCGCCGACGGCGTCACCGAGGTCGACGACATCGTGGACGTGCACATCCAGCGCACCGGCGACCTGATGCTGGAGCGCTCCGCGCTGCTGGCCAACGAGGTCGCAGCCGGGCGCTGCGCGGTGGCCGGGCTCTCGTACCGGCTCGCCGACGGCACCGTGCGGCTCGTCGGCAGCCACGGCCCGCTGCTGCCCGCGGACTGATCGGACCGGCCGATCCCGGTCGCCCACGTTAGCCTGCGAAGGCACGGGTCGGGCGAAAGGATCGAGCCTGGTGACCGTCCAGCCGCGTCGAGTGCTACTGATCAGCGCCACCATCGGCGAAGGGCACAATGCGACCGCCAGAGCCGTCGAGGAGGCGGCCCGGCGGGCGTGGCCGGGGTGCGAGGTGTCCTGGCTGGACGCCCTGCGCGCGATGGGCCGGTGGGTGCCCGCGACGTTCAACTGGATCTACGTCACCAACGTCGAGTCCACGCCGTGGCTCTACGACTTCTTCTACGACTCGCTGTGGCGCTACCGCTGGTTCGCCAACGCCTCCCGCCGGTTCGTCGGCGCGTGGAGCGGGCGGCGGCTGCGCCGCGCCATCGCCGCGCACGACCCGGACCTGATCGTCTCGACCTACCCGCTGGGCACCGCCGGGCTCGACCGGCTGCGCCGCCGGGGCGGGCTCGGCGTGCCGGTGGCCGCGGTGGTCTCCGACTTTTCGCCGCACCCGTTCTGGGTCTACCCCGAGGCCGACCTGCACTACGTGATGAGCGACGCGAGCCTGCGGGCGATGCGGCGCGCCGAACCGGACGCCGTGGGCGCGGTCTGCGTGCCACCGGTGGTGTCGGCGTTCCGGCCCGCGGACCGAGCCGCGTCGCGTCGGTCGTTCGGGTTGCCGGAGACCGGTTTCACGGTGCTGGTCTCGTGCGGTTCCCTCGGCTTCGGCTCCGTCGAGCGCGCGGCGGACGCCGCACTCCGGGCCGGCGTCGACCGCGTCGTCGTGATCTGCGGGCGCAACGAGGCGTTGCGGCGGCGCTTCGCCGCGCGCGCGGACGACCGGATCGTCGCGCTGGGCTGGGTGGACGAAATGCCCGGCCTGCTCGCCGCCGCGGACGTCGTGGTGACCAACGCGGGCGGTGCCACGGCACTGGAGGCGCTCGCCTGCGGGCGGGCCGTGGTGATGTTCGAGCCGATCGCCGGGCACGGACGCGCGAACGCCGAACTGATGGCCGATGCGGAGCTGGCCGAGTTGTGCCCGCGCGAGCGCGACCTGACGGCGACGCTGCGCCGCTGGGTTGCCGAGCCGCACCTGCTCGCGCAGCGGGAGGACCGAGCTCTCAAGCACAGTCAGGCCGCGGACTTCACAGACCAGGTGGCCGCGCTGGCACAGCTGCCCCGCCACCACGGCCGCCGCCCGCTGCGCCCGCAGGACGCCTTCTTCGTGTACGCCACGACCCCTGCCGTCTCGCAGCAGACCGGCGCGATCCTGCAACTGGACGGACCACGACTGTCCACGCAGGAATACTGCGAGGAGATCAACAGCAGAATCACCCAGCGCGCGCAGGGATTGCCGATGCTGACCCGCCGCTTGGTGCTGCGCCGCTGCCGACGGCCACAGTGGACTCCCGATGTCGAAGTGGACGCAAGGGATCACCTGCGGTGCCGCGAGCTGCGCGACGGGCGGTCCGCGGACCCGGTCGTCGAGGAGTTCTTCAGCACCCCGGTGCGCACCGACCGGCAGCCGTGGGAACTGCTGCTGCTCAACGACATCGACACCGGCCGCGTCCTGCTGCTGGCGAAGATGCACCACGCGCTCGGCGATGGTGTCGCAGTCACCAGCGCCCTGCTGCGGCTGCTGGCCGACGGCCCGCAGCCGACGACGTCGCCGAGCTCCGGCAGCCGGCCGTGGTACCGCCGCGCCGCGAAGGTCTTGCGCGGCCTGGTGAGCCTGGCCGGCGCCGGGCCCGCGCCGGCCAGCCGTCTGGTGGGGCGCAGCACGCCGAACCGGTCGTTCGCCGACGTCGAGCTCCCGGCCGCCGACGTGCGCGCCAGCGCGCGCTCGCACGGGGTGAGCAGCACCACGTTCCTCCTCGGTGTGGTGGCCGAGGCGTTGCACCGCACTCTCGGCGACACCACTGCGGGCCAGCGGTTCCGGGTCATGGTGCCGCGCACCGCCCGGACCGCGCGCGGCGGTGCGGGCACGAGCGCGCCCGGCAACCACACCGCGTCGATGTCGATCGACCTGCCGGTCGGGCCCATGTCGCCGGCCCGCCGCGTCGCCGAGGTCGCCGCCGGGCTCGCAAAGCCCGACCGCACCGGCCAGACCGCGGCGGCCGGAGCCGTGCTCACCGCCCTCGGCGTCCTGCCCGCACCACTGCACGCTTGGGTCGTGCGGCAGATCTACCAGCGTCGCTTCTTCAACGCCGTCGTTTCCGTGCTGCCCGGGCAGCGGCGGCCCGCCCACATCGGGCCGCTGCGGATCGCGGGTGTGGTGCCGGTGCTGTCGCTGGCCGACGGCGTGGGCGTGGCGGTCGGCGTGATCGGCTGGGGCGACCGGTTCGGCATCGGGATCACCACCGACACCGGGCTGGCCCCGCGGGCCGTCGCGCTCGCCGGTCACCTCCGCGACGCCTTCTCCGATCTGCGGGGAGCACGGCGGTGAGCACGCAGGGCACGGTGCTGGTCATCGCCGTTCCGGCGGCGGTCATCGGCGCGGCCAGCTTCGGGCTGGCCAGCGCGATCCAGCACCGCGTCACCAAGCAGGTTCCCGAGGTGCGCACCCTGAGCCCCCGCATGCTGTTCGACCTCGTCCGCAAGCCGATCTGGGTGCTCAGCATCGGGACCGTGCTCATCGGGCTGTCGCTGCAGGTGGTGGCGCTGGCCTTCGGCCCGCTGGTGCTGGTGCAGCCGTTGCTGGTGACCTCGGTGCTCTTCGGCGCTGGCTTCGCGGCGCTGCTGGCGCACCGGAAGATGGACCTGGTGCTGGCGCTGGGCGGACTGGCCTGCGTGGGCGGGCTGTCGGCCTTCCTCGTGCTGGGCCGCCCGTCCGGGCAGGGCGTCGAGTTCACCGGCGCGTCGATCCTGCCGCTCGCGCTGGCGCTCGGGCTGCTGGTGGTGCTGTCGCTGGTGGCCGCGCGCTGGTTGCCCGGCGAGGTCGGGGTGATCGGCATGGCCGTGGCCACCGGCGTGCTGTACGGGGTGACCGCCGGGTTGATCAAGGTGGTGGCCGGGCAGTTCCGCAGCGGCGGCCTGGCCGAGCCGTTCCAGCACTGGACGCTGTACGCGGTGTGCGTGATCGGGCCGATGGGCTTCCTGCTGAGCCAGCAGACCTTCCAGCGGGGCCGGCTGATGTCGCCCGCGCTGGCCGTGATCACCACCGTGGATCCGCTGGTGGCGGCCGCGATCGGAGTGAACTGGCTGGGCGAGCGGATCGAGTCCTCCCCCGCGATCCTGGCCGGCGAGATCATCGCCGTCGTGGTGATCATCGGCGGCATCGTGGTGCTGACCCGCCGGGGCGAGCAGCTGCGCCGCGCGATGGAGCAGGACGACCGCGGCGCAGGGGACTCGACGTGGGGCTGACCCGGCCCGCGGGGCTGCCGGTGCGCGGGCGGACCGCGCTGGTCACGGGCGCGTCTTCGGGCATCGGCGCGGCGACCGCCGCCGAGCTGGGCTCGCGCGGGTGCCGGGTCGTGCTGGTCGGCCGCGACGAGCGCCGGCTGGCCGAGGTCGCCGGGCGCACCGGCGGCGAACCGCTGCCCGCCGACCTGACCGATCCGGCCGGGCTCGACCGGGTCGCCGCAGCCGCACGCGAGGTCGATCTGCTGGTGCACAGCGCGGGCATCGGCTGGGCGGGCGCCCTGGACGCGATGCCGGCGGAGCGGATCGCGGCGCTCGCGGCGGTGAACCTGACCGCGCCGATGCTGCTGACCCGCGCGACGCTGCCGCAGCTGCGGCAGCGGCGCGGGCACGTGGTGTTCGTCGCCTCGATCGCGGTCGTGGGAGTGCCCGGCGAGGAGGTCTACTCGGCGACCAAGGCTGGCCTGCGGGCCTTCGCCGCGGGCCTGCGCCACCAGGACGGCATCGGCGTGACCACGGTCTTCCCCGGCGCGGTCCGCACGCCGTTCTTCACCGGCCGCCGCTACGACCGCCGCTTCCCGCGCATGGTCGGCCCGCGGGAGGTGGCCGAGGCGCTGGTGCGCGGCGTGGAGCGCGGCGAGGCGGAGGTGTTCGTCCCCAGGTGGCTCGTCGCGCCCGCCCGGCTGCAGGGTGCGCTGCCGGGCACGTTCCACCGCCTCGCCCGGCGCTTCGGCTGAGTCAGCCGCGCACGGCGCGGATCGACTCGCGCAGCGAGCCCATCGTCGCCAGGACGGCGGTCGGCTCGTAGCCGCAGTGCGCCATGCAGTTGGCGCAGCGCGGGTCGCGGCCGCGGCCGTAGGCGGACCAGTCGGTGTCGGTCAGCAGCTCCTGGTAGCTGCCCGCGTAGCCGTCGCTCATCAGGTAGCACGGCCGCTGCCAGCCGTACAGCGAATAGGACGGGATGGCCCAGGCCGTGCACTGGAAGTCGGCCTTGCCCTCCAGGAAGTCCAGGAACAGCGGCGAGTGGTTGAACCGCCACTTCTTGCGCCGCCCGTCGGCGAAGACCTTCCGGAACAGCTCGCGGGTCTCGGTGACGCCGAGGAAGTGCTCCTGGTCGGGCGCCTTGTCGTAGGCGTAGGCCGGCGACAGCATCATCTGGTCGACCCGGAGGTCGTTGTTGAGGTATTCCAGCACCTCGATCACCGACTGCGGGGTGTCGGAGGTGAAGAACGTCGAGTTGGTCGTGACCCGGAACCCGCGCCGCTGGACCTCCTTGACGTTGTCCACCGCCTGCGCGAACACGCCCTGCTTGCACACCGAAGCGTCGTGCCGCTCCTCCAGGCCGTCGATGTGCACGGCCCACGCGAAGTACGGCGACGGCCGGAACTTGTCGATCTTGCGGGGCAGCAGCAGCGCGTTGGTGCACAGGTAGACGAACTTCTTGCGCTTGATCAGCTCGTCGACGATCATCTCGATCTCGGGGTGCATCAGCGGCTCGCCGCCCGCGATGGACACCACCGGAGCGCCGCATTCCTCCACCGCCGCGATGGCCTGCGCGACCGGCATCCGCTGCTTGAGCGTGCTCGCCGGGTGCTGGATCTTGCCGCAGCCCGCGCACGCCAGGTTGCAGGCGAACAGCGGCTCCAGCTCCAGGGTCAGGGCGAACTTCTCGCGGCGCGCGAGCTTCTGCTTCACCAGGTAAGCGCCGACGCGGATGGCCTGGCGCATCGGAATGCCCATCAGGACACCTCCTCGGGTGCGACGAATCGGTTCTCCGGCAGGACGGCCCGGCTCCAACGCGGCAGGCACGAGCCGACGGCGTGCAACCGGGCGAGCGCGGCCAGCGCCCGGCTCGGCGTGCCGGGCCGGAGCAGCGGCTGCCGCGCGGTGTCGACCACGACGCGCACGACGCCGAGCGGCCGTCCGCCCGCGGCTTGTGCCAGCACCGCGGACTCCATGTCGACGGCGAGCGCCCCGGTGCGGGCAAGCTCGCCGCGCCGGGCACCGTGCACCACGTGGTCGGCGGTGGCGATCGGGCCGCAGTGCACCGGGAATCCGGCGCGGCGCAGGTGCGCCGCCAGCGACGCCGCCAACGGGCAGTGCACGGTGCCTTCGCGCCCGCGGAGCTCGTCGGCCACGATCACGTCGCCGCTGCGGACCTCGGCGGCGACGCCGCCTGCCAGCCCGGCGACGACCAGCACGTCGAAGTCGGCCCCGGCCAGCGCGGCGGCGGCGCGGGCGCTGCGGCGCGGGCCGCATCCCGTGCGGCGCACCGCATCCCGGCCCACGGCCGCCCGCAGGGCCTGGGCTTCGAGGCCCAGCGGAGCACAGATCAGCAATCGCATCGCTGGCCCCCGGCCGCGTGGTACCGCCCGAGCGCGGTGAGCGGGAAGATCACCCGGTACAGGTGGTAGTTGATGTAGAAGTCACCGGGGAACCCGGTGCCGGTGAATTGCGGCTCGTCCCAGCCGCCGTCGGCTCGCTGGGTGTGCGCCAGGTGCTGCACGCCGCGGCGCACCGCTTCGGTGTCGTGCCGCCCCACCGCCAGCAGCGCCAGCAGCGCCCACCCGGTCTGCGACGCCGTGGAATCGCCCCGGCCGATCCACTCCGGGTCGTCGTAGGAGCGCAGGTCCTCGCCCCAGCCGCCGTCGGCGTTCTGGTGGTCCTCCAGCCATCGCACCGCCCGCCGCAGCGCGCGGTCTCCGGGAGCGAGCCCGGCCCGCACCAGCGCCGGAACCACGGCGCCGGTGCCGTAGACGTGGTTGGCGCCCCAGCGCCCGAACCAGGAGCCGTCCGCCTCCTGGTTGTCCAGCAGCCACCGCACACCCCGCCGCAGCACCTCGTCGTCGTGGCCCAGCACGGCCAGCGCCTCCACCACGTGGGCCGTCACGTCGGCCGACGGCGGGTCGATGACCTCGCCGAAGTCGCAGAACGGCAGCTTGCGCACCAGCTGGCGGGTGTTGTCGGCGTCGAAGGCGCCCCAGCCGCCGTCCGCGGACTGCATGCCGCGCAGCCAGCGGACGCCGCGCTGCATCGCGCCGCGCACCGCCGCCCGGTCCGGGTGGTCCACCCGGTTCAGCGCGAGCAGCACTTCGGCGGTGTCGTCGATGTCCGGGTAGCCGTCGTTGTCGAACTCGAACGCCCAGCCGCCGCCGGGCGGCAGGTCCGGGCGGCGCACCGACCAGTCGCCCTTGACCCGGATCTCCTCCGCCAGCAGGAAGTCCACCGCCCGGAGCATCGACGGGTGGTCGCCGGGCACCCCCGCGTCGCGCAGGGCCTGCATGCCGAGCACGGTGTCCCACACCGGCGACTGGCACGCCTCCAGCCGCCGCACCGGACCGGCCGGGGTCTGCTCGTGGACCAGGAAGCGGTCCAGCCCGGCCAGGCCGTGCCGCAGCACCGGGTGGTCCAGCGGGTAGCCGAGCAGGTGCAGCGCCAGCAGCGAGTACACCCACGGCGGCTGGATCCCGCCCCAGGAGCCGTCGGCCTCCTGCCGGGCCACGATCCACTCCGCCGCGCGCCGCATCGCGTGCTCGCGCAGCGCCTTGACCGGTCTCCGGTGGTAGCGGTGCAGGATCCGGTCCAGGGAGTGGAAGGCGTACTTCCACGACCACTGTGGACGGACGCGTTCGGCGGGCCGGCCGGTGCGCAGTTCGCGGACGGTGATGCCGAGATCCCGGCACGGCCGCAGCGTGCACACCACGGTCAGCGGGACCACGGTCTGCCGCGCCCAGCAGCCCCAGTCGGCCACGTTCAGCGGGAACCACTGGGGCAGCAGCACGAGTTCCGGGGGCATCTCGGGCAGTTCGTCCCAGGACCACTCGCCGAACAGCGCCAACCAGATCCGGGTGAACACCCGGGTGGCTTCCAGGCCGCCCCGCGACAGGATCCAGCTGCGCGCGGCCACCATGTGGCCGGCGGCCACGTCGTCGCCGGCCAGCTTGAGGGCGGTGTAGGCCTCCACCGTGGTGGACAGGTCGCCGGGACCGCCGTGGAAGTTCGCCCAGGTTCCGTCGGCGCGCTGCTGCGAGCGGATCCAGCGGGCGGCCTGCTCGGTCTCGCCGGCGGTGCGGATGCCGAGGAACTGCCGCAGCAGCAGGTCCTCGACGTCCATCGTCACGTTGGTCTCCAGCTCGCCCTTCCACCAGCCCTCGGGGTGCTGCAGCGAGAGCAGGTGGTCGCGGGCGGCTGCCAGCGCGGTCCGGGCGTCCGCAGCGGGGACCGCGCGGGCGGCCTGCTGCAACTGATCGGTCAAAGCTTCCTCCGCACGATGAATTCGGCCAGCTCGGTCAGGGATTCGGTCGCGGTGCGCTGCCCGTCGGGCAGCCGCTCGTAGGCGGTGGCTAGCCGCCGCCGGCACTCCAGGCGGGTCCACTCCGCCGAACCGGCGCGCTGCACCATTTCGGCGGCCTCGTGCAGCTGGTCCTCGGTGAGCGGTTCGGCCTGCGCGTACAGCCGGTGCAGGCGGTCCCCGGCCGCGGTCCCGGAGCTCAGCGCGTGCACGACCGGCACCGACTTCTTGCGGGTGCGGAGGTCCGAGAGCACCGGCTTGCCGGTGACCTCGGGATCTCCCCAGAGCCCGAGGAGGTCGTCGACGAGTTGGAACGCCATCCCCAGCTCGGTGCCGAAGGCGTGCAGTCGGGTCACGGTTTCCCTCGGCGCGCCGACGAAAAGGGCGCCGATGGAGGACGCGCACGCGAGTAGCGCGGCCGTCTTGTCGTGCGCCATCCGCAGGCATTCGTCGAGCCCCACCGCCGCGCGGCGCTCGAAGTCCAGGTCGGCGGCCTGGCCCGCGATCAGAATGCGGGTCGCGGTGGCGAGCGACAGGGCGGCCGCTGCCGCGTGCCGCGACGGTGCCTCCAGCAGGATCTCGGTGGACAGCGCGAGGAGCGCGTCGCCGGCCAGCAGCGCGGCCGGTTTCCCGAAGACGGTCCAGGCGGTCGGCCGGTGGCGGCGGGAGGCGTCGCCGTCCATCACGTCGTCGTGCAGCAGGGAGAAGTTGTGCACGAGTTCGACCGCGGCCGCCGCCGCCACCGGATCCTCCGCGTCGACGCTGCGCGCGGACAGCAGCACCATCGCCGGCCGCAGGGCCTTGCCGCCACCGCCGTCCGGCGTGCCGTCGGCGTTGCTCCAGCCGAAGTGGTACTCGCACACCCGGCGGGTGTCCGGGTCGAGCCTGGCCACCGCGGCGCGCAGCGCCGGATCCACCGCCTCCCTGGCCGCGTGCAGGACTGGTGGCAGGACGGTCGTCATGCGGTCACCTCCACGCCGCGTTGCGATCGCTGGTCGAGATCCACTACCTCGGCGGCGTGCGTGCCGCTGAGCACCGCTCCCTCCGTCGTGTCGGGCCAGCCGGTGGCGGTCCACGCCCCGGCGAGCACCAGACCGGGCACCGGAGTGCGGGCCGGCGGCCGGATCGCGGCGGTGCCGGGCGCCTGCCGGAAGGTCGCGTTGGGTTCGCGGGTGACGAAGAAGTCGAGGACCCGCGCGGTGCGGGCGTGCGGGAAGACTTGCCGCAGCGCGGGGACGAACAGGTCGTGGAGGTCCTCGGTGCGGGCGTGGATGTGCTCCTGCGCGGCGGACAGCGAAATGGCCAGGTACTGCCCGCGCGGCGCGCCGGAGATGGCCGTCCGGTCGAAGACCCACTGCAGCGGCGAATCCAGCACCGCGGCCATCTCCAGGCCGGTCACCACCCGGTCGTAGAGCACGTGCACGTTGACGATCGGCGCCGCCGACAACCGCTCCCACGCCGCCACGCCCGGCACGGGCAGGTCCGCCACGAGCGGCGCCGCCGCGCGGTGCGGCACGGCGACGACGACCGAGTCGGCGGTCAGCACCGAGTCACCGGCGCCATCCCGCACCGGTATCCGGAAACCCGTGCCCGAGCGGTGGATCGTGCGCGCCTTGCAGCGGACCCGGACGTCGACTCCGGCCGCCAGCAGCGCGCGATGCGACGCCTCGCCGTGCAACTGCCCGAGCGGCACCTGCGGAATCGCGATGTCGGCGCTGTCGGTGGAATCCAGCACGCCGGTGCGGAAGACCTTCGTCGCCAAGGCCATCGACGCGTCCTCCGGCTCGGCGTTGAGCGCCGCCACCGCCAGCAGTCCCCACAGCGCGTCGACGGCGCGCGGTGACTCGCCGCGCTGCCGCAGCCACTGCCCGAGGCTGATGTCGTCCAGCGCGGGATCGTCCGGGTCGAGCCGCCGCAGCGCCAGCGCGGTGCGCGCCACCCGCGCGCGTTCCGCCGCCGTCAGCATCCGGTAGTCCAGCAGCGACGGGGCCAGGTGCGCCGGGGCCGGGAGATTCCAGCGGCGCAGCACCGAAGGCCGGCCGACCGGGCTCAGGACCGGGACGCGGAACCGGGGTTGCATGCTGATCGAGCCGGCCACGCCGAGCCGCCGCAGCAGGCCGCGGTAGGCCGTGTAGCAGCGCAGGAACACGTGCTGCCCGGTGTCCACCACGAGCTCGCCGCGCGCGAAGGAGTAGGTCGCGCCGCCCAGCCGCGGCCGCGCCTCCAGCAGCCGGACTTCGAAGCCCAGTTCGGCGCAGCGCAGCGCCGCCGTCACGCCGGCCAGTCCGCCGCCGACCACCACCACCCGCCCCCGGTTCACGGCGCCATCCCCGCCAGCGACCGCGCCGCGACGCCCGCCTTCCGCCAGCCGGACAGCGAGGTCCGCTGCTCCAGCGCGGCGCGCGGGTCGGCGGCGATGCGCGCCAGCAGCTCGTGGTAAATGCCGGCCATCGACGCGCAGCACGCCCGGCTGCGCCGGTCGAGCATGGGCAGCAGGCGGAGCCCCTCGGCATACCACTGCTCGGCGCGGGCGGCCTGGAAGCGGATCAGCCCGTCCCACCGCTGCGGGTCCTCGACCGCGCCGTTGCCCGGCTCCAACCGGACGCCGAACCGCGCCAGGTCGTCGGCGGGCAGGTAGACCCGGCCGGACAGCTGGTCCTCGCGGACGTCGCGCAGGATGTTGGTCAGCTGCAGGGCGACGCCGAGCGCGTCCGCACGCGCCTCTGCGATGGGGGGATCGATGGTGCCGAACACGCCCAGCGACAGCCGCCCGATCGAGCCAGCCACGCACCGGCAGTAGTGCAGCAGCTCCTCGAAGGTGCCGTACCGCACACCGCGGACGTCGGCCTCGCAGCCGTCGATGAGCTCGTCGAAGGCCGCCAGCGGCAACGGCAGGCGCGCGGCGGAGTCCGCGAGCGCCACCAGCACCGGGTCGGCGGCGTCGATGCTCGCCGCGTGGACGGCCCGGCGGGCCTCTTTGAGCCGCCGCAGCTTCTCGTCCCTCGGCAGGTCTCCGTCGCCGATGTCGTCGACGCGGCGGGCGAAGGCGTAGACCGCCGACAGCGCCCGCCGCTTCGGCACGGGCAGCAGGCGGATCCCGTAGGAGAAGTTCCTCGCCTGTTCCCGGGTGATCCGCTCGCACTCCAGGTAGGCGTCCCGTATCCGGGCCCACTCGGTCACCAGGTTCCCCCCAACGCGTACAACCGCCCCCATTCGGCGAACGTGCGCCATTTGCCCGGCCGCACGTCCACGCGCAGCGGGTCGTGCTTCGCCGCGGCGAACGCGGCCGCGGTGGCGCGGCCGCCCGCGACGTAGCCGGCGACCGCCACCCGGGCCATCCCGGACAGCTCGCCGACCAGCGGCGCGCCCGCTTCGAGCATCCGGCGCGCGCGGTCCACCTCGTACCTGATCAGCCCGCACAGCCGCGTCGAAGCGCCGTCGGCGAGCAGGTCCTGCTCCTGGCAGCCGAAGCGGCGCATGTCCTCGGTCGGCAGGTACACCCGGTCCTGCCGGTAGTCCTCGGCGATATCCTGGCAGTGCTCCAGGACCTGCAACGCGCTGCACACCCGGTCCGACAGCGTGATCAGCACGGGTTCGGCGCGCCCGAAGACGTGCAGCACCGCTTCGCCCACCGGGTTCGCCGACAGCGCGCAGTAATCGAGCAGCTCGGTGAAGGTGCGGTAGCGCCGCACCCGCTGGTCCTGCCGGTTGGCGTCGATCAACTTGACCAGCACGTCGTACGGGATGGCACACTCTGCAACCGTGGGCGTCAGCGCCTGCAGCATCGGGATCCGGGCCGTGGCGTGGTAGGCGCGCTTGAGATCGACTTCCAGGAAGTCCAGCAGCGCGGCGCGGTTGCCCGGCGCCTCGTCCCCGGCGTAGTCGACCAGCCGGAAGAAGCCGTACAGGGCGTGCAGGTGTCGCCGCAGCCCGCGCGGCAGGATCCGGGAGGCGACCGGGAAGTTCTCCGACCGCATCCGGGCGAGCACCGCGGCACTGCGCGGAAAATCACCCGAACGTGGCATCCCGTCCGCATGTTCGGAATCCCCACCGGTCACCGCGCCATCAGGCAGCGACAAGACCATCGACTCTCCTCCTATCCGCCGGCGCAGGAGGCGCAAACGGCATCGTATGAGCACCTCAGCGGCACCGCAGGGCGAGCAACGCGGACCCGTTTTCCCGTGATTCGTAATGCTGTTCGACATCTGGCCGAACCGATCCACATAGGACTCAAGATCGACGGTCGGCAACCCGATCGAAGCACTCCAAGACCACAGTGGACAGTGCTGATCGCGGGCGCCGGTGATCATGCTCGCGCGGGCGGTTCCGGCGCTTACCGGCATTCGGGTGGCGGGCATTGACATCGGGGCGGCAACCCCACAGCGTTGATCGCAATCTTTCGAGATCAGCCTGGCAGCACGCGTAACGACGAAGCCGCACGCTCGTTCAATGTCCTGAACCATCCCCACGGGGAGGGAGCGCGGGATGTACCGGGGGTTGCCCACCGTCCGAGGCCCGATCAGCGACGCCCTCCTGCAGGCCGGGCTGCTGCTCGACTTCGCCGTGCGCACCGCCGCGGCCGCCTTCCGGTCGGTGCGCCGGGCCCGGTTCAGCTGGACGGAATTCCTGCAGCAGGCCTGGTTCCTGGCCGCCGTCACCACGCTTCCCGCGCTGCTGGTGACCATCCCGCTGGGCGTGGTGGTCGCGCTGAACGTCGGCTCGCTGGCCGGGCAGCTCGGCGCCCAGGGCTACGGCGGCGCGGTGGTGGCGTTCGTGATCGTCGGCCAGGCCGCCCCGCTGATCTGCGCCCTGATGATCTCCGGCGTCGGCGGTTCGGCGATGTGCTCCGACCTTGGCGCCCGCAAGATCCGCGACGAGGTCGACGCGCTGGAGGTCATGGCGCTGCCGGTCATCGAGCGCCTGGTGGTGCCGCGCGTGGTGGCCGCGGCCGTGGTCAACGCGCTGCTGGCCTGCATCGTGCTGCTCGTGGGCATAGCCACCACGTTCCTGTTCCAGGTATGGGTGCTCGGCGACGCGCCGGGCGCGTTCCTGCGCACGCTGACGCAGTTCTCCCGGGTGCCGGACTTCGTCGTCGCGCTGCTGAAGGCCGCCGTGTTCGCGGTGCTCACCGCGCTGGTGTCCTGCTTCAAGGGGCTGACCGCCAAGGGCGGTCCGGGCGGCGTCGGCACGGCGGTCAACGAGGCCGTGGTGATCTCGTTCATCCTGGTCTTCGTCGCGAACACGGTGATCACCGAGCTGTACCCGGTGCTCGTCCCCGCCAAGGGGGAGTACTGATGGCGCCGCCCCGGTCGCGCTCCATCGTGGACGTGCTCGCCGCGGTGGGGCTGCACTTCACCTGCTACCTCCGGGCGATCGCGGCGATTCCGCACGTGCTGCGCCGGTACCGGCGCGACGTGGCCCGGCTGGTCGGCGAGATCAGCCTGGGTTCGGCGTCGCTGCTGGCCGGCGGCGGCACCATCGGCGTGGTGTTCGCCATGTCGTTCGTCTCCAGCACCCAGGTGGGCCTGGAGGGGCACCGCGGCCTGGACCTGCTGGGCCTGTCCCCCATGACCGGGCTGGCGGCGGCGCTGGTGAACACCCGGGAGATCGCCCCGCTGGTCGCCAGCATCGCGCTCGCCGCGAAGGTCGGCACGGGCTTCACCGCGCAGCTCGGCGCGATGCGCATCGCCGAGGAGATCGACGCGCTGGAGGCGATGTCGGTGCGGTCGCTGCCCTACCTGGTGAGCACCCGGATGGTGGCGGCGTTCCTGTCGGTCATTCCGCTGTACTTGGTGGGGCTGTTCGCCTCCTACCTGGCCACCGGGGTCGCGGTCGTGTCCATCAACGGCGTTTCCGAAGGCACCTACAACTACTACTTCCGGCTCGTCCTGACGCCGGAGGACGTGCTGTTCTCGCTGCTCAAGGCCGTGGCGTTCGCGGTCGTCGTGACGCTGGTGCACTGCGCGTACGGCTATTACGCCGCCGGTGGCCCGGAGGGCGTCGGGAAGGCCGCCGGGCGCGCGCTGCGCACCAGCATCGTCGCCATCACCGTCGCCGACGTGCTGCTGAGCATCGCGTTCTGGGGAGTGCGCCCGACGCTGCCGGCCTTGGGGATGTAGCGGTGGCCGGGCCGCGACGATCAGCAGCGCGACGCCGCAACGTGCTGGCCGTGCGCGGATTCGTCGCGCTGCTCGTGCTTTTCGTAGCCGCGACCGCGACGGTGCTCGGCGGCGCCGGGGCGTTCCGGTCGGACCCCGAGGTCACCACGGTGCTGCCCGCTGCCGCCGGGCTGATCCGGCCGGAAACACCCGTGCAGTACCGCGGTGTCCGGGTCGGGCGGCTCGCCGGCGTGGAGCCCGGCTCCGGCGGTTCGCGGCTGACGCTGCGGCTGGATCCTGACGAACTGGCCGCCATCCCGGGCGATGTCCGGGTGCGGCTGATGCCGCGCACCGTCTTCGGCGACCAGTACCTGGATCTCGTTGCCCCCGAATCGCCCGGTGACACCGCGCTGGCGGCCGGGGCGGAGGTCCCGGCGGACGACTCCCGCCCGACGATGCAGCTCTACCACGCGTATACCCGGCTCTACGAGCTCGTCGATTCCCTGCAACCGGCCCGGCTGCAGGTCGCGTTATCTGCGCTCGCCGAAGCGCTGCGCGGCAGGGGCGCCCAGCTGGGCGGCGTGCTTGACGACGCCGCCCAGCTGACCGCAGGACCGCCCTTCGACGACCTCGGCGAGGACGTGCACGCGCTCTCCGTGCTCGGCGCGGACATCGCCGTCGCGACACCGGATGCGCTGCGGGCATTGGACAACGCGGTCGCGTTGTCGGGCACGATCGTGCAGCGCAAGCAGGCGATCGGCGACCTGCTCGGCGCAGGGCTCGCGTTCACCGACCGGTCGCAGCGGTTCGTCGACGAGAACGCGCAGCGCATCATCCACATCGTGCGCGCCGCCGATCCGATCGCCGAGGTCGTCGGCCGGTATCCCGACGCGGTGCGCGACGGGGTCGGCGGCCTGGACGCGTTCCTCGACGGCGCGAATCGCGCCTTCGCCACCGGATTCCTGAAGATCCGCATGTCCGGAACCCTGGACCGCCCGTACCCGTACTCGCCCGCCGACTGCCCCCGCTACCCCGGGCTGGCCGGGCCGAACTGCGGCGCGGAGCAGCCCCGCGGGCCGATCGGGCCGGTGGGCGGCCCGCAGGAGCTCGACGCGATGCGGCAGGTGGCGCCGCTGCTGCCCGTCCCGCCCGCGGCGGCCCCGCCGTCGCCCGACGTGCTGGGCCTGCTGCTGGGCCCGGTGGTGCGCGGATCGGAGGTCGTCACGCCGTGAAACCAGCTCGCTCCGCCCTGATCCGGCTCGCCGCTTTCGTCACCGCGTCGGTGTTCTCCGGCGTGGTCGTGGTGAACACCCTGACCGATCCGATGACCGGCCCGTCGGTGACCTACCGCGCGGTCTTCACCGACGTGACGGGGCTGCAGCCGGGCAGCGCCGTGACCGTCGCCGGGGTGCGGGTCGGCGAGGTCGCCGAAGTGACCGCCCGCGACGGCCTCGCGCAGGTGTCCTTCGACGTGGCCGCCGACCAGCGGATTCCCGCCTCGGGGCTGGCCGTCGTCCGCTACGCGGACCTCACCGGCGCCCGGGCGCTCTCGCTCACCCCGGGGCAGGGCGGGCCGCCGCTGCCGGCCGGCGCGACGATCCCGGTCGAGCGCACCCGCCCGGCGCTGGACCTCACCGCGCTGTTCAACGGGTTCAAGCCGCTGTTCGAGGCCCTGGAGCCGGGGCAGGTCAACCAGCTGGCGGCCGAGATCGTCGCGGTCTTCCAGGGCGAAGGGGCCACCGTCAACGCGCTGCTGTCGCGCATCGTCTCGCTGACCGCCACCCTCGCCGGCCGCGACGAGGTCATCGGCGAGGTCATCGACAACCTCAACGCCGTGCTGGGCACCATGAACCAGCGGCGCGACGAGCTGCGCGGCCTGGTCGACGGGCTGGCCCGGCTGGCCTCGGAGACCGCCGCCAGCCGCGAGCAGATCACGGCCGCCATCGACAGCGGCTCGGCGGTGGCCCGCTCGCTGGCGGAGCTGCTCGGCGACCTCGGACCCGGCCTGTCCCGCGACGTGCGCTCGGTGCGGGAGATCACCGCGATGCTGGTGCGCAACCAGCAGCAGATCGACGGCGCCGTGCAGGAGATGCCAGCGTTCCTCGGCACCCTCAACCGCACCACCAGCTACGGGTCGTGGGCGAACGTCTACCTCTGCAACCTCAGCGTCTACGTCGCCGGTGATCCCGTCGAGCTGGGCGCGGGCCCGCACACGGAGGTGTGCCGATGAGGAAGGTGCTGGTCAACGGCGCGATCGGCGCGGTCGTGGTGCTGCTCCTGCTGGCCGGGTCGGTCGCCGTGCCGCGCGTGCTGTTCCTGTTGCGCACCAACGAGTTCCACGCGGAGTTCGGCAACGCCGCCGGGCTCTCGGTGGGCACGCAGGTCATGGTCGCCGGGGTTCCCGCGGGCCGGGTTACCGAGGTGGCGCTGGCCGGGGACCGGGTGCGCGTGTCGTTCCGGCTCGACGACGCGCACGCCCTGGGCCGCGACACCCGCGCCGCGATCAAGCTGCGCACCGTGCTCGGAACCCGTTACCTGAGCGTGGATTCCGCCGGCCCCGGCCGGCTCTCGCCCGGCGACACCATCGCGCTGTCGCGCACCTCGGTGCCCTACGGCCTCGACGAACTCCAGATGGCCGCGAAGTCCACTGCCGAGGGCCTGGACCTCCCGCAGTTGCGCGCCATGATCGACACCCTCGACGAGGTGTCGCCGGACGACCCGCGGCTGCTCGGCGACGCGCTGGGCGGCATCGCGGCCGCATCGGCGATCGTCGGGGAACGCGGCGTGCAGGTTCAGGAACTGCTGCGCGGCACGCAAATGCTGACCACGACGCTGGTCGAGCAGCAGGACACGCTGGTCGCATTGCTCGGCGACGCGCAGCTGATCGTCGACGCGCTGCAACAGCGCCGGACCGTGATCCGCCAGCTCATCACCGACGTGCACACCATCACCGACCAGCTGGACCGGTTGTTCCGGGAGAACCGGGACGTCCTCGATCCGCTGCTGGCGGACCTGCACGCGCTGACCGACTCGCTGGCGCGCAACGACCAGGCCATCGACGAGAGCCTGCGGCGGCTCGGTCCGGCCAGCCGCTACCTGACCAACGCCACCGGCAACGGCCCGTGGAGCGAGGTCACCGCGCCGCTGGGCCCGGTCCCGGACAACGTGCTGTGCGCCGCCGGGCTGTTCAAGGGGTGCCGATGAGCCGCAGAACGCTGATCGCGTGCGTCGTGCTGGTCGCGCTCGTCACCGGCGGCTGGTTCGGCGTGCTGGCGCCCCGCGCCGATCTGGAGATCTCGGCCGATTTCGCCCTCGCGGACGGCATCTTCCCCGGCAACCGCGTCGCGATCCTCGGCGTCGAGGTCGGCCGGGTCGAGTCGGTGCAGCCGCAGGGCGCGACGGTGCGGGTGCGGATGAGCATGCCCGCGGACACCGCGCTGCCCGCCGACGCGCAGGCCTACATCATGAGCCCGGCGATCATCAGCGACCGCTACGTCGAGCTCGGCCCCGCCTACACCGGCGGACCCAGGCTGGCCGACGACGCGGTGATCCCGGTGGAGCGCACCCGCTCCCCCATCCGGTTCGACCAGCTCGCGAAGTCGCTGGACGCGCTACTGAGCGCCGTCGGCCCGTCCGGTGGCGATCCCGGCGTGCTCGACCGGTTGCTGCGCAGCAGCGCGGCGGCGCTGGACGGGCATGGCCCGCAGATCCACGACGCGATCACCAACGTCGCGCGGGCCAGCGAGGTGCTGGCCGGCGGCAGCGGCGATCTCGGTGCGCTGCTGGAGAACCTGGACCGGCTCGTGCAGGTCCTCGTCCAGCACCGGGGCACCGTGGAGTCGCTGGCCGCCTCGACCGCGCAAGCGGGAGCGGATTTCCAGGCGCAGCAGCAGGAGATCGGCGACGCCATCGGCAAGCTCTCCAACGTGCTGGTCGCCGTCGACGGCCTGCTGCGGCAGCACGGCGAACAGCTCGGCGGCGACGTCGGCAGGCTCGCCCAGCTCACCGGCACGCTGGCCGCCCGGCAGCAGGAACTCGCCGAAACGCTGGACACGATGCCGCTGGCGATGGACAACTTCGACCGCGCGATCACCGAGGACGAACGCCTCCGGCTGCGGCTGAACATCTCCGCCAACCTCAGCCAGTTCGACACCACCGCGCAGCTGTGCCGCCGGCTGCCGCTGCCGCTGTGCACCGGAGCGGGCATCACCAACCCGGTCCCGTTCCCACCGGACGTCGAGCCCCTGCGCGCGCTGCTCGGAGGTGGCCGATGAACCGGTCCGCGCCCGCGATGCTCGCGGCGGTGCTCCTGACCAGTTCGTGCGGGCTGAGCCTGCAGAACCTGCCGGTCGGCGACGGCGGTTCCGGATACCAGGTCACCGCGGTGTTCTCCGACGCCGGGCGGCTGCCGATGGGCGGCGCGGTGCGGATCGGGCAGGCCGTGGTGGGCCGGGTGTCGGACATCGGCACCGCGGACTTCCGCGCCGTCGTGACCCTCGACATCGACCAGGACGTCCGCCTGCCCGCCGGCACCACCGCGCGCCTGGAGCTGGCCTCGCCGCTGGGCGAGGAGTTCGTCATCCTGCAACCACCGTCGACATCGGACGGCGAGGTGCTCGGCGACGGGTCGGTCATCCCGATCGAGCGGACCTCCCGGGGCCCGGACGTCGAGAACGCGCTCGCCGCGGTCGCCACCCTGCTCAACGGCTCCGGGCTGGACCAGGCGCGGACCATCGTCACCGAGCTCAACACCGCGCTCGCCGGCCGCGAACAGCAGACGCGGGACCTGCTGGGCCGGTTGGAACACATCCTGACCTCGCTGGACCGGCACCGCGACGAGCTCACCGGGCTGATCGATTCGATGCACGCCACCTCCCGGCACCTGGCGGAGAACCAGGCCGTCCTGGACGCGGCGCTGACGCAGGTCCGGCCCGCGATCGACGCGCTGCTGGCCGAGCGCGAGCGGTTCACCGCGCTGCTGGACGACACCGCGTCGCTGAGCAACGCCACCACCGCCCTGCTGAACCAGACCGACGAGTCCCTGACCAGGCAGGTCGAGCAGTTCCGGCCGGTGCTGGCGGATCTGCAGGCCCTGGACGGCAGCATCGGCACCACGGTGCAGTCGCTGCGCCGGTTCTACGGGTTGTTCCAGCAGGCCGCGCCCGGCGACTACCTGCTGTTCAACGGCACGCTCGACGTGCCGGGCACCGTCGTGCAGCTGCTCGCCCCCGGTGCTCCGATGCCAGCGCCCGGCCAGGGTGGCGTGGGCGCGATCCTGCGAGGAGGCACCCGATGAACCGCCGCCTCACCCTGGCGCAACTCGCGCTGTTCCTGGTGATCAGCATCGCGTGCACGTACTACGTGGTCACGAACGTGGCCGGCCCGCAGGCGCTGCGCGAGCCGATACGGGTCACCATGCGGATGGCCGACAGCGCGTCGATCACGCCGACCTCCCAGGTCACCTACCGGGGCGTGGTGATCGGGGCCGTCTCCGACGTGCGGCTGGACCCGGGCGGGGGCGGGGTTTCGGTGCGGCTGGCGCTGAATCCCGACACCAGGGTTCCGGCCGACACCAGGGCGGTGGTCAGCATGGCCACGCCGCTGGCGCTGCAGACCGTCGACCTGCAACCGGAACACGACTCCGGCCCCTACCTGCGCGACGGGAGCGTCATCGAACGGGATCGGACCGAACGGCCGATGCCGCTGGAAACCATGCTGGTGCACTTCACCGAGCTCAGCGAGCAGCTGCGGCCGGAGGACGTCGCGACGGTCACCGACGCCCTCGCCACCGGGCTGCAGGACGCCGGCCCGGAACTCGCCCGCACCCTGGACGACTCGGCGACGCTGCTGAAGGTGTTGCGGGAACGGCAACCGCAGCTGCACGGCGTGGTCGACGGGACGCGGACGCTCGTCGGCCCCGACGGCGCGCAGGGCGACCGGATCCGCGACCTGGCGGCGGGCCTGCACTCGCTGAGCGATCAGATCCGGGACCGCGAACCGGAGATCAACCGGATCCTGGACACCGCGCCCGGCGCCACCAGGCAGCTCGCGGACCTGTTCGCGCGCAGCGACCCGGCGGCCACCGCCCTGCTGGGCAACCTGGTGACCACCAGCCAGATCGTCGCCGTCCGCGCGCCGGCGCTGGAGCAGCTGATCATCTCGCTGCCCGCCGGGCTGTCCGGGCTGGGCGGCGTGGTGCACGGCGACACCGCGGACTTCTACCTCGTCGGCACGCAGGGCCCGATCTGCGCCACGCCGCAGGAACGCCGCTCCCCCACCGAAGTGGCTCCCCGCGAGGCCGGGCTCGACTGGCACTGCCCCGCCGACCAGCCGAACTTCGGCCAGCGCGGCGCGGCCAACGCGCCGCGCCCGGGTCCCTGGTATTCGATTCCGCTGCAAGGAGTTCGCTGATGACCGCCACCGCCACCGCAGCCGATCACGACGTCAAGCCCCGACCGCTCCGCAAGCCGCTACCGGTGCTCGCGCTGGTGGTCGTGATCCTGGGCGTCGTCGGCTACCTCGGCTGGCAGCTGCTCCAGGAACGCTCGGCCGCGCAAGCCCGCTCCGGCGCGCTGGAGGCGGCCCGCACCTACGCCACCGATCTGTCCACTTACGACTTCAACGAGCTGGACCGGAACTTCGCCGCGGTGACCGCGAACTCGCACGGCCAGTTCGCCGAGCAGTACAAGCAGATCAGCGCCGGGCTCACCGAACTGATCAAGCAGAACCGGGCGGTCTCGCACGGCTCGGTGCTGTCGGCGGGCATCGTCGAGTCGGATCAGCAGCGCGCCGTGGTGGCGCTGTTCGTGGACCAGCAGATCACCAACGTGAACACGCCGCAGCCGCGCATCGACCGCAACCGCATGCAGATGACCCTCGTGCAGGTCGACGACCGCTGGCTCATCGACGACATCAAGCTGCTCTAGCCGGTGACCACGGGAACCAGGTGGGCGCGGGCGAAGGCGCGGGACCGTGCGTCGTCGTCCGCCGGGATGCAGCCGGGCGGGCTGAGCAGCATCGAGTGCGCCAGCCGCACGAACACCTCCGCCGCGGGCTCGGGATCGAAGCTCCGCAGCCGACCGGCCTGCTGGTGCTCGCGCATCTTCGCGGCGAGGTAGCCGCGGGCGACGGCCAGGACGGCACCTGCGTCCACGGTCAACGCCGGCAGCGCCGCCGCCGGTTCGAGCGTCAGCAGCCGGTTCAGCAGCGAATGCCCGCGCAGCCCGGTGACGACCGCGACGAAGCACTCCGCGATCTGCTCGGCGGGATCCTCGATGTGGTCGATCCGCTCGTCCAGCCAGGCGAGGAAGGCTCGGACCTCCCGCATCAGCACGGCCGCCACGACCGCGTCCCGGTCCGGGTAGCGGCGGTACACCGTGGCGCGCCCGAGCCCGGCGCGGCGGGCGATGTCGCGCATCGTCGTCCGCTGGATGCCGACGTCCTCGAACGCCTCCCGCGCCGCGTCCAGCACTCGATCGTTCGCCGGTTCCGCGAACGGGCGCCGCAACGCACCTTCCAGCGCGTCGGGCGTCATGTGGCCACCGGGCAGGCCGCCTGCTTCGCCCGGCGTTTGGCCTGGTGGCGGTGGAACGAGTCCGGGCCGAGACCGGCGATCTCGTAACCGTCCGGATAGGACAGCGGATCCGGGGCCACCGGGCGGGAATCCGGCCGGGCCGGGCCCATCCGCACCAGCCCGGCACGCACCTTCAGCGCCGCCTCGGCGGCCTTGCGTCCGACGTCCGCGACCTGCGGGAAGCCGAACGCGGTCAGCAGGTGCGGCTCCATCAGGAAGCGCGCCGCGCGCGCCACGGCCGGCGACAGCAGGCTCGGATACCAGGCTCCGAACAGCTCCAGCGTCGCGTCGGCGACCCGGCGGCCGCCCGCGTCGAACGCGAAGTGCTCGCGCTCGTAGTCGTCGAAGAGCCGCTCGAACTCCGCGTAGGTCTCCGGGATGCCGGAGAGCTTCATGCCCTCGCCGAGCCGCCGCATCGTGTTGGTGAGCGCCCGCACCTCGCGCGGGTGCAGCTTCCGCCAGCCGAACAGGTCGATCCAGCGCACCGGCGTAACGACGAACGTCGACAGGGTGTAGACGTAGTCCTCGTTGCTGATCCGGAACCTGCCATGGATGGCGTTGAGCTGCTCCAGCGCCTGCCGCCCGCGGTCGCTCTCGGTGCCCCAGTGGAAGATCTCGAACAGGATGAGCACGGTGTCGTCGTAGCGCTTCTGCGCGGCACGCGTGAACTCGCCGGTGCGGTCGAGCAGGCGGCCGATGCTGGGCACCGCGTAGGTGCGGAACAGCGCGAATTCCAGGGCTTTCGTGATGTCCCAGGGGAATTCGTACTCGGCGAGCAGCCGGTAGATCTCCTCGCAGTCGCGGTCGGGATCAAGTTGGAGGATCCGCTCCAGCCGGTCGAAACGCCTCATTCGCAGCACCTCGTCTCGGGCGGGTGTTCGACGCCCCGAAGCTATCGACGGTGAGACACCTGGTCAACAGATGTCTCACCGTCCCGCCCCAATGGTCTAACGAGGGCCGTCGGCGCCGTCCAGCTGCTCGATGGTCGCGATCGACGGGCGCTCGGTGCGCTGGAGGTCGCGGGCGACGGCCTCCGCGTCCCGGAGCACGCGCACGGCGTTGTGCCAGGTGAGCTTGGCGAGGTCGGCCTCGGACCAGCCGCGGGTCAGCAGCTCCGCGATCAGGTTCGGGTAGCCGGCGACGTCGTCCAGGCCTTGCGGGGTGAAGGCAACGCCGTCGTAGTCGCCGCCGATGCCGATGTGGTCGATGCCCGCCACTTCGCGCATGTGGTCGAGGTGGTCGGCCACGGTCGCGGCGGTGGCGACCGGCCGCGGGGTGGCGTCCTCGTAAGCCCGCAGCGCCTCCAGCGCCTCGGGGGTCGTGTCCAGCGGGTGGAAGCCCCGCTCGGCCAGGACGGCCTCGGCCTGCTTGCTCCATTCGATCGCCGCCGGGAGCACGAACTTCGGCACGAAGGTCGCCATCGCAACGCCGCCGTTGGCGGGCAGCGCGGCCAGCACGTCGTCGGGGATGTTGCGCGGGTGGTCGCAGACGGCCCGGGACGAGGAGTGCGAGAAGATCACCGGCGCCCGGGTAGCGCGCAGCGCGTCCCGCATGGTGTCGGGGGCGACGTGCGAGAGGTCGACCAGCATGCCCAGCCGGTTCATCTCGCGCACCACCTCGACGCCGAACCGCGTCAGGCCGTTCGCGGCAGGCTCGTCGGTGGCCGAGTCGGCCCACGGCACGTTGTCGTTGTGGGTGAGCGTGAGATAGCGGACGCCCAGTTCGTACAGGGCGCGCAGGGTGGCCAGCGAGCACGCGATGGAATGCCCGCCCTCGGCGCCCATCAGCGAGGCGATCCGGCCGGCGGCGCGGGCCGCGACGAGTTCGTCGGCGGTGTTCGCCAGCTGAAGGTGCTCCGGGTAGCGCGCGGCGAGGGCGCGCACGCAGTCGATCTGCTCGATGGTCGCGCTGACCGCCTTGTCGCCCTGGAATTCGGCCTTGACGTACACCGACCAGAACTGGCCGCCGACGCCGCCGGCCCGCAGCCGAGCCAGGTCGGTGTGCAGCAGCGCCGACTGGTCCTGGGAGATGTCGCAGCGGTCCAGGTCGTAGCCGACGTTCTCGCGCAGCGCCCAGGGCAGGTCGTTGTGGCCGTCGATCACCGGGTGCTCGGCGAGCAGCGCCCGGGCCCGCTCCAGCGCGGCCGTGTCGGTCATCTCCACACCCCAACCTTCCAAAAAATCATCACACCGGGTGAACCTCCGGCGAGCATATCCGGGCTCGGCGGGCCTCGGCGGCGACGCTTCGACGCCGCCTGATCGAATCGACGAATCCCGCCACGGCCCGCACCATCAAGGCATGGACCACATCCCCAGGCAGCAGGACGGCAGCGACCTGCCCAGCGTGCTCGCGGAGTACGGGCACTTGGCGGCGCAGCTGCCGGGCGCGTCGCGCCGCCGCACCGAGGAGCTGCGCGCCCGCCTGGCGGAGCTGGACGAACTGATCGACGAGCACATCGCCCGCCTGACCCCGCCGGTCCGCGATCCCGCGGGGGAAGGTTCAGCGGTCGAGTGGCAGGAGGTCCGCGGCCCGTAGGCGGCGAGCGGATCAGAAGACCGGTGGGTTCGGTTCGCATCGCGGTTCGGGTGCGGTCGGGTCGAGGCTCTGCTCGACGTAGTCGATCGCCGCTCACCGATGTCGCGCCGAGCATCCCGGCGGCGGTCAGGGAGCACAGCATGAGCATGCGGTGCCGACGGCTGATCGTCATTGATGCTCCAGGCGATCGTCATGATCGCGACAGATGCTACTCGCCAGTAGGGATCTGATCGGCAGAATCGACGGCCTAATCCGTTGGGCCACCAGCCGTATTCCGGGCCTTCGCCAGCGCGGCCTGCGCCCAGGGCACCACGACGAAGCCGCGTTTGACGGTCAGGACCTCCACGTTCGCCTGCCAGCTGCGGACCCCGTCGATGCGGCCGAGGGTGCCGGTGACGAAGCGGTAGAGGTCCGCGGTGGTCGGCATGATCACCTCGCAGACCAGCGAGTACTGGCCCAGCAGAGCGGCGACGAACCGAACGCCGCGATGCTCGGAAAGCCGCGCGGCAACGGCTTCCAGCTTCGAGGGCTCGACGGAAACGAACAGCAGGACCTCGGCCCCGTACCCGAGGGCAGCGGCAGGCACGAGTGTCACGGTCTCCACGCAACCCTGGCGGAAGAGCGCCTCACAGCGCCGCCGCACGGTGCTCTCGTTGACGCCGAGCTGCTTGGCAAGGCTCTGGAAACCGGCGCGACCGTTCTCGTGCAGCAGCGCGACGATCCGGCCGTCGAGCTCGTCGAAGTGCGAGTCTTCGCACAAGTGCAGCGTGCGTGGCTCGGACAGCACACCGGAGCTGCCGAGGAGCTGGCGACTCCAGTCCTGACCGATCTTGTAGGTGTGCAGCACGAGGTCGGCGACGCTGTCCCGCACCCACGGGATGCCCTGCAGCTCTTCCACCAGCAGTGCGTGCAAACCGGCCCCGTTCGGGACCTGGACCTCGACGATCAGGTCGTGTTCGCCGGTCAGCACCGCCAGGAAGCGGACGTCCGGACGGTCCGCGAGCGCAGCGGCCGTCGCCAACTGCTGACCGGCCGCGCAGGACACCCGGACCAGGAACAGGTCGCCGTCGCCGCCCTGCTGCAGCCTGGTCAGCGCGGTGATCCGCACGATCCCGCCGGCCAGCAGCTGCTGCGCGCGCCGGGCCACCGTGGTCACCGAGGTGCCCACCACGCCCGCGATGTCTGTCCAACTCGCCCGGCCGTCGACCTGCAGGGCGGCCACGATCCGGCGATCGAGGTCGTCTAGCTGCTCCACGGCGGGCTACTGCTGCTCGTCGACGAAGCGCCGCGAACGCCGCTCTATGTCGGAGAAGTGCCTGGCCATCTCCCCGGCGGCCGCGTCGCAATCGCCGGCGCGAATGGCGTCGACGATGCGCTGGTGCTCGTCGCCGATCTCGTCGCGCACCACCTCGGGCGGATCGATCTCGGATTCCACGCGGTGGTAGACGGTCCAGAACAGGTCGATGAGCTGCACCGCGATCTCGTTGCCGACCGGCCGGTACAGCGCCTGGTGAAACCGCCGATCCGCCTCGACGACGTCGCCGCTGCGCATCTCGGCGATGCACGACTCTAGCTCGCCGATCAGCTCGTCGTCGGCCCGCTGCGGCACCTCGGAGATCAACGCGGTTTCGAGGATCCGCCGCAGCTGGAGGAAGTCGGCCAGCGTGGAGGCGTCCTGCCGAGCGGACTGCCGAGCGCGGAACAGCAACCCGGGAAGCAGCGCGGTCACCGGCGCCTCCCCTACGAAGGTCCCGTACCCGTGCCGGATGTCCACGATGCCGAGGGTGTGCAGCGCACGCAGCGTCTCCCGGATGGAGTTGCGACTAGCGCCGAACTGCGCCATCAGCTGCGGCTCGCTCGGCAGCGGAGCGCCCGGCGGCAGCCCGGACTCCAGGATCAGGTCGACGACCTTGTCCTGAAGCAACTTGCCGCCACCCGCCATCAAACCCTCCACCGATCAAGCACCACCAAACGTTGCCCGGACATCCTACGTCCGATGTCCTCCGCGCGACCACACCCACCTGGGCATCATGCCGCGCCCGCCGGGTCCCGTGGTGCGGGGATGAGTTCCCGGAGGTACTCGCGGTGCCGGGCGGGTAGTCCTGTACCGCCTGGTCTGGGTGTTCGTCTGGGGTCCACTGTGGGCGGTGGGACGAACTCGGGCCTCCCGTCGCGCATGGCGATGTCCCAGCGTTGGTTGTG
>NZ_JBWKKU010000032.1:0-4155 GCF_056431445.1 Saccharopolyspora sp. NPDC045941
TCACGCCACCCACCACCGGGGTGAGAACCATCCTGCGGGCGACCCCCACTGGTTTGGGGCCCCTCTCCCCCCCCCGTCCCCCCCCCCCCCCCCAGAACCCCCCTTTCCCCTTGCCCCCCCCCCCACGCCACCAGTGTCTTCAGCAGGTTCCGGCATCAGTCGCCCGGTTGTTGGTTGCCCCGGTATTGCGTCGCGGCGCGTGGCCGCCGGACCGATGCCTCGACCGCGCCCGGCAAAGCGGCCGGGCAGGGTTGGGTACTGACGGACGTCAGCGCCGGGCTTGGCCGCTCGACGCAGGGTTCCGCATCACCATGCGGGCCCGCTGCATCTCACGTGCCATGCCGCCCAGCCAGCGAACCAGACCTGCCATCGGGGCGTCCTCCACTAACTTCGAGGGGATGAGTCGACGGTGCTTCGCCCCGTTGTCAAATCCCAGACGCGACAACCGGCGCGAACCAGGCGGGAAGAAGCCGTCTCACCCGCCATGTCGTCGCAGGTAGCCCACGTGTTTCTCGCAATTCATAACGTATTGATAACGAAGATTCAGATAGGGTGCTTATCCATCGATAGGGGCACGTCCGTTGGGCTTTGCCGACGCTGCGTGCATGCCCCGGGTGGACCATCAACCGGGATGCGCACCGACGGTGTCGCGCAGCTCCCCGGCCATGGCCATGTCCGACTGCCGCGCGCAATGCGCACAGCAGAAGAACCGGCCACTGGCCTCCACGCCGTGCCCGAGGATCCGGGTCCCGCAGTGCTCGCACTGCGGCGCGAGCCGCTGCGCAGCGCATTCGAAGCAGTCGAAGGTGTGCACCCCGCCGCCCACGGTGTGCACCTCGAAGGTCATCCAGTAGTCATTGCCGCAGACTTCGCAGGTCGCCATGACGTCGCCTTTCCACGCCGACGGGTGGACACCCGCAGGATGCGTCCCTACCCATGGGTCGGCAACCGCGCCACCACCCGATTCGCAGCTGCCCACCCGCCCCGGAGATGTGCCAGCATGATCGCGATCACACCGAGCGCATCGGGGGAGCACATGCACGACGACCGCCGCATCGTCGAACAGCGCCTCGACCGGGTGCTGGCCGAACGCCTGCGACCCGCCTACTACGCCGAAACGCTGCCCTGCGACATCGCCGTCTGGCACGCGCCCGGCGAACCCGTGCCCGTCGCCGAGGCCCTGCGCGCCGACTACGCCCCCGCCGGCATCGGCGAAGCCTGGGGACCCGCCTGGGGTACCAGCTGGTTCCGCCTGGCCGCCACCATCCCGCCGCACTGGGACGGCCGCACCGTCGAAGTCGTGGTCGACCTCGGCTTCGACGCCGACCGCCCCGGATTCCAGTGCGAAGGTCTCGCCCACAGCGCCGACGGCACCCCCATCAAAGGCCTCAACCCCCGCAACACCCACCTGCCCGCCGGCCGCAACTCCGCCGGCCGGCACCGCACCTGGTACGTCGAAGCCGCCGCCAACCCGATCATCCTCGGGGACAACGGATTCCGGCCCACCGGCCTCGGCACCAAACCCACCACCGCGACCCCGCCGCTGTACCGGCTGCGCCGCGCCGACCTCGCCGTCCTCGACGAACCCGTGTGGCAACTCGTCCAGGACGCCGAGGTCCTCGACCAGCTCATGCGGCAACTCCCCGCGGACTCGCCGCGCCGCCACGAGATCCTCCGCGCCCTGGAACGCATGCTCGACCGCCTCGACCTGCACGACATCACCGGCACCGCACCCGCCGCCCGCGACGAACTCGCCGGCGTCCTCGCCCGGCCCGCGCACCCCAGCTCCCACGTGATCTCCGCCGTCGGCCACGCCCACATCGACTCCGCCTGGCTGTGGCCGCTGCGCGAAACCGTCCGCAAGGTCGCCCGCACCGTCGCCAACGTCACCGCCCTGATGGCCGAGCACCCCGACTTCCACTTCGCCATGTCGCAGGCCCAGCAGCTGGCCTGGATCAAGGAGCACCACCACCAGCTCTACGACCGCGTCCGCACCTTCGTGCACACCGGGCAGTTCGTGCCGGTCGGCGGCATGTGGGTGGAAGCCGACACCAACATGCCCGGCGGCGAGGCCATGGCCCGCCAGTTCGTCCACGGCAAGCGCTTCTACCTGGAGGAGTTCGGCATCGAAACCCGCGAGGTGTGGCTGCCCGACTCCTTCGGCTACAGCGCCGCCCTGCCGCAGCTCGTCGCCCAGTCCGGGTCGCGGTGGTTCCTCACCCAGAAGATCTCCTGGAACCAGACCAACAAGTTCCCGCACCACACCTTCTGGTGGGAAGGCATCGACGGCACCCGGGTGTTCACCCACTTCCCGCCCGCCGACACCTACAACTCCGAGATCAGCGGCGCCGAACTCGCCCACGCCACCGACAACTTCGCCGAGCACGGCTACGCCACCCGCTCCCTGCTGCCCTTCGGCCACGGCGACGGCGGGGGAGGACCCACCCGCGAAATGCTCGCCCGCGCCTACCGCACCGCCGACCTCGAAGGCTCCCCGCGCGTCCGCCTGGAAACCCCCGAGGAGTTCTTCACCGCCGCCGAAGCCGACCACGCCGGCCCCGCGGTCTGGTCCGGCGAGCTGTACCTGGAGATGCACCGCGGCACCTACACCTCGCAGGCCAAGACGAAACAGGGCAACCGCCGCAGCGAACACCTTCTGCGCGAAGCCGAACTGTGGTGCGCCACCGCCGCCATCGCCACCGGCCGCGACTACCCGCACGACGCGCTGGACCGGCTGTGGAAGCAGGTGCTGCTGCACCAGTTCCACGACATCCTGCCCGGCTCCTCGATCTCCTGGGTGCACCGCGAGGCCGAAGCCGCCTACGCCCGCATCGCCACCGAACTCGAAGCGATCATCACCGGCGCGCTGCGCGCCCTGGCCGGCGACCCCGCCGGGCCGCTGACCTTCAACGCCGCCCCGCACGCCCGCAACGGCGTCCCCGCCCTCGGCGCGGCCACCGCGATCACCACCGCCGCGGCGACGGCCACCCGCCACCCCGACGGCACCACCACCCTCGACAACGGCCTGCTGCGCGTCACCATCGACCACCGCGGGCTGCTGACCTCCGTCTACGACCACGCCGCCGAACGCGAGGCGCTGGCCGGCCCCGCGAACCTGCTGCAGCTGCACGCCGACCACCCCAACGCCTGGGACGCCTGGGACCTCGACGCCTTCTACCGGCACCACACCCGCGACCTCACCGAGCTCGACGAGCTGGACCTCGACAACGGCACCGTCCGCATCCGCCGCCGCTTCGGCAAGTCCACAGTGGAGCAGCGCATCGGCCTCGCCGCCGACGCCCGCCGCGTCGACATCGACACCGACATCGACTGGCACGAAACTGAGAAGCTCCTCAAAGCGGCCTTCCCGCTGGACGTGCACGCCGACCGCTCCGCCGCGGAAACCCAGTTCGGGCACGTCATGCGCCCCACCCACAGCAACACCTCGTGGGACGCCGCCAAGTTCGAGATCTGCGCCCACCGGTTCCTGCACGTCACCGAACCCGGCTACGGCCACGCCCTCGTCAACGACGCCACCTACGGGCACGACGTCACCCGCGACACCCGCCCCGGCGGCGGCACGACCACCACCGTGCGCCTGTCCCTGCTGCGCGCGCCCCGCTTCCCGGACCCCGACACCGACCACGGCCGCCACCACCTGCGCTACGCCCTGGTCGTCGGGGCGGACATCGGCGACGCCAGCCGCGAGGGCTACCGCATCAACCTGCCCGAACGCACCATCAACGGCTCGCGGCCCGTCGCGCCCCTGGTGGCCGTGGACAACGACGCCGTCGTCGTCGAAGCGGTCAAGCTCGCCGACGACCGGAGCGGAGACCTCGTGGTCCGCCTCTACGAATCCCGCGGCGCCCGGGCCCGCGCCCGGCTGACCACCTCCTTCCCGGCCACCTCGGTCACCCGCACCGACCTCCTCGAACGGCCGCTCGCCGAACCCGACGCCACCACCGACGCATTCGACCTGCGGCTGCAGCCCTTCGAAATCCGGACCCTGCGCTTCGCCCGCCCCGCCGGCGCGTGAACCACCCGGCCCGGGGGGGGGGGGGGGGGGGGGGGGGGGGGGAGGAGGGGGGGGGGGGGGGGGGGGTGGGGGGGAGGGGGGGGGGGGGGGGGGGGTTTGGGGGGGGGGGGGGAGGCAAG